>JAGWMX010000033.1 GCA_028871525.1 Gammaproteobacteria bacterium
CGAACGCGCCGCTCCAGTTCTTTGCGTTGCTCTTGGGTCAGCGTGATCGCAGCAGCCGGTTTCATCATTCGCTCCAGGGGACGGACACGAATATGACCATGGCAGCACCTGGTAGTTCAATGTATTCGCAAGCACTACACTAGCGCCTGTGAACACTAGCGCCTGTGCAGGTTAAAATGAATCCGCTTAGCGCCGATCCACACGCTCCGGCGCGCCCGCCCGCGCCCTGACGCGCCTGCCTTACACCACCTCTATGCGCCGCTGGTTTTTCCGCCTCAATCTGCTCGCTGTGCTGCTGTGTTTGGCGCTGGTGGCGCTCGGGGCTTATGTGCGGCTGTCCGATGCCGGCCTCGGCTGCCCGGACTGGCCCGGTTGCTACGGTGATCTGACGGTGCCGCAGGCGCCGCACGCGTTGGCGCGCGCCGAAGCCCGCTTCGGCGGCGTGGTCGAGGCCGGGAAAGCGTGGAAGGAGATGATTCACCGCTACCTGGCCGGCGTCGTCGGATTGCTGGTTCTGGCGCTGGCGATCATCGCCGCGTCGTCCCGCGAGGTGCCCCGCCGGCTGACTTTCGCGACCCTGGCGGTGCTGGTGGCGCAGATCGTGTTCGGTGCCCTGACGGTGACCTGGAGAGTCATGCCGATCATCGTCACCACTCACCTGCTGCTGGGCCTGACCACACTGGCGCTGCTGTGGTGGATGTGGTTGCGCCAGTCGGCGCGCCCGCCCGGCACCCCCGCGCCGCGCGGTACGGCACGCTGGGCGCTGCTCGGGCTGGGGCTGCTGATCGGCCAGATTTTTCTCGGCGGCTGGACCAGCACCAACTATGCGGCGCTCGGCTGCCCGGACTTCCCGACCTGCCACGGCCAGTGGTGGCCGGCGACCGACTATGCCGCCGCCTTTCGGCTTTGGCACGGCCTCGGCGTGGACTACGAGGGCGGCGTGCTGGATTCGATGGCGCGCACGACGATCCACCTGACCCACCGCCTCGGCGCGCTGGCGGTGACAGTGGTCCTCGGCGCGCTGGCGCTCTATTTGCTGTGGCGCGCCCACGGCCGCGCGCGGACGCTGGGTCTGGCGCTGCTGGCGGCGCTGGTGCTGCAGCTCACCATCGGCATCAGCCTGATCGAGTCCGGTTTCCCGCTGTGGCTGGCCGACGCGCACAACGTCGGCGCCGCGCTGCTGCTGCTGGCGGTGGTCGCGGTCAACGAGGTGTTGTGGCGGACGCGCCTGCAGCCGGCACCGGCGCGTACAGCGAGCCGGCGCGAGCCGGCGAACGCGCCTTCGGCGGCGCCGTGACGATCAGCGCGCCGTCACCGACCATGCTGGCGTTGCCGCTGGCCCGGCGGCTGCGCGAGTACTACGAGCTGTGCAAGCCGCGCGTGGTCATGCTGATCCTTTTCACCGTGGCAGTCGGCATGCTGCTGGCGGTTCCCGGCCTGCCGCCGTTGGACAAGTTTCTCTTCGGCCTCGGCGGCATCGCCCTGCAGGCTGCGGCGGCGGCGGCGATCAACCAGTTGATCGACCGCAGAATCGATGCGCGCATGGCACGCACCTGCGGCCGGCCGCTGGTCACCGGACGCTTGACGGTGCGGGAATCCCTGAGTTTTGCCGCGCTGCTCGGCGTGTTCGGCTTCACGCTGCTGTACGCCTTCGTCAATCCGCTGACCGCCTGGCTGACGATGGCGACGCTGGTCGGCTACGCCGGGGTTTATACGATGTACCTGAAGCGGGCGACTCCGCAGAACATCGTCATCGGCGGCGCGGCCGGCGCGTTCCCTCCGGTGCTGGGCTGGACGGCGATCACCGGCCATCTCGCCCCGCAGCCGCTGCTGCTGTGCCTGATCATCTTCGCGTGGACGCCGCCGCACTTCTGGGCGCTGGCGATCGAGCGCCACAAGGAATACGCGGCGGCGGAGGTGCCGATGCTGCCGGTGACCCACGGCCTCGATTTTACGCGCACCCAGGTACTGCTGTACGCGCTGCTGCTGCTGGCGTTGAGTGTGCTGCCGTTCGCCATCGGCATGAGCGGCCTGCCGTATCTGCTCGGTGCACTGCTGCTCGGCGCAGTGTTCGTGGGTTACGCGCTGCGGCTGAAGTGGCGGCCACGGCCGGGACTGGCGATGCGCACGTTCGGCTATTCGATCGTCTACCTGACCGGGCTGTTCGGGCTGCTGCTGGTAGATCATTATTTGCGGAAGTGACGGCGAGGTGGCGATTTCGGCGCGTGCCGGAATCCGGTGCTCCCCAATCAATCGAAACCGTGACCCTGACCCGCGTGCCGAATGGGACCGCCGCATCCCGAGGCGCTAGACTTTGCCGCAGCCGGCGCCGCGTGCGCGCCACAAGCTCTGGAGCCAGCATGTCCCGTTCCGCCCGCTGGGCGCTCTTGCCCGCCTTGCTGCTCGCCGCCACCGTGCAGGCGGCCGCCTTCGACCCCGCCCTGTTCGGCGGCCTGCACTGGCGCAACATCGGACCGTTCCGCGGCGGGCGGGTGCTGGCGGTGACCGGCGTGCTGGGACAACCGCTGCACTGGTACTTTGGCGCGGTGGACGGCGGCGTGTGGGAAACCCGCGACGCCGGCCGCACCTGGCAGCCGATCTTCGACGGGCAACCGGTGGCCTCCATCGGCGCCATTGCGGTGGCGCCGTCCGACCCGAAAGTGATCTACGTCGGTACCGGCGAGGCCGACATGCGCTCGGACATCGCCCAGGGCGACGGCGTCTATAGATCCACCGACGGCGGCGCCACCTGGCAGCACGCCGGCCTGGACGACACCCGGCAGATCGCGCGCATCCTGGTCGATCCGCACGACGCCAACGTGGCCTACGTGGCGGCGCTGGGCCACCCTTACGGCCCCAACGCGCAGCGCGGCGTGTTCAAGACCACCGACGGCGGCCGGACCTGGCGCAAGCTGCTGTACCGCGACGACGACACCGGCGCGGTGAGCCTGGCCTTCGAGCCCGGTGATGCGGACGTGATCTACGCCGCGCTGTGGCAGACGCGGCGGCCGCCGTGGAGCGTCTATCCGCCGTCGGACGGCCCCGGCAGCGGACTGTACAAATCCACCGACGGCGGCGCGCACTGGCGCCAGCTCCAGGGCCATGGCTTTCCGGCCCACAGCGGCCGCATCGGCGTGGCGATCTCGGCGGCCGCACCGCGGCGCGTCTACGCCATCGTCGCCGGGCCGGACGGCGGCTTGTACCGCTCGGACGACGCCGGCGGCCACTGGCTCAAGACCAGCAGCGACCCGCGCATCTGGCGGCGCGGCTGGTATTTCGGCGAGATCGCGGTGGATCCCAAGAACGCCGACCGGGTGTGGGCGCTGAACACCATCGTACTGCGCTCGGATGACGGCGGCAGGACTTTCCTGCCCGAAAAAGGCGACCCCACCGGCGACGACTTCCACCAGCTGTGGATCGACCCCGGCGATCCGGCCCGGCGCATTCTCGGCGTCGACCAGGGGGCGCTGGTCACGCTCGACGGCGGTGCGACCTGGAGTTCCTGGTACAACCAGCCGACCGCGCAGATCTATCACGTCGCCACCGACCACCGCTTCCCCTACAACGTCTACGGCGCGCAGCAGGATTCCGGCGCGGTGATGCTGCCCAGCCGCACCATCTCGCAAGACGGCATCGCCATGCCGCAGTTCCACGAGCTGGTGGCCGGCGGCGAGAGCGACATGATCGCGCCGGATCCGCGCGATCCCGATCTGATCTACGGCGGCCGCGTCGACCAGCTCGACCTCGGCACCGGACAGACTCGCAGCGTACCGCCGGCGCTGGCCTACCCCGGCGTCTACCGCGCCACCTGGACGCTGCCGCTGGCGTTTTCGCCGAAGGACCCGCAGCGCCTGTACTTCGGCAACCAGCGTCTGTGGCTGACCGCAGACGGCGGCGGACACTGGCGTCCCGTCAGCCCGGATCTGACGCGCCCGCAGCCGCAGGTGCCGGCCAGCCTCGACGCCGTCACCGCCGCCGACCGGCCGCTGCCGGCCTCGCGCCTCGGCGTGGTCTACGCGATTGCGCCGTCGCGGGTGGCGGCGGAGACGGTCTGGGTCGGCACCGACGACGGCCTGATCTGGCGTAGCGGCGACACCGGCGCGCACTGGCGCAACGTCACGCCGCGAGGCCTGGGCGCCTGGTCGAAAATCGCCGCCATCGACGCCTCGCATTTCGACGACGACTCCGCCTACGTCGCCGTCGACCGCCACCGGCTCGACGACACCCACCCCTATATTTACCGCACCCACGACGGCGGCAAAACCTGGACTGTGATTGTCGACGGCATCGGCACCCGGGATTTCGTCAACGTCGTGCGCGAGGATACGGTTCGCCGCGGCCTGCTGTACGCCGGCACCGAGCACGGCGTCTACGTATCCTTCGACGACGGCGGCCACTGGCAGCCGCTGCAGCTGAACCTGCCGGTGACCTCGGTGCGCGACCTGGTGGTGCACGGCGACGATCTGGTCATCGCCACCCACGGCCGCGGCTTCTGGATTCTCGACGACGTCGCGCCGCTGCGGCAGCTTGACACGCGCGTCGCCGGGGCCGGCGCCTGGCTGTTCAGACCGGCCGCCGCGGTGCGCCTGCACATACCGGAGTTCACCGGCACGCCGATGCCGGCCGACGAGCCCAAGGCGCCCAACCCGCCGAACGGCGCCTACATCGATTACACCCTGCAGCAGCCGGCGCAGACTCCGGTGACACTGGAGATCCGCGATAGCAACGGCGATACGGTCAGGCGCTGGTCCAGCGCCGACAAGATCGCCAAACCCGATCTGGCCGCGCTCAAGTCCGCACCGGAGTGGGTCGAACGACCGCAAGCTCTGTCCGCGGCGGCCGGCGCGCACCGCTTCGTCTGGGACTTCCGCTACGCTGCCCCGGCGGGGATCAAACAGGGCGTGTGGGCGCCGCCGGGCCGCTACCTCGCGGTGCTGACGGCGGGCGGGCGGCAGCTGCAGCAGGTTTTCGCCATCGAAGCCGACCCGCGGGTGCATCTACCGGCCTCCGCCTATGCGCAACAGTTCGCGCTGGCGCGGCAGATCCAGGCGCTGCGCGGCCGCTTGGCCGCAGCCGGCGACGAACTGCAGCGGCTGCAGAAAGCGGCGACCGGCTATGGCGCGGCGCATCCCCAGGCGCAGCCGCGGCTGGCCGCGTACACGGCGCGGCTGGCGGCGCTGTCCGGACACCGCACGACGCCGAATCCGACCGATGCCTGGGCCTATCCGCCGCCGCAGGTGTTGACACTGGGCTGGGCGCAGAACGCCGCCGACGCGCTGTTCGCCGCGGTGGACGGCGCTGACGCGGCGCCGGGCGCCGATGCCGCACGCGGCGCCGAGCGCCTGCAGCCGATCGCGGCGCGGGTCATCGCCGACGAGCAGCGCCTGGCCGGAGCCGGGCTGGCGGCGCTGAACGCCGAACTGGCGGCCGCCAGACTGCCGCCGCTGGTGCCGGCGGCGGCACAGCCGGCCGTCACCGGCGGTGGCTGATATACCGTATCATCATCGCGGCGAAGCAGAAGCAGCGGAGTGGCGCGTGAGCGGATGTGGGCGGACAACCGGGCGGCGATGGCGGGCGACAGCATTCTGACCGCTGCCGGCCACGCCGGCCCCGTTGCCGCCCGCTGCTGACGATGACCGACTACACCCACACCCTGCTTTCGCGCGAGCTGCCCGCCGATCTCGCCACTCCGGTCGGCACCTATCTGAAACTCGGCGGCGCGCCGTATACGTTCCTGTTCGAATCGGTGCAGGGCGGCGAGCGCTGGGGCCGCTATTCGTTCATCGGCCTGCCGGCGCGCGAACAGCTGCGCCTGCATGGGCGACGCATCGAACGCCGGTGCGACGGCGAAGTGACCGAGTGCGTCGAGACCGGCGATCCGCTCGACTGGATCAAGCGCTACTGCGCGCGCACGCGAGTGCGGCCGGCGCCGAACCTGCCGCGCTTCGACGGCGGCCTGGTCGGCTATTTCGGCTACGACTGCGTGCGCCTGAGCGAACCGCGCATTGCGGCGGCGCCCGCCGATGCGCTCGGCACGCCGGACGCGCTGCTGATGAAAACCGACGAGCTGCTGGTGTTCGACAACCTGCGCGCGACGATGACCATCGTCGTGCACGCACGCGCAGACGATGACGCCGACCTGTCACGGGCGCGGGCGCGGCTGGATCAGATCGAGGCGCGGCTGAGCCGGCCGACGCCGGCACCGCCGACCGGCGGCACGCTCGGCGAGTTCCGCTCCAGCTTCACGCCCGAGCGCTACGCGCAGGCGATCGCCCGGATCAAGGATTACATCGTCGCCGGCGACGTGATGCAGGTGGTGCCGTCGCAGCGGCTGTCGGCCCCGTTCACGGCCAGCCCGCTGGCGCTGTACCGCGCGCTGCGCCGGCTCAACCCGAGCCCGTACCTGTACTGCCTGAATCTCGGCGATCACCATGTCGTCGGCAGCTCGCCGGAAATCCTGGTGCGGGTCGAGGACCGTCAGATCACCGTACGGCCGATCGCCGGCACCCGCAGGCGCGGCGCCACGCCGGAGGAGGATGCACAGCTGGAAGCCGAACTGCTGGCCGATCCGAAGGAGCTCGCCGAGCACCTGATGCTGATCGATCTCGGCCGCAACGACGTCGGCCGCGTGGCCGAAACCGGCAGCGTGCGGCTGACCGAGAAGATGGCGGTCGAGCGCTACAGCCACGTCATGCACATCGTCAGCAACGTCACCGGCCGGCTGCGGCCGGGCCTGCACCCGCTGGATGCGCTGATGGCGGCGTTTCCGGCCGGCACGCTGTCCGGCGCGCCGAAGGTGCGGGCGATGGAAATCATCGCCGGGATCGAGCCGGTCAAGCGCGGCGTCTACGGCGGCGCAGTCGGATATCTGTCCTTCTCCGGCAACATCGATATGGCCATCGCCATTCGCACCGCGGTGATCAAGGACGGCTTGCTGCACGTGCAAGCCGGCGGCGGCATCGTCGCCGACTCCGACCCGCGGGCCGAATGGGAGGAGACGATGAACAAAGCCGGCGCCATGCTGCGGGCGGCAAAGCTCGCAGCATGCGGGGGGTCGCGATGATCCTGATGATCGATAACTACGACTCCTTCACCTACAACCTTGTCCAGTACTTCGGCGAACTGGGAGCAGAGGTCGAGGTGTATCGCAACGACCGCATCACGGTGGCCGAAGTCGCCGCGAGACAACCCCGTCGTATCGTGCTGTCACCGGGGCCGTGTACACCCAACGAAGCCGGCATCTGTCTGGAACTGATCGAGCGGCTCGAAGGACGGGTGCCGATCCTCGGCGTCTGCCTCGGCCACCAGGCCGTCGGCCAGGCTTTCGGCGGCCGCGTGGTGCGCGCGCGGCAGGTGATGCACGGCAAGGTCAGCGCCATCCACCACACCGGCGCCGGCGTGTTCCGCAACCTGCCGAGCCCGTTCACCGCAACGCGCTATCACTCGCTGATCGTCGAGCGCGACACCCTGCCGGACTGCTTCGAAATCACCGCCTGGACGCGCACCGACGGCGGCGGCGGCGACGAGATCATGGGGCTACGCCACAAAACCCTGCCGATCGAAGGCGTACAGTTCCACCCGGAATCGATCCTCACCGAACACGGCCACGCGCTGCTGCGCAATTTCCTGGAGGGCACGGTCTGATGCCAATCACGCCGCAGGAGGCGCTGCAGCGCACGATCGAACACCGCGAGATCTTCCACGACGAGATGGTCGAGCTGATGCGCGGCATCATGCGCGGCGAGATCAGCCCGTTGATGGCGGCGGCGATCCTGACCGGGTTGCGGGTCAAAAAAGAGACCGTCGGCGAGATCGCCGCGGCGGCGCAGGTACTGCGCGAGTTCGCGCGCACGGTCGAGCTGCCGGAGCAGCCGCATTTCGTCGACGTCGTCGGCACCGGCGGCGACGGCGCGCACACGTTCAACATCTCCACCGCCAGCGCTTTCGTCGCCGCGGCCGCCGGCGCGCGCGTAGCCAAGCACGGCAACCGCGGCGTGTCGTCCAAATCCGGCGCCGCCGACGTGCTGGAAGCGCTCGGCGCGGCGATCGCGCTCGAACCGGAACAGATCGCTGCCTGCATCCGTGAAACCGGCTTCGGCTTCATGTTCGCGCCGCTGCACCATCCGGCGATGAAAACGGTGGCGCCGGTGCGCGGCGAACTGGGCGTCAAGACGCTGTTCAACATCCTCGGTCCGCTGACCAATCCGGCCGGCGCACCGAACATCCTGATGGGCGTGTTCCACCCCGACCTGGTCGGCATCCAGGTGCGGGTATTGCAGCGCCTCGGCGCGCGACGTGCGCTGGTGGTCTGGGGCAAGGACGGGCTCGACGAAATCTCGCTCGGCGCCGCGACTCTGGTCGGCGAGCTGAGCGCGGGGAAATTGCACGAATACGAAATTCACCCGGAGGATTTCGGCCTGGCGATGGCCGCCACCCGCAACCTGCGCGTCGACAACGCCGCGCAGTCGAAGGCGATGCTGCTGGATGTGCTGCGGGGAACGGCCGGTCCGGCGCGCGACATCGTACTGCTCAACGCCGGCGCCACGCTGTATGTGGCCGGCGTGGCGGAATCGATCGCCCAGGGCATCGAGCGCGCACGCGCCGCCATCGCCTCCGGCGCCGCGCAGGCAAAACTCGATGCGGTGGTGGCGGCAACCCGGCGACTGGCCGCCGCAGACGCCGGATGAACGACGTCCTCGGGCGCATCCTGCAGCACAAGCAGGAAGAAATCCTGCGCTTGCGCAAGCGCTATTCGCCGACCGCCCTGCGCGAGCGGGCCGCGGCCGCCGGGCCGGTACGCGGCTTCAAGGCGGCGCTGTCGAAAACCGTGGCCGCCGGCCGGCCGGCGGTGATCGCCGAGATCAAGAAGGCCAGCCCCAGCAAGGGCCTGATCCGCGCCGACTTCGAGCCGGCGCGAATCGCCAGGCAGTACGCCGCCGGCGGCGCGGCGGCCCTGTCGGTGCTGACCGATCGGGCATTCTTCCAGGGCGCCGGCGAGGATCTGACCGACGCGCGCGCGGCCTGCGAATTGCCGGCACTGCGCAAGGATTTCCTGATCGACCCGCTGCAGATCGCCGAGGCACGCGCGCTGGCCGCCGACGCGGTGCTGCTGATCGCCGCGGCGCTGTCGGCGGCGCAGATGAACGGGCTGGCCGCCTGCGCACGCGAGTTCGGTCTCGAGGTGCTGGTCGAGATCCACGGCGCCGGGGAACTCGACGCCGTGCTCGCCGCCGATCTGCTGCCGCAGGCGCTGCTGGGCATCAACAACCGCGATCTGCGCAGCTTCGAGACGCGGCTTGCCACCACCCTCGAACTGCTGCCGCACCTGCCGGCCGGCTGCGAGGTGGTCAGCGAATCGGGGATCGCCGCCGCGGCCGATATCGCGCGGCTGCGCACGGCCGGCGTGCAGCGTTTTCTGGTCGGTGAATCGCTGCTGCGCGAGGATGATCCCGGCGTGGCGCTGCGCCGGCTGATCGGAGGATGACGACGATGGAAGCACGCGCGGCGTGGATCGAAAACGGAGCGTTCCTGGCCGAAGCCGGCAGCGGCCACGCGATCGTCGTCGACGGTCCGGAATCGATCGGTGGCCGCAATCTGGGGCCGCGGCCGATGGAATTGATGCTGATGAGCGTAGCCAGCTGCTCGGCGGTGGACATCGTCCACATCCTCAAACGCGCCCGACAGCCGGTGGCCGGCTGCGAGGTGCGCGTGACCGGCACCCGCGCCGAGACCGAACCGAAGGTGTTCACCGACATCCATCTGCACTTCGTGGTCCGCGGCCATGGGCTGTCCGCGGCGCAGGTGCGGCGCGCCGTGGAACTGTCGGCGACGAAGTATTGCTCGGCATCGATCATGCTGGCCCAGGCGGCGCGGGTGACGCACGATTTCGAATTGGCGTAAGCAGCGCAGCCGAGTCCGATTTTGTGGATAATTGCACACCCGCCGTGGCGCGGGCGGTCTTTCCTTTTCTGCGGGGACGCGCGCGTTGACCAAGCCCACCAGCAATCCCAAGCTGAAGCTGCTCGGCTTCAACAACCTGACCAAGACGCTGAGCTTCAACATCTATGACATCTGCTATGCGCGCACGCCGCAGCATCAGCAGGAGTACATCGAATACATCGACGAGGCCTACAACGCCGAACGCCTGACCGCGATCCTGACCGAGGTCAGCCACATCATCGGCGCCAACATCTTGAACCTCGCCCGCCAGGATTACGATCCGCAGGGCGCCTCGGTGACGATGCTGATCTCCGAAGGCCATCACGACGGTCTGCATACGCCGCAGGCCGCAAAGGACAGCATGGTGGCTCATCTGGACAAGAGCCATATCACCGTTCACACCTACCCCGAAACCCATCCGGACGCCGGCATCAGCACCTTCCGCGCCGACATCGACGTCTCCACCTGCGGCCGCATCTCGCCGCTGAAGGCGTTGAACTTCCTGATCAAGAGCTTCGAGTCCGACATCGTGGTGATGGACTACCGGGTGCGCGGCTTCACCCGCAACGTGCGCGGCATGAAGCACTACATCGATCACGCCATCGACTCGATCCAGAACTTCATCGCCCGCGACATGCGCGAGCGCTACGACATGGTCGACGTCAACGTCTACCAGGAAAACATCTTTCACACCAAGATGCGGCTCAAGGAGCTGGACCTGGACACCTACCTGTTCGGCGAGGGCGCCTCCGAACTGCCGCCGCGCGAGGCCAGGCGCATCCGCGGGCGCGTCAACCACGAGATCATGGAAATCTTCTACGGTCGCAACATCCAGCGCTGAAGAACGCTATCGCCGAGGAACGGTATTGCGAGGACCGCGAGACGAAGCTGTGGCGGGACGAAGCCGAAGCCGCGAGGAACGTCATTGCGAGGAGCGCAGCGACGAAGCAACCTCGCGACAGTGGCTCCACAGTGGCTCCGATGTCGAGGTCGCCACGGGCGCACCGTGCCCTCGCGGCTTCGGCTTCGCGCTCTCGCGATGACGCTAAATACGATAAGCCGTGAACTTCATCATGCCGGCGGCCATCGACATCAGCCGCCGGACCGGCGGCGGCAGCGGCCTGGCGCCGGCGGCGTGCGCCTGCGCGCCGTGGCGCTGCTCGTCGTGCTTCATCAGCTCCAGAAGTTCGCGGCTGCGCGCATCGGCAGGCGGCAGGCGGCGCAGATGATCGTCAAGATGCGCGGCGACCTGGGCTTCGGTTTCCTCAACGAAACCGAGACTGGCGCTATCTCCGGCCAGCCCGGCCAGCGCGCCGACGGCAAACGAGCCGACGTACCACAGCGCGCCGAGCCGGCTCGGCCGATCGCCCAGCTCCGCCAGCCGCTGCGCGCACCAGCGCAGGTGGTTGCGCTCCTCCGCGGCGGCCGTCAGCAGATGGCGGCGCAGCGCCGGATCGCGCGCGACCAGCGCCTGACCGTGGTACAGCGCCTGCGCGGCGATCTCGCCGGCGTGGTTAACGCGCATCAGCGCCGCCGAACGCCGCCGCTCGACCGCCGCCACCGCATGCGGCGGCGCCGGCTGCAGCCGCAGCAGCAACCGATCCAGCGGACGCAACTGGCGGCCGGTCGGCGGCGGACTTTGGGCGAGGTTGCGGGGCGTCATGCGTTGTCGCTGTGCTCGGATTTACCTATTCTGCACGCCTTGGCGGTAGGCTGTGCGCCAATCGCTTCGACAGCAGCACCTCGCACGGAGTCGCCATGATGCGAACTGGATTGCGATGGCTCGGCCCGACGGCCGCGCTGTGGCTTGCGACATCAGCCTGGGCCGGGCAGGCGACCGGCGACCCGGCGTCGCGCAGCGTGGGTACGGGAGTCAGTCGAAAGGCTCCGACAACGCCACCGCACGCCGGTCCTTCGGCTCCTCCCGCACCCACCTCGCTGCGCTCGGGCACCGTGTCGGAGCCGACCGGCGACACGGGCGGCGACCCCGGCAACTGGGGCCTGCCGCCGGCGGCGGCCGCGGCGGCACGCGCGATCGACCCCAGGCGCATCGCCGCACACGTCAAATTCCTCTCCTCCGACCTGCTGGAGGGTCGCGGCACCGGCACCCGCGGCGGCGACATCGCCGCTGCTTACATCGCTTCCCAGTTCGCGCTCGACGGCCTGAAACCGGCCGGCGACGGCGGCGGCTATCTGCAGAAGATCAATTTTCTCGGCGTGGCCACCGATCCCGGCGCAACCGGCTTCGCGTTGGTCCCGGACCAGGGCAATGCGATCACGCTCAAGTACGGCGACGACTACGTCACCACCGACCAGACCGGCGCGACCGACCGGACGATTGACGCACCGATCGTTTTCGTCGGCTACGGCATCCATGCGCCGGAGTACGACTGGGACGACTTCAAGGGTGTCGACGTGCGCGGCAAGGTGCTGCTGCTGTTCGTCAACGAACCGACCGGCGACGCGGTGCCGCGCAGCGCGGGTGCGGGAGCCGGTCGCAGGACTCAGACCACGCCGCCCCTCGCCGATCCTCCGGCTCCTCCCGCACCCACCTCGCTGCGCTCGGGCTCCGTGTCGGAGCCGATCTCCGGCGGTCCGAAGTTCTTCGATGGTCCGGCGCTGACCTATTACGGCCGCTGGACCTACAAATACGAGGAAGCCGCGCGGCGCGGCGCCGCCGGCGTGCTGATCATCCATCGCACCGATCTGGCCAGCTATCCGTGGAGCGTGGTACGCAACTCGTGGTCCGGGGAACAGGCGTTTCTAGCCGACGATCCGCAACCGCGTCTGGGTGCCGCGTCGTGGATTTCCTGGGATGTTGCCGGGCTGTTGTTCACCGCCGCCGGCAAGAACATCGACGACATGTTCAAGACGGCAAATTCGAGAAGCTTCAAGCCGATCCCGCTGCCGGTGAAACTGTCGGCGCGAATCGTCAGCAAAGTGCGGCACTTCAGTTCGAGCAACGTGCTCGGCCTGCTGCCGGGCCGCGATCCGGGTCCGCCGCGACAGGTGGTGATCTACAGCGCACACTACGATCACCTCGGCATCATACCCGGCGCGCCCGGCGCCGATGACATTTACAACGGCGCGGTGGACAACGGCACCGGGGTCGGCGTTCTGCTGGCGCTGGCGCAGGCCTACGCCAACGCCACCGAACGGCCGCCGCATCCAGTGCTGTTTGCTTCGGTGACGGCCGAGGAAAAAGGTCTGCTGGGTTCCGATTACCTCGCCAGGCATCTGCCATTTCCGGCGCGCGACGCCACGCTGGATCTGAACTTCGATGCGCTGCTGCCGCTCGGGATCCCGCAGTCGGTAACCCTCACCGGCGCGCGGCGCACCAGCTTCTACCCGCTGGTCCGGCGCACGGCGCAGGCTTTCGCCATGAGCATCGATGCCGATGCCAACCCCGGCGCCGGACATTATTTCCGCTCCGATCACTTCTCCTTTGCGCGCGTCGGCGTGCCGGCTTTTTCGATCGGTGAGGGCGTCAAGTTCGCCGACCATCCACGGCAGTGGGGCGTCGAGCGGCTCGACGACTACATCGCCCACCGCTACCATCAGCCGGGCGACCAGTTCGATCCGAACTGGGATTTCCAGGGACTGGCCAAAATCGCACGCTTCGGCTTCGCTCTCGGCTGGCTGGCCTCGACGCAGCCGCAACCGCTGCAGTGGAAACCCGGCGACGCTTTCGGCCGCATGCGCCAGACCGCGCCGGCGGCCGCGCACACGCGCCGCTGAGCGCAGGTCGCCGCGCACATGTTCTGGCTGCTGTTCTTCCTGCTGGCGCTGATGGCGCTGGGTTACTGGCGCGCCGGCTTGCGTCGGTCGGCCTGGCTGCTCGGCGGCGTGGTGCTGTTCTATGGGCTGCTCGGCCAGTCGTGGGCGCTGTTCGCACTGTTGACGCTGGCGTGGATCGCAGTGTTCGCACCGCTGCTGGTGCCGGCGCTGCGCCAGGAATGGTTCAGCCGGCCGGCGTTCGATCGCTTTCATCGCGAGATCGCCGGTTTGCCGGCGGCGCTGATGCCGCTGCTGGAAGCGGGCACCGCGTGGTGGGAAGCCGGCCTGCTCGCCGGTCACCCCGACTGGCTGCGGCTGCGCGCGCTGTCGCCGCCCGAGCACGGCGGTGGCACTGTGGCGACGGTTGAAGCAAACGGCGATCGGCCGGCTCGCCCCGACGCCGTGCAACTGTGGGCGCAGGCATGCACCGTGGCACAGCATGCCGGCGCCGGGAAAGTCGACGCCTTTCGCCGACAGCGGGTCTGGGCGGAGCTGCTGCGCCGGGCCGGCACGCCGGAACAACAGGTGCTGGCGCAAACCGACAGCGAACAGCGGGCGGCGATCGCCGGCACCTGGGTCAGCGTTCACGGCGAGCGCCAGGCTGGCGCCTGCGGCCGGCTCGCGCGCGGCCGCTATCGCGGCGAAGACGGCGTCGGGCTCGAGCTGCAACTGGCGCTGGGCCTGACCGCCGAGTGCGATGCGCGGTGCTTCGGCGTCTGGGTGCAACTGCAGGGCGCCAGGGTCAGCGGCAGCGCCTGTGTACTGGTGCCGCGCGACGCCGCAGACCTGACCCTGACCTCGCTCGGCGATGGCCGCGTGAGGCTGCGCGGCGCCCGCGTGTTCGTGCCTTCCAGTCACGTTCTCGGCGGCCTGGCCGGACTGGGTCGCGGCATTCTCGAGCTGTCCTGCGCCAGCGCGCGCGTGGCCGCGGTGGCGGCGCCGGCCGAGGCGATCGGCGCTGCGGCGGTGTTGACCCTCGGCGGCGCCTGCCGGATGCGCTCGCACGCACCGGATTCGCCGCCGCTGTCCTCTCATCCGTCGCTGATCGTCTCGCTGGCGGCGCTGGCCGGACGGCTTTACGGCTGCGAAGCGGTGGCGCGTCTGGGTGCGATCGCGGTGGCTGAAGGCGAAAGCCCTACAGCGCTGGCGGCGATCGGCGAATATCTCGGCCTCGACCTGCTGGCGCAGGCGCATGAGCTGGCGGCCACGCTCGGCAGCCGCGGCGCGATCGGCGAGCTCGACCGGTTGTGTGCCAACCCCAGCCGCTGGCCGGCGCAGCCGCTGCTGGCCGTCGATCTCGGCCTGCGCGCGCTCGGTCGCTGCCATCCTTACCTGCGCCGCGAACTGGATGCAGCGCGCGACGACAATCCGGCGCGTGGACTGGAAGAATTCGACGCCGCCTTTTGGACGCATCTCGGCGCGCTGTTCGGCGGAGGCGTGCGCGCGTTGGTCAACACTCTCGGCGGCACCGCGCTGCTGCCGGTGGGTGGACTGTCGCCGAGCGCCGCGCGCGCGGTGCGACGGATCCAGCGCGCCAGCGGCACGCTGGCGCTGATCGCCGACCTGGCGCTGCTGTCGCGTCGCGGCCTGCTGTCCACCGACGAGGTGCTGGTGGCCAGCCTGGGCCGCGCACTCGGCGAACTGTACCTGGCGGCGGCGACGGTCTGGCGCGCGCAACACGAATCCGCTGATTCGGTACAACTGCCGCTGCTGCGACTGGCCGCTGGCCGCGCGCTGGATCGCGCGCAGACGCAAATGGCGTCGGCGCTGACGCGGCTGCCGCGCGCGGCGCGCTGGGCCGCTCGCAGCTTGAGTTTCGGCGGCGGGCGCTGGAGCCTGACGCCGCGGCCGGGCGACGAAGCCGCCGCCGCCGCGTGGCTGTGGGACGGCGGCGCCGGGCGTCACTTCGCGGCGCTGCTGGCCGAACCCGCACCGGCGCCGCTGGCCTGCCTGCAGGGGCTGCTGGCGGCCACTCTGACCGGCGAGGCGCTGGGCACGCGCACCGATGCCGGCGACGATACCATCCGGCGAAACTGGCTCAGTTACCTGGACCAGGCGGCCGGTGCACCGCCCTAGCCCGACGGACGCGTGAACGCCTTTCCACTGCTGCGCCCGCTGCAGCGGCTGCAACGCGAGCGCTTCGATCTGCTGGTGATCGGCGGCGGCATCTTCGGCGCCTGGATCGCCGCCGATGCCGCATCCCGTGGCGCTCACGTCGCGCTGGTCGAGGCACGCGATTGGGCCGCCGGCACCTCTTCGGCTTCCAGCAAGCTGATCCACGGCGGCCTGCGCTATCTGCAACAGTGGCAGTTCGGGCTGGTGCGCGAAGCGCTGCGCGAACGCGGGCGGCTGCGCCGGCTGGCGCCGCATCTGGTGCAACCGCTGGAGTTCGTGCTGCCGTTGTGGCGCGGCGACGGCGACAACCCGCTGAAGCTGCGCCTCGGCTTGAGCCTCTACGACTGGCTGGCCGGCAGTGGATCGCTGGCCGGCCACCGCCATCTGTCGCGGCAGACGCTGCTGAACGAGCAACCGGCGCTGCGCGCGCCGGCATTGCGCGGCGGCTTCAGTTACGGCGACAACCAGGAGGATGACGCCCGACTGGTGCTGGAGGTGGTCGCCGCTGCGCAGGCGGCCGGCGCCGTCTGTGTCAGCCGCCTGCGCGCCGAGGCGCTGCTGCGCCGCTCCGGCGGCTCGGTGGCCGGTGCCGCAGTGCACGACGAACTCGACGGCCAGCGTTTCGAACTGCAGGCCGGCTCGGTGGTGGCCGCGGTCGGCCCGTGGCTGCGCCCGCTGCTCGGCGCGCTGACGCCGCCGCTGCGGCTGATCCGCGGCGCCCACCTGGTGCTGCCGGCGCTGCCGGGACCGCGCCGCGGTCTGATTCTTCGTGCACCGCAGGACGGCCGCGCATTCTTTGTGCTGCCGTGGTACCGGCGCACGCTGCTCGGCACCACCGAAACCGAAGTCGAGGACGCCGGTGCCGCTGCCGGCCAACCCAGCGCCACCGAACGCGATTACCTGCTCGGCGCCGCGGCGGCGCGGCTGCCGGGTGCCGACTGGCGTGCCGAAACCGTGATCGCGGGTTTTGCCGGCGTGCGCGCGCTGCAGGCGCAGCCGGTCAACCGGCTGTCGCGCATCAGCCGCGAATTCGAACTGCTGCATCCGGCGCCGCGGCTATGGGTTCCGCTGGGCGGCAAATACACCACCGCGCGCGCCGCCGCCGAACAGGTGGTCGACGCGCTGGCCGCCGAGGCCGGGCTGCGGCTGGCGGCTTGCGCCACCGCACAGCGGCGGTTACCGGGGGCGCCGCGATCCGACCTCGCACGCTGGGCGCAGGAGCAGTCGTCGCGGCTGCAGGCGTTGGGGGTGCCGCCGCACTGTACGCAGCAACTGCTGCAGCGCTATGGCACGCGCGTGACCTCGATCGAGCGGCTGCTGCAACAACGCCCCCGGCTGGCCGCGCCGCTGCACCCGGAACTGAGCTTCATCGCCGCCGAAGCGCTGCTGGCCGGCGCCGAGGAGGACGTCCACTGCGACGACGACCTGCTGCGGCGCCGTCTGCCGCTGCGTTTGCTGGCGCCTGACGGCAGCTACCATCTGCCTGAAAAACCGGCCTGAGAAGCCGATCCCGCCGGCACCCGCAAGCCGAGCCTTGCAGTGTGATCTCGCCGCGCCGACATCCGTTCCCGGCGACGGCGGCAAGCCACGCGCCGCGCCGGGTGTGGTTCAAATACCACCCATACGATTTTGCATATCAGCGAATGTATTGTTGTCGCGTGCAATTAGCGCGAAACTGGGGTTGTGGCGCGCTGCGCCTTAGGGTTTTTATCGGTGCAAAAAAAATCGGCACCGAAAGTGCTGAAAAACGTTTGAAAGGAGGCCTCATGCGAGCTTGGACCATCACTGCGGCGGCATGCGCGCTGCTGCTCAGCGCCTGTGGCAGCGGGCAAAGTAACGTCGGCAAAGACCCCCAGATCAGTTTCGATTCGCTGGTGCTGTTCGACCCGGTACCGGCCAGCGCCACGCAAACCGCGATCATCCCGTTCCCGTTCGACGGCCTGTTCGCCGGCTCGGCGACGCCGACGCTGAACGTACCGGGCACGCCGCCACCGCTGTCGGACATCAACCAGGTCGACGGCTTTTCGACCTCGGCCTCGATGTTCGCCGATGCCGTCGGCGAGCTGGACTACAGCACCGTGCCGCAGCACCTGCTGATTATCGACACCGCCACCGGCAAACCGCTGGTTCCAGGAACCGACTTCACGGTGCAGAATTCGCTGGCCACCGCCACCGATCCGACCACCGGCCAGCAGACGCCGATCGCTGTCCAACGATCCCGCATCCTGGTCCTGTTCAAGCGCCCGCTGGCACCCTCGACCACTTATCTGTGCGCGCTGACCAAAGGCATCAAGAACCTGCAGGGCGGCGGCGTGATCGCGTCGCCGGAGTTCCGGATCACCGCCAGCGCCACGCCGGTCGACCAGCAGACCGATCCCGAGCTGCAGAAGCTCGACGCGGCGCAGAAGGCCCAGCTCGAGGCGCTGCGCTCGCAACTGATCCACCCGGCGGTGGCAGCCTTGACGCAACTGGCCAACATCCCGGCCGACCAGATCGTGCTGGCCTGGACCTTCACCACCGAATCCACCACCAAGACGCTGGACGCGCTGGCGCAGAACGCGCAGCCGGGCGTGATCCAGGTCGCCGACACCACGCTGAACACGCAGAGCGTGCTCGGCCCGGCCTCACCCGGCGCGGCTGAAATCTTCGCCGGACTGACCACGGTGCCGTACTACCTGCAGGTGCCGACGCAGGCCGATCCCACGGCGCCGCTGTCCGGCTTCTGGCATGCCGATGCCACCAAGCCGGACATCAACGCGATGTTCCTGGGCAAGATCCCGTGCGGAGCCTTCGCCACCGGAGCGGTCGTCAACGGCGTGACGCTCAAACCCAGCGCCAGCACCACCGGCTGCTTCCCGGCGCTGGATCCGAACTTCGCCTCGGTGCAGAAAATTCCGGTGCTGGTGACGGTGCCGCGCGCAATCCCGGAGCCGCCCGGCGGCTGGCCGGTGGTGATCTTCCAGCACGGCATCACGCAGAACCGCACCAACCTGTTCGCGGTAGCCGACGGCCTGGCCGCCGCCGGTTTCGTCGGCGTGGCGATCGATCTGCCGCTGCACGGCATCGCCGATCCCACCAACCCGTTCTTCGACAACCAGTTGTTCGCCAACACGCCGGCGGCGGGGCTGATCACCGGCGAACGCACCTTCAACCTGGATCTGGAAAACAACGCCACCGGCGCACCGGGACCGGACGGTGTGATCGATCCCTCCGGTACTTACTTCATCAACCTGCAGAGTCTGATTACCAGCCGCGACAACAATCGCCAGGCGGTCGCCGACCTGTTGACGCTGACGCAGACGGTCAAGAACCTGGACTTGAACCGCGACGGGGTGCCGGACGTTAACCCGAACCGGATCCGCTTCTTCGGTCACTCGTTGGGCGCCATCGTCGGCACCGCCTTCCTCGGCGTTGACAGCGACGTGGGCGCGGCGGTGCTGGCCAATCCGGGCGGCGGCGAAGCCAAGCTGCTCGACGCATCGGCCGCGTTCGGCCCGCCGATCAGCGCCGGTCTGGCCCAGGCCGGGGTGCTCCAGGGCTCGGACGATTACGAGACGTTCCTGCGTTTTGCGCAGACGCTGGTGGATCCGGCCGATCCGATCAACTACGCGGTGGCCGCACGCGCCAAGCACCCGATCGACATGATCGAGGTGATCGGCGACACGGTGGTGCCGAACGCGGCGCCGACCACCTGTCCGCCCGATTTGCTGCTGGCCACCATCTTCTCGCCGCAGGCGCTGGTGACCGCCTGCCCGGCGGTGACGACACCGGTCGGCAGCCAGACGGTGACGCTGCAGGACGTGACTATCGAACCCGGTGCGCTCTCCGGCACCGATCCGCTGTGGGCGACGATGGGACTCGAGGTAGCCGGCCCGCTGACGCCGCCGGTGACCACGCCCGACATCAAGCTCGGCGCCAACCTCGGTTTCGTGGTGCAGTTCCTGGGGGCGGGAGCCAATCACGGCTCGGTCCTGAATCCGACAAACGACGCGGCGGTCACCCAGGAAATGCAGCGCGAGGCGGCCAACTTCCTGGCCGCCGATGGCCAGTGCCTGCCGATCGGGGGTAACTGCCAATGAGCCTACGTCACGATATGGAGGAAATTCCGATGCAGATCCGTTCGACCCGCCGGCACCGGGAGTGGCGGCTTGCGCCGATGGCTGCCGCCGCCGCGCTGGCGGCGACGCTGGCCGCCGCGCCGGCGCAGGCGCTGAACTGGCAGTTCCACGAGATCAACGTCCAGCTCGATACCCGCATGTCGTCGGGAGTGATGGTGCGTACCGAAAATCCCGATCCGACCTACGTCGGCATCGCCAACGGCGGCAACGCGTTCACGGTCAACGCCGACAACGGCGATCTGGCATTCGGCCACGCCGGCGACGTCGTCTATCAGACCGACAAGATCACCTCGGCGCTGACCGTCAGCTACCACAGTTTCGGCGTCTTCGTCCGCGGCAATTACACCTACGACCCGGTGCTGCAGAACAAGGACTTCTTCAACAAGGCCAGTTTCGGGCCGAACAAGGAGCTCAGCTTCGCCGACCTGGCCCGCAAACAGCACGACGTCCACAACCACGTCGGCAGCGACGGCACGCTGCTCGACTACTACGCCTACGGCAGCTTCGATCTGGCCGGCCACACCCTAAGCGTGAAAGTCGGCAACCAGATCGTCAACTGGGGCGAATCCACTTTCGTGCTCAACGGGTTGAACAGCATCGTGCCGATCGACGTCGACAAGGCGCGCCTGCCCGGCGCCGAACTGAGCGAGTTCGTGCGGCCGGTACCGCAGGTGTTCGCCTCGCTGTCGCTGAACGACAACATCAGCGTCGAGGGTTGGTACCAGTGGAAATGGCGCCGCACGCTGATCGGCAGCGTCGGCAGTTTCTTCCCGCTCGCCAACCAGGACTACGTCGCCAACGGCGGCACCGCGGCCAATATCGATCTCGGTCTGGCCGGCGAGAACAGCCTGGCAGGAGCACCGTGCTTCTCGCCCAACGATCCGCAGGCGTGCCAGTTCTTCCATTCCAATGCCCTGTTCCCGACTCCGGTGCCGTTCGGCGGCATCATCCCCCGGTCGCCGACCCGAGAGCCCGGCAACAAGGCCGAGTTCGGCGGCGCGGCGCGATTCCTGATCTCGTGGTTGAACGACACCGAGCTGGATTTCTACGCGACGCGCTACACCAGCCGGCTGCCGTTGTTTTCGGCCACCACCGCCACCGGCGGCAACATCGACGCCACCACGGCACGTTACTTTGACGAGTTTCCGCAGGACCTGCAGATGTACGGTTTCAGCTTCAACGCCTCGCTGCCGTGGGGCATCGGCTTTCAGGGCGAATACAGCTACAAGCCCAACCAGCCGCTGCAGCTCAACGGCGACGAAGTGTTCTTCACCGCACTGGGCCTGCCGAGCCAGCTGTCGCCGGTGCCCGGCGGTGCGCTCGGTGGCCAGTATCTGCGCGGCTGGCGCCGCAAGAAGGTGAGTCAGCTGGATTTCGGCCTGACCAAGCTGTTCGGGCCGGCGTCGTGGGTGGGCTGGGATCAGCTGCTGGTGATCGCCGAAGTCGCCGGCGATCGCGTGCACAACCTGGAAGACTCGAGCCAGTTGCGGTACGAAGGTCCGCTGACGGTGCTGCCCGGAAATCCGCAGCAGGCCAGGCTGCTCGGGGTTCCGGCGCAGGATCCATCGGCCTATCCGACCGCCAATTCCTGGGGCTACAAGATCGTGACCAAGGCGACTTATAACAACGTCCTGCCGGGCATCACCCTGGAGCCCGGCTTGCGCTGGGATCATGACGTCGACGGCATCACCCCGCTGCCGCTCGGCAACTTCGTGCGCAACAGCCGCGCGATCACCCCGTCGCTGGGTTGGCGCTACCTCAACAACCTGACCGGCGAACTCAGCTACACCAGCTATTTCGGCGGCGGCGCCAACAACCTGTTCCGCGACCGCGATTTCTTCTCGGCTTACGTGCGTTACTCGTTCTGACGTAACTTTCGTCAGCTGCAGCGGCCGGGCCTCGTGCCCGGCCGCGATGCGAAGCGCGACGGCAAACTTGCAGATGCTGCGCAGCTGCTGAGGCGCGGGTCAAAAACCGGAAGCGGCCGCGGCGGGTGCCGAGGTATCGACGCCAGGCGGCGGGGCCAGATCGATCTGGTGCGGCGGACCGAGGAACTTCGGCACCGTGTCGAGCAGGTAGATGTCCAGCACCGCTTTGATGCGTGCGAACACTTCGCGGATTGCGGTGCGCGACAGCGGCCCGATATCGCCGCCGCCCGGCGCGCAAAAAGCCACCGGCGACATGTGCAGCTTCTTGGCGATGAACACGGCGCGGAAGGCGTGATAGCGCTGGGTGATGAGGGTCAGGCGGTTCAGGCCGAACACCGCCTGCGCCCGCGCCACCGAATCGAAGGTGCGAAAACCGGCGAAGTCCATCGTGATCACGTCCGGCGGCACGCCGCGCTTGACCAATGCCTGCCACATCGTGCGCGGTTCGTTATAGCTGGCGTCCGGGTTGGCTCCGGAAACGATGATGTGGCGGATCTTGCCGAGCTGGTAGAGCTGGGCGGCGGCCTCCACCCGTCCGGCGAACTGCGGATTCGGCTGGCCGTCGCGGGTGTACGGACTGGTCCCCAGCACCAGCCCGACGTCGTTGTCCGGCAGCAACGCCCAGCTGGTGTAGACGTAAGCCTCGGTGTTGTTGATCACCCAGTGGTTCAGCAGCCAGATCAGTAACACGGCGATGCCGAGGCCGCTGTACAGCCAGCGGCGTACCGCCCGTCGGGAACTGGCCCGCGAGATCAACCCGGCCGACTCATGAACATGCAGCCGGACGATGCGATCAGGCGCCGGGATCGACGTGCTGCGCGCGCCATCATCGGCTGGCCGGCGCCCGGCTGCGGAATCGCGCCCGGCAACGTTCACCGTAGCGGGACACGGCCGGCGCGCGCGATGCGCGCCTGATCGATGCTGGCGCGGTGACTGCATCACCATCGCCGGCCGACCTATCCAAGTCCAAGCCTGTGAACACCGGAAACAGAATCATCGCAGCCATCCCCTCCTCTTCTGCTTGGGCCATGATCGATGATCCCGGGCATGCCTCTCCTCGATCATTCTAATGGCTTAGCCGCCGCATGCCTTCGCTCAGGCCGGCGAGCGTCAGCGGGAACATCCGGTCCGCGCCGACCAGCCCACGCGCGATCCCGATCGACGCGGTATAGGTCCAGCGCTCCGGACTCTCCGGATTCAGCCAGATGACGTGCGGAAAAGCGTCCAGCACACGCCGGAACCAGACCGCGCCTGCCTCCTCGTTCCAGTGCTCGACGCTACCGCCGGGCTGCAGGATCTCGTACGGGCTCATCGTCGCGTCGCCGACGAAGATCAGCTTGTAGTCGGGAGTGTAACGGTGCAACACGTCGTACAACGCAATCCGTTCCGAGTGGCGGCGCCGGTTGTCGCGCCAGATCGACTCGTAGACGAAATTGTGAAAATAGTAATGCTCCAGATGCTTGAATTCGCCCCTGGCCGCCGAGAACAGTTCCTCGCAGACGCGTACATGTGGATCCATCGAACCGCCGGCATCCAGGAACAACAGCACTTTCACGGCGTTATGGCGCTCCGGCAGCATTTTCAGGTCGAGATAGCCGGCATTGGCAGCGGTGGCGCGGATGGTACCGTCGACATCGAGTTCCTCGGCGGCGCCCTCGCGGGCGAAGCGCCGCAGCCGGCGCAGCGCGATCTTGATGTTGCGGGTGCCCAGCTCCACCGAATCGGCGAGGTTGGCGAACTCGCGCCGCTCCCAGACCTTGACCGCCCGCTGCTGTCCTCCTGCGCCGCCGATACGCACGCCTTGCGGATTGAACCCGGAGTTGCCGAACGGACTGCTGCCGCCGGTGCCAATCCACTTGTTGCCCCCCTGGTGACGTTTTTTCTGCTCGGCCAGCCGCTGGCGCAGCGTTTCCATCAGCTTGTCGAAGCCGCCGAGCGCTTCGATTTTGGCTTTCTCCTGGTCGGAGAGCAGTCCGCGCATCTGTCCCCGCAACCAATCCTCCGGCACTTCGCCGAAGATCGCCGCGGCGGCGGTCTCCACCCCTTTGAAGTAGGCGGCAAACGCACGGTCATAGCGGTCGAACTGGGTTTCGTCCTTGATCAGTGCGCTGCGCGCCAGATAATAGAAATCGTCGAGCGAATAGATCGCCACGCGCTGTTGCAGCGCTTCCAGCAGCATCAGCAGTTCCGACAGGCCCGGTTTCAGGCCGGCGGCGCGCAACGCGCCGAAAAATCCGAACAGCATGGTGATCGGCACCGGTTCCGTTTAAGGCATTCTAGACGCTGCCAAGGTCCACCCGGAAACTCGATGATCGACCCCCAAACACTGCGCATGGCCGAGACGCACCTGGCCGGCCGCGACCGCCGCCTGCGGCGTCTGATCGAAGCGCACGGCCCCTGCCGTCTTGGCCAGCGCCGGCGAGATCCGTTTCACGTGCTGTGTGCATCGATCATCTCGCAGCAACTCTCGACCAAGGCCGCCGATGCCATCATGGCCCGGGTCGCTGTTGCCGCCGGTGCGCGCAATCGATTCATGCCGCGCCATTTTCTGTCCGTCGATCTCCGGCTTCTGCGAGACGCCGGGCTGTCCAACGCCAAAGCACGTTGGCTCACGGCGCTGGCAAAGGCGGTCGACGGCGGCGAGTTGGATTTCAAGGCGCTGCGCAAGCAGCCGGACGAACGGGCACTGGAGGTACTCGACGCACTGCCCGGCATCGGCCGCTGGACCGCCGAGATGTTTTTGATCTTCGCACTGGATCGGCTCGACATCTTCTCGATAAGCGATGTCGGCCTACGCCGTGCGCTCGACCATCTGCACAACGGCGGCGGCCGCCTCGACGACGGCGCGGCGCGGCGCATCACCCAGCGCTGGATCCCGTACCGCTCGGTCGCCAGCTGGTACCTGTGGCGACTGACCGACGGCGACGTCGGCACCTGGACCTGACCTATTGAAGCGGCCAGAAAATGTTCGAACGCCGTGCAGGACTTGCCGCCAGCGCGGTAGGCGAATCGCACCGCCCAACGGCCGCTTCAATCACACAGGGCATGGTTTTTGCCGTTGATCCGGCGCCATCGGTACGTCATCGACCGCAGGCGCTATCGATTGGAGCACAGCGTTGTTCAAACACCATGTTGCCGGATCAATAGGCATTCAGGCGCCGGCCGAAAAATACGTGCTGCGCAGCACGTCGCAGACCTGGATCCGGAACTCGCTGTAGAAATCCCGGCGGCCCAACCGCTGCGCACCGAGGTGCTCGGGTTGCTGCGCCCACGCGCGCTGCGCCGCCTCGGATTCGAACTCGACGATCGTCACCCGCTCGCCGTCATCGGCGGTAAAAGTCTTGTGCGAGACGTAGCCCGGCATCGACTGCGCCAGTTCGCTCATTTTCGCCGCCACCCGCTGATAGGTTTCGGCGTTTTCCGGCTTCAGCCTGGAGCGGAACACGGTCAAGATCATCGATCAGGCTCCGCGGCTCAGTTTGCACGCCGAGCCATGAACGCGACGCGCTCGAACAGATGAACGTCCACCTCGTTTTTCAACAGCGCGCCATACAGCGGCGGCAGCGCTTTTTTGACACTGGTCTCACGCAGCGTCTCCGGCGGAATGTCCTCCGCCAGCAGCAGCTTGAGCCAGTCGAGCAGCTCGGAGGTTGAAGGTTTTTTCTTCAACCCCGGCAGCTCACGCAGGCCGAAGAAAATCTCCATCGCCTCCTTGACCAGGCTTTGCTTCAGGCCCGGGAAATGCACCTCGACGATCGCCTGCATGGTGTCGCGGTCCGGGAAGCGGATGTAGTGAAAAAAGCAGCGGCGCAGGAAGGCGTCGGGCAGTTCCTTTTCGTTGTTGCTGGTGATGATGATGATCGGCCGGTGGGTGGCGCGGATGGTTGCTCGCGTCTCGTAGACGTAGAATTCCATCTGATCGAGTTCGCGCAGCAGATCGTTGGGAAACTCGATGTCGGCTTTGTCGATCTCGTCAATCAGCAGCACCGGGCGTATTGCAGATTCAAAGCTCTCCCACAGCTTGCCTTTGACGATGTAGTTGCGGATGTCATGCACGCGCGCATCGCCGAGCTGTGAATCCCGCAGGCGCGACACCGCGTCGTACTCGTACAGACCGTGCTGGGCCTTGGTGGTGGACTTGATCGCCCAATCATAGAACGGCGCTTCCAGGGCTCGCGCCACTTCGCGCGCGAGCTGCGTCTTGCCAGTACCGGGCTCGCCTTTGATCAACAGCGGGCGGGCCAGCGTCACCGCGGCGTTGACCGCCACCAGCAGATCTTCGGTGGCGACGTAGGACTCGGTGCCGGTAAAGCGCATGGTGGTCGATTTTCCGCTCTTCACGTCGAAAACCCTGTGAGTGGACGGCGAGCCGGCGCATCGGCGCGGCGGGACTGAGGGTCTGTTGACAATTGTTCGGTCGCTGCGACGGCGGCCCTTTTCGCGCAGCCGCAAGGAACGACGAGCGCACATGGTGGTTCCATGTAAGCGAGGCGTGACGCCGCGGGGCGCGAAAAAGGCCCCGTCCCGAAGGGTTGCGGCCCAA
>JAGWMX010000131.1 GCA_028871525.1 Gammaproteobacteria bacterium
GCAGGCCCGACGAGCGGACCTCCTCGGCCCGCTCCCGGGCCTTGTTCGAAAGACGCAACTCGGTTTGGCGCATGGCAACACCCTCCGCAGAGACAGGAAGATGATGTCATTATATTAATGTTCTGTTATTTATGTGTTGTACTACTAGGATAGGCTTCCGGGCATGCAGATCCTCCCTGGCCGGATACGGTTCGCCAAGCGCCTTGCCTGCGCTGACCGGCCGCCGGGCAGGTTCCGGCTATGCTAAGCGGCATTTAGAAACGAACGTCCCGTCGATGGACGACAAATCCGAATTACTCAACCGCCTACGCATCGAGCGCGAACCTCGTTCGACTGCCGCCGGCCGCCGCCGTCTGCCGTGGATCGGCGGCGGCCTGGCGCTGCTGCTGGTCACCGGCGCCGGACTGTGGTGGCTGCGCGCCCCGTCGGGGATACCGGTGCAAGCGGTGACGGCGCAGCCGGTTGCCGGCGGCGAATCCGTCGGCGGCTCGGTGCTCGACGCCTCCGGTTACGTGGTGGCGCGGCGCCAGGCCACCGTGTCGGCTAAAATCACCGGCCGGCTGAGCGAGCTTTTCATCGAGGAAGGCGAGCACGTCAAGGAAGGCCAGGTCATCGCCCGGCTGGATCCCAGCAACGCCCGGGCGGCGCTGGACCAGGCCAGGGCCCAGCTTAAAGAATCCACCGACGCGCTGCAGAGCATCCGCGTGCAGATGGTCAACGCCGGGCGCGACTACCGCCGCAACCGCACGCTGGCGGCGCAGCACCTGGTATCGCAGTCGGTACTGGACAACTCGCGTTCCACGTACGAGCAGCTGCAGGCGCAGCTGACCACCGCCGAAGCCACCGTGCAGGTGTCGCGGGCCGGCGTCGAGGTCGCACAGCGCGCCCTCGACGACACCGTGGTGCGCGCACCGTTTGCCGGCGTGATCACCGACAAGGCGGCGCAGCCCGGCGAAATCGTCTCGCCGATCTCGGCCGGCGGCGGCTTCACCCGCACCGGCATCGGCACACTGGTGGACATGGAGTCGCTGGAGATCGAAGTCGATGTCAACGAGAATTTCATCAACCGCGTCGAGCCGGAACAGAAAGTGGTGGCACGCCTGAACGCCTACCCGGACTGGAACATCCCGGCGCACGTGATCGCCGTGGTGCCCACCGCCGACCGCAGCAAAGGCACGGTCAAGGTGCGCATCGGCTTCGACCGCAAGACCGGCGCGCCGCTGGATGCGCGCATTCTGCCGGAAATGGGGGTGCGGGTGTCGTTCCTGGCCGCGGCGGGCACCGGCAACCAGCCGGGACCGTCCGGCGTCGAGGTGCCGGCCGCCGCGGTCCTCGGCGGCGGCGACCAGGGCAGCGTATTCGTCATCCACGGCGATCGCGTCGAGCGCCGTGCGGTGCGCCTGGGTGCGCGCGACGGCGACCAGGTGCAGGTGCTGGCGGGCGTGCCGGCCGGGACGCGCCTGGCGGCGGGGGATCTTTCCAAGCTGTCCGATGGCAGCAGGGTGCGAATCAAGGAGTCCAATCCATGAGCGACAACATCGTCAGCATGCGCGACGTGGTCAAGACCTACCGCCGCGGCAAACAGACCGTGGAGGTTTTGCATCACCTGAGTCTGGACATCGCCCAGGGCGAGTTCGTGGCGCTGATGGGGCCTTCGGGCTCCGGCAAGACCACACTGCTCAACCTGATCGGCGGGCTGGACCGGCCGACCTCCGGCGAGGTCACGGTCGCCGGCAGCCGGCTCGATCGCATGGGCAGCGGTGCGCTGGCGCGCTGGCGCGCAGACCATGTCGGCTTCGTCTTCCAGTTCTACAATCTGATGCCGATGCTGAATGCCGAGCGCAACGTCGAGCTGCCGCTGTTGCTGACCCACTTGGGCAAAGCGCGGCGCCGACAGAACGTGGCCGCCGCGCTGCAGCTGGTCGGCATCGCCGACCGCGCAAAGCACAAGCCGGCCGAGCTGTCCGGCGGACAGGCGCAGCGGGTGGCCATCGCCCGCGCCATCGTCGCCGATCCGGCGCTATTGGTATGCGACGAACCCACCGGCGATCTGGATCGCAAAGCGGCCGGCGAGGTGTTGACGCTGCTGCAGCAGCTCAACCGCGAGCACGGCAAGACCGTGGTGCTGGTCACCCACGATCCCAGGGCCGCCGAGTACGCGCAACGCCAGTTGCATCTGGACAAAGGGCAGTTGGTCGAACAGGCCGCGGCCGCGGCCTGAGTCCCGAAGCGCCGGCCGGAGAACTTCGATGCGCTACTTTCCGCTGGTCTGGTCCACGCTGTGGCGCCGCAAGGCGCGCACCGTCTTCACGCTGGCTTCGATCGCAGTGGCATTCCTGCTCTACGGCGCGCTGTCGATGATCGGCTATGCGTTGACCCACCCCGGCGGCGCCAACGGCGCCGACAAGCTGATCACGATCAACAAGTACTCAATCACGCTGCCGCTGCCAATTGCGGCCACGCAGCAGATCGCCGCCGTACCGGGAGTGGAGGTGGTCACCTGGCTAACCTGGTTCGGCGGCTATTATCAGGATCCGAAGAACTTCGTCTTCGCGCTGCCGGTGGACCCGGATTCCTACCTGGCGCTGCACGCCGGCGAGTACACGATCGACCCGCAGCAGCTGCAGACGTTCAAGAACTCACGCACCGGCACGCTGGTCAGTGCAGACCTGGCAAAGAAATTCGGCTGGAAAGTCGGCGACAAGATTCCGATCCACTCCACCATCTGGACCCAGGGCAACGGCTCGCTGGACTGGGTATTCGACATGGTCGGCACCTTCACCGCGCCGGACCCGACGATGCGCGGCCAGATCTCGACGATGCTGCTGTTCCACTACAAGTATTTCGACGAGGCGCGCAGCTTCGGCAAGGGCACCATCGGCTGGTTCGAGGAGAAAGTCGCCGATCCGAATCAGTCGGCGGCGATCGCCGATGCCATCGACGCGCGGTTCGCCAATTCCACGAACGAGACCAAGACACAGCCGGCCAAGGACTTCGCGATGTCGTTCCTGAAGCAGTACGGCGACATCGGTTTCATCCTGCGGGCGATTCTCGGCGCGGTGTTCTTCGCCCTGCTGTTTCTGACCGGCAACACCATGATGCAGTCGGTGCGCGAGCGCATTCCGGAGCTGGCGGTGCTCAAGACCCTCGGCTTTTCCGATACCGGCGTACTGGCGCTGGTGCTGGCCGAATCGGCGCTGCTGTGCGTGCTCGCCGCGGTTGTGGGTCTGCTGCTGTCACTGGGTTTCTTGCCGTTGTTCCGCAGCGCGCTGCAGGGCGTGGAACTGACGCCGGTCGCGGTGCTGCCCGGGTTGGCGATCGCCGTGGTTCTGGCGCTGATCGTCGGCACCCCGCCGGCGCTGCGCGCGCTGCGGCTGGACGTCGTCGACGCGCTGTCGGGTCACTGAGGACCATCGCCATGTTTAACCAATTACGCGCCGTCACCGCCATGAGCCTGGGCACGCTGGGGCAGCGCCTGGGCGCCTCCAGCGTCATCGTCATCGGCATCGCCGGGGTGGTGGCGGTGCTGGTATCGGTGCTGGCCCTGGGCGTCGGCTTCCGTCACACCCTGGCCAACACCGGCAGCCCGGACCGGGTGATCGTGCTGCGCGGCGGCTCCGACGCCGAGCTGTCCAGCAACCTGACCCGCGCCGACGTCGACAACATCAGCGACGCACCGGGCCTGAAACACGGCGCCGACGGCAAGCCGGTGCTGTCGCCAGAGCTGGTGACCGTCGTCAACCTGCCGAAAAAGGACACCGGCACCGACGCCAACGTCACGCTGCGCGGCGTCGGCCTGAAGCTGCTGGAGGTACGTCCGGGCATCCGCATCGTCGACGGCCGCATGTTCCGGCCGGCGGTGCGCGAGGTCATCGCCGGCGCCGGCGCCGCCCGGCAATTCCGCAACCTGACCCTCGGCAGCAAGCTGCACCTGCGCAACGCCGACTGGACCGTGGTCGGCCGCTTCACGTCCGGCGGCGACATCCACGAATCCGAGCTGCTGGCCGATGTCGACACCGTCGCCTCCGCCGAACAGCGCAACGGCTACAGTTCGGCGGTGGCGCTGCTGGATTCGCCGGGAGACTTCCGGAAATTCAAGGATTGGCTGACCACCAACCCGCAGCTCAAGGTCGACGTCCAGCGCGAAACGGACTACTACGCCGCCCAGTCCAAACAGCTCTCCAAGCTGATCGACATCGTCGGCAACGGCGTGGCCATCATCATGGCCATCGGCGCCATGTTCGGCGCGCTCAACAGCATGTACTCGGCGGTGGCCGCCCGCAGCCTGGAGATCGCCACGCTGCGCGCGATCGGCTTTTCCGCGCTGCCGGTGCTGGCTTCGGTGATGATCGAAGCGCTGGCGTTGTCGCTGCTGGGTGGCGTTCTCGGCGCGGCGCTGGCCTGGCTGTTCTTCAACGGCAACAGCGTCAGCACGCTGGGCGCGGCGTTCGCACAGGTGGTGTTCCGGCTCGACGTCAGCCCGCGACTGATTGCCGCCGGCATCGTCTGGGCCTGTACGATCGGGGCGCTCGGCGGCCTGTTCCCGGCGCTGCGGGCGGTACGGCGGCCGGTGGCCGAGGCGCTGCGCACCGCTTAGTACTCTGGCCCTTAAGTTCGGTGACGTATTTCACTCAGGCCGCCTTGTGGAAGGTTTTCTCGTGCGCGTGGATCTTGGCAAGCAGTGTTTTCAAGTCCTCGCGGCTGAACTTCCACTGGAACGGGCGGGCGGCGGCGCAATA
>JAGWMX010000034.1 GCA_028871525.1 Gammaproteobacteria bacterium
CTGCATATCCGCCATCTCGACGCCGGTTCCTGCAACGGCTGCGAGAGCGAGCTGCAGGCGTTGAACAACCCGTTCTACAACCTGCACCGGCTCGGCATTTTCTTCACCCCGAGTCCGCGCGCGGCCGACCTGCTGCTGGTCACCGGCACGCACACCTACGCGATGCGCCAAGCGCTGTCGGCGACGCTGGAAGGCATGCCGCGGCCGCGCTGGGTGATGGCGGTCGGCGCTTGCGCGATCTCCGGCGGCCCGGCTCAAGGCGGCTATGCTTCCGGGCACGGGCTTGACGGTGTGCTGGATGTCGACTTGTGGGTGCCCGGTTGTCCGCCGAGCCCGGCGGCGATCATCCACGGCCTGCTGCTGTTGCTCGGCCGCACGTCGCGGAAAATGCATCGAGGCCGCGATGGCGATTGAATGGTTGCGCCTGGCGGCGATCGGGTGGCTGGCCGCGGCGGCGATCGGCTTGATCGGCCGCGGACGTCGGGTGGCGCGGCTGCTGCTGGCTGCCGGTTGCGTCTGCGGCGTCGTCGCGGGGGCGGTCTCGCATTTACTGGCCCCCGCGCCCGGGTGTGTCGACTTCGGTCTCGGCGGCGCGCCGCCGTGCGCGGCGCTGGACGGCGCCGGCGCCTGGCTGCTCGGTTTCGGTCTTCTGGCGGCGCTTCCGGCCTGCCTGCTGGCGACGCCCGCGGCCGGCGCCTGGCGCGGCTGGACCGTCGGCGCCGCAAGTACGCTGCTCGGCGCGCTCGGGGTGTTCGCACTGCGCGATGCAATCTCCTTGCTGGTCGCTTGGGAGCTGATGAGCCTGGGCGGAGCGCTGATGCTGCTGGCCGAAGCGCGCGTGACCGGGGCGCCGCGCGAGGGCGGCGGCGGAGTGCTGTTCATGCTGGCGCTGCTGGAGGTCGGCAGCGTCGCGTTGATCGCGGCTTTCCTGGTCCTCGGGCACGCCGCCGGCTCGATGGCGCTGGACGACTTCGCGCGCGGTGCGGGGTTACTGTCGCCGGCCGCGGCCTGGGGCGTCGGGCTACTGCTGCTGATCGGGTTCGGCGCCAAACTCGGCGTGCTGCCGTTCTACGAGTGGCTGCCGGGCGCCTATGGCAGCGGCAGCGGCGCCACTGGCACGCTGCTGTCCGGTGTAGTGCTCAACGCCGCATTCTACGCGCTCGGCCACGCGTTCACCGCCTGGCTGGCACCGACCGGCGCCGCGTTCGGTCTCGGGGTGCTGCTGATCGTGGCCGGCGTGCTCAGCGCGCTGCTGGCGGTGCTGTTCGCGTTTCAGGAAGAGGACTGGCGCGAGTTGCTGGCGCTGTCCACCGCCGAGAACGCCTGTGTCGCGATCGCCGCGCTCGGCGCCAGCCTGTTGTTCGCCTCCGGCGGCGAGCCGGAACTGGCGGGGCTGGCTTGGCTGGTGGCGCTGCTGCATCTGGCCCAGCACCCGCTGGCCAAGGGCGCGCTGCTGTTGGCCGCCGACGGCGCTCGCGGCGCGCAGGGCGACTACCGGCTGGCGCAGCGGGGCCTGTTGCGGCGCGCACCGTGGCCGCTGGGCGTAGGCAGCGTGCTGGCCGGGATGAGCCTGGCGGCGATGCCGCCGGTAGCCGGGTTCGTCTCCGAGTGGTACCTATTTCAGACCGTGTTCCAGGGGTTTCATCTGGCCAGCCTGAGCGCGCGCCTGGTGTTGGCGCTGAGCGGCGCGGCGCTGGCCGTCACCGCGGCGGTCGCGTTCGCCACTTTCGTCAAGTTGCTCGGGCTTGGCCTCCAAGGCGATGGCAACGGCAAGCGGTCGCGCATCGGCTGGAGCACCGCGCTCGCGGTCGGAGCGCTCGGCGCCGGCGTGCTGGTGCTGGCGATCGCACTGCCGTGGCTGGCGCCACACTTACACGACGCGGCTGCGGTGTACGCGGCGACGGCGGCGGAACGCCTACGCGCCGGGTGGTTGATGGTGCCGCTAAGCGATCACTTCGCCTTCGTTTCGCCGACCAAGCTGGTGATCGCCGGTCCGCTACTGGCGCTGCTGCCAATCGGCTGCCTGCTGCTGGCGCGGGCCTGGAAGACGCGGCCGGTGCCGGTCTGGTACGGCGGCCTGCCGCGTGCCGGCGCGCGGGTGGCGACCACCGCGCTGACGTTCTCCAACGCGATGCGCACGTTCTACAGCTTCGTCTACCGGCCGACGTTGGACGTCGAGCACGAGCACCACGGCCAGGCGCAGTACTTCCTCAAGCGGTTGTCCTTCACGCCGGCGGTGACGCCGCTTTTCGGACCGTTGCTGTTCGTGCCTGCGGTGGCCTGCGTACAAGGTTTGGCCTACGGTTTGCGTGTGCTGCAGTCGGGGCGCATGACCAGCTATCTGGCGCTGCCCGGCCTGGCGCTGGTGGCGATCCTGGTGATTGCGATCATTTGATCATGCCCAATATTAGGAGCGATCTGGAATGCAGAGTTACCTGGCGGTGGCGCTGGGCGGAATTGTCGGCTGCTGTGCCCGCTACGGCATGACACAGCTGGTACAGACGATCTACGGTCGGAGTTTTCCGCTGGCCACGCTGTCGATCAATGTGCTGGGTTCGTTCCTGATGGGCTTCTTGTTCTTCGAAACCCTGGAGCGTCTGACGATCGATCCGCTGTTGCGCACTGCGATTTTGACCGGCGGACTCGGCGGGTTCACGACGTTTTCGACGTTCATGGTCGAGAGCCTGCTGCTGGTGGAGGACGGTGAGCCCGGTCGCGCCGTGCTGTATCTGACGCTGTCGGTGGTGCTCGGCCTGCTGGCGGTGTTCGCCGGCGCACTGCTCGCAAGAACCCTGTAAAACCCGGAGAAGGAGCGATGAGCGATCGGCAGATGCAGTTGGTACGTATCTATCTGAGCGAGGCCGACCACGGCAGGAAGGACAATCTGCTCGACGAGATCATGGGTCTGCTGCACGACGAGCACCGGGTGCACGGCGTCACCGTGTTCCGCGGCATCGCCGGCTTCGGCAGCAAGGGTGTGGTGCACTCGGCCGACCTGTTGCGGCTGACGCAGAGACTGCCCCTGGTGGTCGAGTTCTTCGACGAGGCGGAAGTGGTTGAGCGCGCACTCGAAGCGTTGGCGCCGTTGATTCCGAGCGGTCATATTGTCAGCTGGCCGGTGAGCTGTCGCATCAAGACCGCTTGACTGCGGCTTGACAAACACCGGCGTCCGCCGTTGAGTGTGAAACCACCGGGCACAAACAGGAGATCCCAGATGAACTCCACCGACACGCGCGGCAAGGGCCACGGCTCCGACGCCAGGCCGTCGAACGATCTGACCCAGCGCAGCCTCGATTGGGCGGGGCATCTGCTCACCGGTGCGCGGCTCGAAGTGCTGGCCGACGACGGTCGTCGCTGGACGCTGGGCGCCGGGGAGCCGCACGCCACCATCCGCGTGCGCGGCGCGGCGGTGCTGCCGCGCATCCTGCTGCACCCGGGAATGCGGTTCGGCGAGGCCTATATGGACGGCCGCTGGGAGCCGGCAGACAACCTGCTGGAAGTGCTCGAGGTCGGCCTGCATCTGCTGGCCGCGCTGGAGCGCAACCGCTGGCTGCGCCGGCTCAAGCGCGCCGCCGCGTGGCTGACGGAGAGCAACTCCCCGCGCCGCGCCCGGCGCAACGCCAGCCACCACTACGACATCGACTTCGACTTGTACCGGCGCTTTCTCGACGCCGATCTGCATTACTCCTGCGCGTATTTCCGCGATGCCTCGATGACGTTGGAGGCTGCACAGCAGGCCAAGTGCGCGCACATCGCCGCCAAGCTGGACCTCAAGCCCGATGCGCGGGTGCTCGACATCGGCTGCGGCTGGGGCAGCCTGGCGATGTATCTGGCGCAGCACCACCACGCCCGCGTGGTCGGGATAACGCTGTCCGAGGAACAGTACAAGGTCGCCACCCGGCGCGCCGCCGAGCGCGGTCTGGCCGGGCGGGTGGAATTCCGGGTGCAGGACTACCGACGGGTCGAAGGGTGCTTCGACGCCATCGTCAGCGTCGGCATGTTCGAGCATGTCGGCCGGCCGCAATACCCGGCGTTCTTCCGGCGGGTTTATGAATTGCTGGCCGACGACGGCACCGTGCTGCTGCACTCGATCGGACGCAGCACGCCGCCGGGCGGCTCCAACGCCTGGGTGCAGAAATACATTTTCCCCGGCGGCTACGTCCCGGCTGCTTCCGAGATGGTGGCGGCGGTTGAACCCGCCGGCCTGATCGTGACCGACCTGGAGATCTGGCGGCTGCATTACGCCAGGACGCTGGCCGAGTGGCACCGTCGTTTCCAGACTGCTCGCGCCGACATCGCCGCGCGCATGGGCGAGCGCTTCTGTCGCATGTGGGAGTTTTATCTGCAGGTTTCGGAAGCGGGCTTCCGCTGGGGTGACCTGGTGGTGTTCCAGCTGCAGATGAGCCGCACGCTGGAGCGACTGCCGCTGATCCGCGACTATCTGTATCGGCGCGCAATCCCGGTTCGGGCGAGGGAGGTCGCCTGACGTGGTTTCCCAAGTCCGGGCGCATCCGTGGCACGGACTGCCGCCGCGGCCGGAAGACAGCGAATGCATCAACGCGTTCATCGAAATCGTCCCGGCCGACGAGGTCAAGTTCGAACTCGACAAGCCCTCCGGACTACTGCGAATCGACCGCCCACAGCAGTATTCGAGCCGCTACCCGGCCCTCTACGGCCTGATCCCGCGCACCTATTGCGGGGTGCGGGTGGGCGCCCGCAGCGGCGAACGTATCGGGGTCAAGGATTTGAAAGGTGACGGCGACCCGATGGACGTGCTGGTACTGACCGAGGCGCCGGTCGCCCACGGAGGCTTTCTGTGTCGCGCGCGTCCGATCGGCGGCGTGCGCATGATCGATCGCGACGAGGCGGACGACAAGATTCTCGCCGTGCTGGAAGGTGATCTGGCCTACGGCCATTTCCGCGACCTGGCCGACGTGCCGCCGGCGCTGCTCGAGCGGCTGCGACACTACTTTCTGACCTACAAGCAGATCCCGGGCGACGGCGCACCGAAGATCCGCATCGCCGAGACGTACGATCGTGCCGAGGCGTTGCGGATGCTGCAGCTGAGCATCGAGGACTACCGCGAGCGCTTCGCCGGGTGAGACTTGCCGTTTCGCGGCCACTGGCCGCGGGCGAGCCGAACGCCCGGCCCTGGATGGTCGGGCTGGGGTCGAATTGAAGCGCCGGTGTCGCGCCAAGGATGGCGGCGACGAAACGGAGACGAGCAGGAGGGTTCGCCATGACCGTGGGCGCCAACGGCGATCGGGCGGCGCCGGCCGGCATCTTGGTCGAACGCCTGGCGCATCTGGTCGACGGCGAGGATTGGCTGGGCGCCGTGGTCGCGCGCGGCGACGCCGCGGTGCCGGCGCTGGAAGCGCTGCTGCGCGCGCCGCCGGACGCGGTGTTCGAGCACCGCTTGCGCGCCGCCACCGCGCTGGCGATGATCGGCACTGCGGCGGCGGTCGCGGCGCTGGAGCGCGGGTTGCGCGACAGCGCGGCGCGCGCGCTGCCGCCGGTGCACGAGCACGCCGAGGCGGCGGTGGTGTCGCATACCGCCCGCGCGTTGGCGCGCGCCGCCGGCCCCGCAGCCGCCCCCGTGTTGTTGTCGGTGCTGGCGCGCCGCTGCGACCCCGGCTGTGCCGAGGCGCTGGGCGCGCTGGGCGAGGTGCACGCGATCCCGCGGCTGATCGAATGCCTGGAAGACGGCTACGCGCAGTCGCCGTGCCTGCGCGCGCTGGCACGTTTCGGCGCCGGCGCCGGGCGGACGCTGGCCGACTATGTCGCCGCGGCCTCGGAGAATGACGGCGCGCTGCGCACCGGCGCCCGCGCCATGGCGCTGCGCCTGCTGTTCGATCTCGACCCGACGTTGGCGGTGCCGCTGGCGCGACGGCTACGCGGCCCGGCGCCGGAGCTGCGCCTGGCCGCCGCCGTCGGCCTGGCGCGGTGCGGTGCCCCGGGCCGCAGCGCTGACGAGCTGGTTGCGCAACTGGCCGGCGCGCCGGCTGGGCGGGAAGCCGAAATCGCCGATGCGCTGGCAGCCTGCGGTGTGCGCGGTCGCCGCGCTGTCCCGTGCGCTGCGCGGGCCCGCGTCCTTGCCGCTTCTTTGCCGCGCCGCCTCGGTGCTGGCTCGCCTTCCGGGAATACGCGCCAGCCGGCTGCTGCACGGGTTGGCCGCACACCCGCGGCCCGAAGCGGCGCTGGCGGCGCGGCGTGCGCTCGCCGCCCTGCGCACGCGTCCGCAGGAGCGGGGGTCGCCGTGAGCGTCCAGTTCTTCTGTCCGCAGTGCTGGGCCGAGGTGGCCGAGCAGGACACACGCTGCCCGGCTTGCGGCGCCGACCTGTCGCGGCGCCTGCCTTACCGCGAAGCGCTGCAGCGTGCGCTGCGTCATCCCGAGCCGCAGACTGCGCGTCGCGCCGCCTACCTGCTCGGCCGGCTCGGCCAACGCGTGGCGGTTCCGGCACTAGTATCGGCGTTGGACAGCGACGATCCGTACGTCGCCGGCGAAGCCGCGGCGGCGCTGGCCAAGATCGGCGGCGCCAGGGCGACGGCCGCGCTGCGCGCGGCCCGCGATCATCGCCACGCCACGGTTCGGCGCGAGGCGCGGCGGGCGCTGGCCGGCTCAACTCCCCGCGGCGGCTGAGCCCGCTGCCGACGGCTCGGTCAGCGCGCGCAGGTCTTGTTCCAGCGCCGCCGGATCACGTAGCGGCCGCACCACGCCGCGCCGGCGGTCGTTCTCGGCGTGAAAGGCCCGTTCCAACCGCTCCAGCGCGTCATCGCTCCAGCGGCGGCAGGCGTCGGCGAAAGCACGCAGCCGCTGCGCCTGCGCGCGCCGTCGCCCGAAACGGCCGATGTTGTCCGGCACCGGATCGAGCGCCGGCTGCTCGAGCAGGCGCAGCGGCAGCGCCTCGGCGTCGTCGCCGAGCAGCCTCTGCAGTCGCCACGGCAGCGTCGCCAGCCGTTCGCGCAGGTCGGCGCGCAAGGCCGCGGCCAGCGTTTCGGGCGCGGCCGGCGGCCGGTCGGCGGCGCGCCACAACGCGTCGCACAGCGCGCGCATGCCGGCGTGTGCCCGATCGAACAGCCACTCGGCCTCGATCGCCGCGTCCTGCGACGGCGTCGCGCGCTCCGGTGCCGTCGCGCCGCGCAGGGCCTCCAGCGCCGCGACGGTGTTGGCGCGCAGCGCCGCGGCCTTGCGCCGGGCCGAGGCGCGGGCGCGCGCCCGCGCCTGGCCGGCCAGCGGCTGCAGCACTTCGCGCAGCCACGCCTGCACCGGGACGGCGGACCCCGGCCGGACGCTGACCGCTTCCACTGGCACCGGCTGCCGCAGCCGGGCCGCAGCCTGCTCGCGCAGGTAGGCCAGCGCGTGCTTGCGCTCGGCGTCGTCGAGCAGGTCGGCCTTGCTCAGGATCAGGCGCGCGTCGATGCCGGCGTCCTCCAGCGTCCGCAGCAGCTCGAAGTCCTCGGCGGTCGGCGCCGAGCCGGCGTCCACCAGCACCAGGCCGAGATCGCAGCGCGGCAGCAATGCGCGCCCGGCGCGGGCGCCGGCGCGCGCCAGGCTGCCGAGGCCGGGAGTGTCCACCAGCACCAGGCCGTCGCGCAGCAGCGGCGTCGGTACGCGCAACTCGGCAGCGCGCAGGTGCATGCGGTTGTCCGGATTGTGGCGCTCGGACAGGTACCCGCGCAGGCGCTCGAGCGTGACCTTCTCCTCGCCGCCCTCACGCCACAGGCGGGCGGCCGGTACGTCGGCCCACTGTACGCGCAGCGGCACGGCGGTGACCGGCATCGCACCCACCGGCAGCCAGTCGCCGCCGAGACAGGCATTGAGCAGGGACGACTTACCGACGCTGACGCGGCCGAACACCGCGACCACGAAGCCTTCGCCAGACAGTCGTTCCACCAGCGCTTCCAGCGCCGGCCGCAGTTCGGTCAGACCGTGGTGGCCGATGGCGCGCTGCAGCCGCGGCAGCAGTGCCGACAGCTCGGCGTCGGTGCGCAGCTCCCGGAGGCGCCGCGACAGCACGGCGTCGTCGCGGTCGATGTCCTCGCGCAGCCGCCGCAGCAGATGGATCAGGTCGGCCTGGACGCCGGCGATTTCGGCGGCGGCCTCGTCGCTTAGCGGTCCGTAGCTGCGCAGTCTCCCCGGCTCGACCTCGCGCAGCGCGATCTCGACGAAGCCCAGCGCCACCCGTGCGGCGTTGCGCGCGCTGGCCTGCGGCGGCGAGGCTTCGATGCCGAGCCGTTGCAGCGCTTCGCCCAGGCGTGCGCGCAGCTCGATCAGGCCGTCGCGCAGACGCTGCACCTGGTCGGCGGTGAGGTCCGGCGCGTAACGCGGCAGCGGCGTGTCGACCGCGCGCAGCGTGTTCTCGATGTCGGCGGCCAGCCGTTCGATTTCCTCCAGGGCCCGACGTAGAGCGCCGGCGTGTGCCTGGTCCGGCGGCGCGGTCACGGTCAGACAGCCCGGTGCCGTATCGGCACGCTGTCCTGGGCATGGGCGCCGGCTGTGCCGGTATGCCCGTTCGAGTGCAAGCTTCGGTGCGGCGGGGTGTTCACGGACGTCCTCGATCAGTTCGATCACAGGAGTCATCGGCGGCCGCAGCCGCAATCCGGCGAACTCCACCGCCTGCGCGCAGGCCGGCACGATTACAATGCGCGCTCTCAAGCCACATTATATCGTCCATGCTCGATCCGCGACTGCTGCGCAGCCAGACCGATCGCGTCGCCGAACGCCTGGCCCGGCGCGGGCCGGTGTTCGATCGCGCGCGTTTCGAGGGGCTGGAAGCGCGTCGCAAGGCGCTGCAGACCGAAACCGAAGCGCTGCAGGCGCAGCGCAACGCCGGTTCCAGGCGCATCGGCCAGACCAAGGCGAAGGGCGAGGACGCCTCGCCGATTCTCGCCGACATGGACCGCATCAAGCGTCAGCTCGCCGACAACGAGCAGGCGTTGGCCGCCCTGCAGACCGAGTTCGAGGATTTCGCGTTCGGGTTGCCGAACCTGCCGGCCGATGACGTTCCCGACGGCGAGGACGAGGGCGACAACGTCGAGCTGCGGCGCTGGGGCACACCGCGACCGGCGGAAGGTGCGCGCGATCACGTCGAACTGGGCGAAGCGCTCGGCCAGATGGATTTCGCCGCCGCCGCCAGGCTCACCGGCGCGCGCTTCGTCGTGCTGCGCGGCGGGCTGGCGCGGCTGCAGCGCGCGCTCACGCAGTTCATGCTCGATCTGCACACGCAGGAGCACGGCTACCAGGAGCTGTATGTCCCGTACATCGTCAACGCCGACAGCTTGCGCGGCACCGGGCAACTGCCCAAATTCGGCGAAGATCTGTTCGCGCTGGATCCGGCCAACACTGGCGGCGCCGACTGGCGCCTGATCCCCACCGCCGAGGTGCCGGTCACCAACCTGCTGCGCGACGAGATCCTCGAGGCGGAGACGCTGCCGAAGAAATGGGTCGCGCACACGCCGTGTTTCCGCGCCGAGGCCGGCGCCGCCGGCAAAGACACCCGCGGCATGATCCGCCAGCACCAGTTCGAAAAAGTCGAGCTGGTGCAGGTCACCCGGCCCGAGGATTCGGCGTGCGCGCTCGAGGAGCTGACCGCCCACGCCGAGGCGGTGCTACGGAAACTCGAGCTGCCCTATCGCGTGGTGGCGCTGTGCGCCGGAGATCTCGGTTTTGCCGCCGCCAAGACCTACGACCTCGAGGTGTGGCTGCCGTCGCAGAACCGCTACCGCGAAATCAGTTCCTGTTCCAGCTTCGGCGATTTCCAGGCGCGGCGCCTGCTCGCCCGTTACCGCCATCCGCAGACGAAGAAGCCGGAACTGTTGCACACGCTCAACGGCTCCGGCCTGGCGGTCGGCCGCACGCTGGTGGCGATCCTGGAGAACCACCAGAACCCCGACGGCAGCATCGCCGTGCCGGCCGCGCTGCAGGGTTATCTGGGCGGGCGTTCCTGCATCGGCCGGTAGGGTGAGATCGGCCGGCGCTGCGGCAAGAGCGCCGCAGTGCGGGCACCCGTTGCCGGAGCCGGTGTATATTGCGGGAGTCCGGGCCAGCGAAAGGCGACGTGTTCGCCGCCGGTCCGGACGGGAGGATTGAAGATGAAAGCGTTCATCTTCCTGGTTGCCGGCGCGGCGCTGGTCGGTTGTGCCAGCGCGCCCTCCGCCGGCAACGTCAATTCGCTGTTTGCCGACGCGCGGTTCACCGCACCGTCCGAGCCCGTGAGCGGCGGGGACATTTTTGCGCTCGACGGGCCGATGCGCAGCTATCTCACCCACCAGATCGCCGGGTACGTGCGCAATCACGGGCCACGGCGGGGATTGCTGTACGCGCTGCGGGACGATTTCCGGATCGAATACGACGCGGATCGGACGCGCAACGCCGAGCAGGCCTTCGCTTCGCGTTCCGGCAACTGCCTGTCGCTGGCGATCATGACCGGGGCTTTCGCCAAACAGATGGGGATTCCCGTGACCTACCGGGAGGTGTACGGGTTCGACAGCTGGTCGCGCAGCGACGGCCTGACGTTTCACAGCGGGCACGTCAATCTGGTGCTTGGGCCGCTGCCGCCGGACGGCTGGGAGCACATCAGAGCCAATCCGCCCCTAATCGTCGATTTTCTGCCGCCGCAGGAAGCCGCCGCGATGACCGCCAGGGAGATCCCGGAGCAGATGATCGTCGCCATGTACCTGAACAACCGGGCCGCAGAGATCATGGCCGGCGGAGACGTCGACCGCGCCTACTGGTGGGCGCGCGCCGCGATCCGAGCGGATCCGTCGTTCCTCGGCGCGTACAACACGCTGGGCGTCATCTATGCCCGGCACGGCGATCTGTCGGAGGCCGAGCAGGCGTTGCGGTACGCGTTGACGCGGGAGCCAGAAAGCGTCGACGTACTGTCAAATTTGATTCAACTCTTCGAGGCTGAAAGTCGTACCGCCGAGGCGCAGGTACTGAAAAAGAGGCTGGCCGGGATCGAACCCTATCCTCCATTCTACTTCTTCGACCGGGGGAAGGCCGCGATGGCGAAGGGCGACTACCGTTCGGCCGTCGAGCTTTTCCGAAAGGAGCTCGCGCGCCTGCCGTATAACGATGAGGTGCATTTCGCGCTGGCGGTGGCCGAACTGCGGCTGGGAAACCTGGGTGGCGCGCGCGGCCAGTTGGAGTTGGCGTTGGACAACAGTACCAGCGGGCAGCGGCATGCAATCTACGCGGCCAAGCTAGAACACCTCAAGGCGCTTTCGGTCAACTGATGCACCAGCGCCGATGGTCGGGGTCAGTGCCGGTGCGTGCCGGTCCCACAGCAGGCCGCCGCGAGCTGGTGCGCGGCAAGACTGGCCGCGTGGTCGGCGATCTCAACGCGCTGCTGATGCTGATGAAGGCCCAGCCGCTGGCCTACAACCGCGACAACCAGGAGGACAAGCCCGCCGCTGTTCGACGCCCACGACACGCTGCGCGCCTGTCTGCAGCTGTACGCGGCGACGACGCAGTACGCGTGATCGTGCAGCGCGAGCGCTGCCGGGCCGCGGCCGCGCAGGGCTACTCCACCGCCACCGATCCGGCCGACAATCCGGGGTCCAAGGGCCTGCCGTTCCGCGGCGTCCATCGCGCGGTGGGCGCTGCCGTCGCCCACGCCGCCGAACAGGGCCGCGATCTGGCCGAGCTCAGCCTCGACACTCTGCGCGGCTTCTCGCCGCTGATCGGCGGGGACGTCTACGCCGTGATCTCGCTGGAAGGCTCGCTGGCGGCGCGCCGAACCTACGGCGGTACGGCGCCCGAACAGGTCCGCGCCGCCATCGCGCGGGCACGCACCAAACCGCGCTGAGCGCGGCTTGCGTCGATGGCGGACGGATGCCCCCGTCTGGACAGGTTTGATCTGAATCATGGAAAACGAAAAACATTCGGGGTAGGGTGCCGATACAGGGGTTCAGCGCGTCGCCCTTGGCCACTCGCATCATCGCAACCAATCGTCAAATGAGGGAGCGTCTCTTGAAACGTCGGTTCGATCCCAAGAGTGGTTGCCGTCATCGCGGTCTTCCGCCAAGACGAATCTCGGTGCCGCACTGCAGTCGCCGCCCAGTCCGTGTCGACCGGCTCCGGAGCTTGAAAGCATGACGACTCCCGCAAACCTGCGGTTGTCACCGTGCGGCAGCGCCAAACGTGCATTGGCCGGAGCCACGGTGGGATTCTTCATCGGCTTCGGCGGTGTTTCTTTGTTCGGTCCCACCGCGCACAGCTTCGTGCAGGCGATGAAGCTGGATCCGACTCGAGTGGGTTTTTTGGTCGCGATCCCGATGTTGACCGGATCGTTGTTGCGCATTCCGTTCGGGGCCTGGGTGGATCGCAACGGGGGCAAGCTGCCCTTCCTGACGCTGTTGCTGGCCTCGTTGGTCGGAATCGCGGGCCTTTGGTACATGCTGCTGGCGTTGTATCCGGATCGATTGACCCCCGAACACTATCCGCTGCTGCTTTTGTTTGGAGCGCTGGGTGGTTGCGGTATCGCTTCATTCTCAGTCGGTATCGGCCAGGTCTCGTACTGGTTTCCAAAGGCCGAACAAGGAAGGGCCTTGGCGATTTACGCCGGGCTCGGCAATACCTCGCCAGGCCTGGTGGCGATCGTGCTGCCGTTGATCATCGCCGCCGGCGGGCTGTGGTTCGGATACCTGATTTCGGTGGGGATCGTGATCGCCGGGATCGTGCTGTACGCGGTACTGGGGTTCAACGCGCCTTTTTTCCAGTTGCGCGCCGGCGGCCTTTCGGTGGAGGAGGCGAGCGCCAAGGCCAAGGAACTGGGGCAGGAGCTGTTTCCGGCCGGCAGCATGACGCGCACGCTGCTGGAGTCGGCCGCCAGATGGCGCACCTGGGCCCTGGTGGCACTGTACTTCACGTCATTCGGTGGATTTTTGGCGCTGACGGCCTGGCTGCCGACGTTTTGGACCGACTTCTATGCAACCCCTCATTGGGCTACGATCGCACTGACCGCCGGTTTCTCGTTGTTGGCTTCCGTGATCCGGGTTCCCGGCGGCAGCTTGTCCGACCGCGTGGGCGGGGAGCGTGTCGCGGCAGCGTCGTATACGGTGTTATTGATCGGCGCCGCGCTGATGTCCTTCTCGAGCCGTCTCGGATGGACCGTCGGCGGCGAATTTCTGGTCGCCGTCGGGATGGGGGTCGCCAACGCCGCGGTCTTCAAATTGGTGCCTCTGTACGTCCCGGATGCGGTCGGCGGTGCGGCCGGGTGGGTCGGCGGGTTGGGGGCATTGGGAGGCTTTGCGGTGCCCCCGGTACTGGGGGCCATCGCGCAGTCGATGGGGACGGTGGGCTATGCCCGCGGCTATATTGTTTATATCGGACTCGCGCTGGTGAGCCTGCTGCTGACCGCGGTGTTGTACCTCGGCCGTAACCGCAGCGCGAGATAACTGTTTCACGAGCCGCTCGACCTCGTCGGCAGGAGGAGCCATGAGTCATTTTCTCGATCGCCTGATGTTTTTCCGCAAGGTGCAGGACGAGTTTGCCGACGGCCACGGTCAGACCAACGTCGAAGACCGTTCCTGGGAGAAGTCCTACCGCCAGCGCTGGCAGCACGACAAGATCGTGCGCTCCACCCACGGCGTGAACTGCACCGGATCGTGCTCTTGGAAAATCTACGTCAAGGAAGGGCTGGTGACCTGGGAGACGCAGCAGACCGACTACCCGCGCACGCGGCCGGATCTGCCGGACCACGAGCCGCGTGGCTGCCCGCGCGGCGCCAGTTACTCCTGGTACCTGTACAGCGCCAACCGTCTCAAATACCCGATGATCCGCGGCCGGCTGCTGAAGCTGTGGCGGGCCGCGCTGGCCGAGTATCCCGATCCGGTCCAGGCCTGGGCTTCGATCGTCGAGGATTCCGAAAAAGCGCAGAGCTATAAGTCGATCCGCGGCCGCGGCGGGTTGGTACGTGCCAATTGGGACGAGGTCAACACCTTGATCGCGGCGGCCAACGTATATACCGCCAAGCGGTACGGGCCGGACCGCATCGTCGGCTTCTCGCCGATTCCGGCGATGTCGATGGTGTCCTACGCATCGGGTTCCCGCTATCTGTCGCTGCTCGGAGGCACCTGCTTGTCGTTTTACGACTGGTACTGCGATCTGCCGCCGTCCTCGCCGATGACCTGGGGCGAGCAGACCGACGTTCCCGAGTCGGCCGACTGGTACAACGCCAAGTTCATCGTCATGTGGGGCTCCAACGTGCCGCAGACCCGAACCCCCGACGCGCACTTTATGACCGAAGCGCGCTACAACGGCACGCAGATCGCGGTGGTATCGCCCGACTACGCCGAGGCCACCAAGTTCGCGGATATCTGGCTGGCGCCCAAGCAGGGGACCGACGCCGCGATGGCGATGGCGATGGGCCACGTGATCCTGCGCGAGTTCCACCTCGATCGGCCCAACGACTACTTCATCGACTACGCGCGCCGCTATACCGACCTGCCGTGTCTGGTGCAACTGGAACAAGGGCCCAAAGGGCTGGCTCCGGGCCGGTTTCTGCGCGCGGCGGATTTCGAAGCCGCGCTGGGGCAGGCGAAAAACCCGGACTGGAAAACCGTGGCCTGGGATGAGTCGGGGGAGCGGGTGGTGGTGCCGCAGGGCTCGGTGGGGTTCCGCTGGGACGGCAGCGGTCGCTGGAACCTGGAGGAAAAGGACGCAAGCGGCCGGCCGATCCGGTTGCGCCTGTCGATGCTCGGTCATCACGACCAGGTGGCCGAGGTCGGGTTCCCCTATTTCGGCTCGATCAAGAGCGATCACTTCAACGCCACCGAGCACGAGGCGGTGCTCAAGCGCAAGGTGCCGGTCAAGCGGCTGGCGCTCGCCGGCGGTAAGACCACGCTGGTCGCCACCGTCTACGATCTGATGTTGGCGCACTACGGGCTCGAGCGCGGCCTGGATGATCCGAATACGGCCAAAAGCTACGACGACGATGTTCCCTATACCCCGGCCTGGCAGCAGCGCATCACCGGCGTCGACAAACGCAAGATCATCAGCACCGCACGCGCTTTCGCCGACAACGCCGCGAAAACGCGCGGCCGCTCGATGGTGATCCTCGGCGCCGGAATCAACCACTGGTACCACATGGATATGACCTACCGCGGCATCATCAACATGCTGATGATGTGCGGCTGCGTCGGCGTCTCCGGCGGCGGCTGGGCGCACTACGTCGGGCAGGAAAAGCTCAGGCCGCAAACCGGATGGCTGCCGGTGGCCTTCGCGCTGGACTGGGTGCGGCCGCCGCGGCAGATGGCGGGGACTTCGTTCTTCTACGCGCACTGCGATCAGTGGCGCTACGAGACGGTCAGGGTCGACAGCCTGCTATCGCCGCTGGCCGACCCCAGCAAGTGGCAGATGAGCCTGATCGACTGCAACGCGCGTGCCGAGCGCATGGGCTGGCTGCCGTCGGCGCCGCAGTTCAACCGCAACCCGCTGCGGCTGGTTGCCGAGGCCAGGGCCGCGGGGCAAGAGCCCGCGGCCTACGTGATCGATCAGCTCAAGAAACGCGAGCTCAGGTTCTCGTGCGAGGATCCGGACGATGCGGTGAATTTTCCGCGCAACCTGTTCGTGTGGCGCTCCAACCTGCTCGGCTCCAGCGGCAAGGGCCACGAGTATTTTCTGCGTCACCTATTGGGTGCCAGCGACGGCGTGCAGAGCCAGGAGTTCGGCCACGAGAGCGAGCCGCACACGCACGATGTGGTGTGGCGAAAGAGCGCGCCGCGCGGCAAGCTGGATTTGCTGGTGACGCTGGATTTCCGCATGTCGACCACCTGCCTGTATTCCGATTTGGTGCTGCCGACCGCGACTTGGTACGAAAAAGACGACCTCAACACCTCGGACATGCACCCGTTCATCCATCCGCTGTGCGAAGCGGTCAATCCGGCCTGGGAATCGCGCAGCGACTGGGAGATCTTCAAAGGCATCGCCAAGGCATTCTCCAAAGTCTGCGCGGGCCACCTCGGGGTCGAGCAGGATCTGGTCAGCCAGCCGCTGCAGCATGACTCGCCGGCCGAAATGGGGCAGCCGTATGCGGTCAAGGACTGGAAAGCCGGCGAGTGCGAGCCGGTCCCCGGCAAAACCATGCCGCATCTGCACGTGGTCGAGCGCGACTATCCGGCCACCTACGAGCGCTACATTTCGCTCGGGCCGCTGCTGGAGACGCTCGGCAACGGCGGCAAGGGCATGCGCTGGGATACCGGTACCGAGGTCGCCGAACTGGGCGATCTCAACGGCCGTCACCGCGGCGGTCGGGCCAGCGCCGGCCGGCCGCGGATGGAAACCGCGGTCCAGGCCGCCGATACGATCATGGGGCTGGCGCCGGAGACCAACGGCGAGGTCGCGGTCAAGGCCTGGCGCGCGCTGTCGGAGATCACCGGCCGCGAGCACGCCCATCTGGCGCTGCACAAGCAAGACGAAAAGATCCGCTTTCGCGACATCCAGGCCCAGCCGCGCAAGATCATCAGCTCCCCGATCTGGTCGGGCATCGAATCGGACAAGGTCAGCTACAGCGCCGGCTGGACCAACGTCAACGAGCTGATTCCGTGGCGCACCCTGACCGGGCGTCAGCAGTTCTATCAGGACCACCCGTGGATGATCGCCTTCGGCGAGAGCTTGGCCGCTTACCGGCCGCCGGTGGAGACGCGCGACGTCGAGTCGCTGCTCGGGCGGCGCGGCAACGGCCACCGCGAGCTGGTGCTGAACTGGATCACCCCGCACCAGAAGTGGGGGATCCACAGTACCTATTCCGAAAACCTGATCATGCAGACGCTGTCGCGCGGCGGGCCGATCGTGTGGATCTCGGAAGTCGACGCCAAATCCGCCGGCATCGCGGACAACGACTGGATCGAGGCCTTCAACCGCAACGGCGCGCTGGTGGCGCGGGCGGTAGTTTCGCAGCGGGTACCGTCGGGGATGGCGATGATGTACCACGCCCAGGAGCGGATCGTGAACATGCCCGGCTCGGAGATCACCGGCGGCCGCGGCGGCATCCACAACTCGGTGACGCGCGTGGTGCTCAAGCCGACCCATATGATCGGCGGCTACGCGCAGCAGAGCTACGGCTTCAACTATTACGGCCCGGTCGGCTCGAACCGCGACGGCTTCGTCATCGTCCGCAAGATGGCCAAAGTCGACTGGCTGGAGGGTGACGACGAGAGCATTCTGGCGCAGGAGTACACGCGATGAGAGTGCGCGCGCAAATCGGCATGGTGCTCAACCTCGATAAGTGCATCGGCTGCCATACCTGTTCGATCACCTGCAAGAACGTGTGGACCTCGCGCGAAGGCGTGGAGTACGCGTGGTTCAACAATGTCGAGACCAAGCCCGGGATCGGTTATCCCAAGGACTGGGAGAATCAGGATCGCTGGAAAGGCGGGTGGAAGCGCGGCCAGGACGGGGAGATTCAACCGCGTCAGGGCGGCAAATGGCGCATCCTCGCCAATATCTTCGCCAACCCCAACCTGCCGCAGATCGACGAATATTACGAGCCGTTCAACTTCGACTACCAGCGCCTGCACAACGCGCCCGAGTCGCGCGCCCAGCCGACCGCAAAGCCGTACTCCGCGCTCACCGGCAAGCCGATGGACAAGATCGAGTGGGGGCCGAACTGGGAGGAGATCCTGGGAGGGGAATTTGCCAAGCGTGCTCAGGATTACAACTTTCGCGAGGTCGAAAAGGAGATCTACGGGCAGTTCGAACACACCTTCATGATGTACCTGCCGCGGCTGTGCGAGCACTGCCTCAATCCGACCTGCGTGGCCTCGTGCCCCTCGGGGGCGATCTACAAGCGCGAAGAAGACGGCATCGTGCTGATCGACCAGGACAAGTGCCGCGGCTGGCGGATGTGTATCTCCGGCTGCCCATACAAAAAAATCTACTACAACTGGCAGTCCGGAAAATCCGAGAAGTGCATTTTCTGCTACCCGCGCATCGAAGCCGGCCAGCCCACCGTGTGCTCGGAGACCTGCGTCGGCCGAATCCGCTACCTCGGCGTGTTGCTGTACGACGCCGATCGCATCAAACAGGCGGCATCGGTCGCCGACGAGCGCGATCTGTATCGGGCGCAGCTCGATCTGTTTCTGGATCCCGAGGATCCGGCCGTGATCGCCCAGGCGCGGGCCGACGGCGTGCATCAGTCGTGGCTGGACGCGGCGCGCCGCTCCCCGGTCTATAAGATGGCGATCGAGTGGAAAGTCGCGTTCCCGCTGCACCCGGAATACCGTACGCTGCCGATGGTCTGGTATGTGCCGCCGCTGTCGTCGATCAGCGCGGCGGTGGACCAGGGGCAAATCGGCTTCGACGGCGTCATTCCCGACGTCGCCTCGCTGCGGATCCCGGTGAAATACGTCGCCAACCTGCTCACTGCGGGTGACGAAAAGCCGGTGATCGAGGCCATGCGTCGGATGTTTGCGATGCGCATCTACCGCCGCCGGCAGACGGTGGACGGCGTAACCGACACCAGCGCGCTCGAACAGGTGGGGTTGAGCCAGGCGCAGGTCGACGAGATGTACAAGGTCATGGCTATCGCCGACTACGAAGACCGGTTTGTGATCCCGACCAATCACCGCGAGCTGTCCACCGACGATGCGTATGGGCAGCGCAGCGGCTGCGGCTTTTCCTTCGGCGATGGCTGCAATACCTCGGGTGTGAACCCCACCAATCTGTTCGGCTCGAAAAACCCGCAGCGACGCAAGTTCCCAATCCCGGTCAAGGTGGTGCCCAAACAGACACAAGCGCAGAAATAAGACGGCCACCATGAGCGTGAAGCAGCCCGCTTTTCAAATTCTCGCCGCGCTTTTGCACTACCCGAACCAAGCGTTGTTGGCCGCGCTCGAGACCGTGCGCGCTGCAGTCGCCGCCGAAACGCTTTTCCAGCCCGACGAGGCGGCGGCCATCGACGCTTTTGCGTCGGCGCTGTCGAAGGCCGATCTGATCGACAGCCAGGCACGCTACGTCGACACCTTCGACCGTGGCCGCGCTCGCTCGCTGTATCTGTTCGAGCATGTCTACGGCGAGTCGCGCGACCGCGGCCAGGCGATGGTCGAACTCACGCGGATCTATCGTCAGCACGGCCTCGAGATCGCAGCGCGCGAGCTACCCGATTACCTGCCGCTGTATTTGGAGTTTCTGGCGCTGTTGCCGCCCGCGCAGGCTGTGCCCCGCCTGGCCGAAATCGCGCCGCTGGTGGCGCACCTGTACGCCCAACTCACCAAGCACAACAGCGCCTACGCGGTGCTGCTGCAACCGCTGCTACGCCTGAGCGGGGTGTTGGCAAACGATGCTGGAGTTCACGCGCAGGTGGCGGCGCAAGCACCAGACGATACCCCGGCGGCGCTGGACGCCGCCTGGATCGAAGCGCCGGTCACGTTCGCACCGGCAACGGGTTGCGGCGGCAGCGGCGGCGCAGCGAGCGAGCACACGATCCAATGGCACGATCGGCGGAGTACCGATCGGCCCGGCGGAGGCACTGGAGGCAAGTGATGGACGCTTTTTTCAACAATCTGCTGTTCGGGTATTACCCCTATATCGCAGGCACCGTCTTTCTGTTCGGCAGCCTGGTGCGTTTCGACATGAGCCAGTACACGTGGAAGACCAACTCCAGCCAGATCGTCGACTCCGGCCCGCGCTTCCGGCTCGCCAACAACCTGTTTCACATCGGCGTGCTGTTTTTGTTTTTCGGCCATCTGGTCGGACTGTTGACGCCGCATAGCTGGGAGCAGGCGCTCGGCATTACGCCCGGCTTGCACCAGATCGTGGCGATGACCAGCGGTGGAATCTTCGGCGCCTGCGCCGCGATCGGCGGCGCCTTGTTGATCCATCGCCGGCTGACCAACCCGCGGGTTCGCGCGCAGAGTTCGCAGATGGACATTCCGATCCTGATCATCCTGTTCATCCAACTGTTGTTGGGTTTGGCGACCATCCCGTTTTCGGCCCAGCACCTCGACGGCTCGGAGATGATGTTGCTCAGCATCTGGGCTCAGCGCATCGTCACTTTCCGGCCCGATGCCGCCGCGTTCGTCGCCACCGTGCCGTGGGTGTTCAAGATCCATCTGTTTCTCGGCTTGACGATTTTTCTGCTGTTTCCGTTCACCCGCCTGGTGCATATCTGGAGCGCGCCGATCTGGTATCTGGGGCGGCGCTTCCAAATCGTACGTGCACGGGGTGCCTGAACGATGCCGGTCGCGGTCAACGGACGCCGGATCAGCGACCGCGAGATCAACGTCGAATCCGCGCATCACGGCGGCAGCATCGCTCGGCGCCGCAGCCGCGCGGCGGTTTCACTGGCGATCCGCGAGCTGCTCTGTCAGCGCGCCGAGGAGCTGGGTGTGCAGACCCGAAGCGGGGGTGCCCAAGCTATCGACGCCCCGATCGACGCGCTGCTGGAGCGCGAGGTGCAGGTGCCGGCGCTGGATGAGGATGCCTGCCGGCGTTATTTCGACGCCAACCGCGACGCGTTCCGCACGCCCGACCGTGCCGAAGTGCGCCATATCCTGCTGGCCGCGGCGCCGGACGATCCGCCGGCGCGCGAGCGGGCGCGCCGGCAGGCCGAGGCGCTGATCGCGCAACTTCGGTCCGCACCGGAGCGCTTCGCGCTATTAGCGGCGCAGCACTCCGCTTGCCCGTCGCGCGACCAGGGCGGATCGCTCGGCTGCATCGGACGCGGGCAAACTGTCCCCGAGTTCGAATCGGTGGTGCTGCGGCTGCCGGCGGGCCTGTCGCCGCGCCCGCTGGAGACACGCTACGGCTACCACGTGGTGTTGATCGACGCGCACCTGCCGGGCCAACCGTTGCCGTACGCCCAAGTGCGCGAGCGGATCGCCGATTACCTGATGGAACAGGGTTGGCGCCAGGCCGTGAGCCAGTATCTGCAGTGGCTTTCCAGTCGGGCCAGAATCGAGGGCATCGACCTTAAGCGCTCGGACATACACGCGGCCGTTTCGTGCGGATGATAACTGCGGCTTGATGGATGGGTTCAGGGCGAATCCATGGCTGGGATGGTACGAGGCGATCAGCCGCACGCCGCCGTCCAGATCGAATTCGGCGCCGTGCCGAAACTTCGCCGCAGCTGGAGACCGAAGGCCCAGGTCGCGCCAGGTCTTCAGCACCGCATCGAACGCCTTGGCGCCGAGCGCGACCACGCAGCGCAACCGGCACAGGGTCGCGACCTCGCGCATCAGGTACGGGCGGCAAGTCGAAAACTCCGCGGGCAGCGGCCGGTTGTCGGGCGGCGCGCAGCGCACGGCGGCGCTGACGTAACCGCCCGTCAGCGCGAGGCCGTCATCGCGCGCGACGGAGGCCGGCTGGTTGGCGAACCCGGCCTTGTGCAGCGCCCGGAACAGCCAGTCGCCGCTGCGATCGCCGGTGAACACCCGGCCGGTGCGGTTGCCGCCGTGCGCGGCGGGCGCCAGACCTACCACCAGCAGCCGCGCGCGCGGATCGCCGAAGCCGGGCACCGGACGGCCCCAGTAGTCCGCGTCGCGAAAGCGCTTCACTTTGACGCGCGCGACGCGTTCGCGATAGCCGACCAGCCGCGCACATTTGCGGCAGATCTCGATCTCGTCGCGGATGCGCTCGAGGCTGTCGCCGGCTGCGAAATCGTGATCGACCATCGGCTCGCGGCCGGCGGGCCGCCGGCCCACGATCGGGGCGCGGTGTGTCACCGGACGGACATTTCTCAAAGCGGCTGCGTGCGCACCCGGCCCGCATCGCGCGCTGCGGTTTCGCGGCCGTGGCGGAAGTTGAACACCTGGCCCTGCGCGCGCACCTGCGCCACCCGCGCCGGATCCACCTCGGCGTACACCCAACCCGGAGCGCAGTAGTCGCCCTGCGCCAGCACGCCGTCGTCGGGAAAGCCGTGATCCGGCGGGCCGTACAGCGCGGCGCTGCCGACGTTGACGTCGATCGCCGGGCTCCACGGCGCATCGCCCACCAGCGGCGAGACGGCGACCAGGCACTGGTTTTCCAGCGCCCGCGCGCGGGCGCCGACGTGGACCCGATGGTGGCCCGCGGCGGTATCGGTGCACGACGGCGCCAGGATCAGCACGGCGCCGGCGTCGGCTTGTGCGCCGGCCAGCGCCGGGAATTCGATGTCGTAGCAGACGTCCGCGGCGAGCCTGCCCAGCGCGGTGTCGAAGACCTTGAGCGCGACCTGCTCGCCGCCGGCGATCGACCACTGCTCGCGCTCGAAGCGCGTCATCATCCGCTTGTCCTGGAACGCGCTGTCGCCCGTGGGGGAACACAGCCAGGCACGGTTATGAAAGCGGCCGTCGTCCCGCTGCCACGGAAAACTTCCGGCCAGGATGTAGGCGCCGTGCTGCCGCGCCAGACGGCGATGTACCGACAGGTAGTCGTCGCGCAGCGTCTGCATCGCCGCGATCTGGTCGCGGAGATTGCGCTGCACCCCGGGCGGGAACAGCGCCGCCAGACTCATGGACGCGTATTCGGGGAACACGAGCAGTTGCGCGCCGCTCTGCGTGGCCTCCGCCACCCAGCAGCCGAGGGTGGCCTCGACCTCGGCCCAGTCATGCGGTGTGTAGGCCGGAAACTGCGCCAGCGCCAGCTTGAAGCCGCCGCTCACGCGTCAACCCCGTCGAGGCTACGCGTCCAGAACACAAGGCGCTTGTGCGTGGGCCGGGTTTCGCCGGTGTCGAGCCAGGGGAAATGGGTCGCCAATTCCGGTTGGCGGCTGTAGCCGCGTCTGCCCCAGAAAGCGTCGTTGGGCACGTAGCCGGCCGGCTTGCGCGGATGGTCGGCGGGGCGCTCGACCGAGCAGAACGCGCAGGTGTGCTGGCCCAGCGCGCAGGCGTGGGCCTCGCGCAACTGGAAGAACTTCACGCCGAGGCCGTGGCCGCGCTGGCTGCGCAGCACCACGGATTCGCCGAAATAGTGGATGGAATTGAGGTTGCGGCCGGCCTGCTCGAAGGGCGCGCGCATTTCCGCCTCGGCCGCCGCCAGCGGCAGCGAAGTGGTCGCGGCCACCGGCAGCGGCCCGGCGAATGCAATCACCGCCAAGCTGTCCGCACAGTCGATGTAAGTGCGCAGGTAGCGGCGCTCGTAGTCGAGACTCCCCTGGTACAGATACGGCCAGTCGCGGAACACGTCGATGCGCAGTCGCGCCAGCGCGTCGAGCCGGCGCTCGATCTGTGCGCCGTGCAGGATTTCGAGCCGCAGTCCATCGGTGCGTGCCGTCTCCGCCGCGCCCGCGGCGAACGCGCTCCCTGCATCCGCAGGCTCCGGCGGTGTATTCGTCATGCCGAGACCTGACGCAGCCAGTTTTCCAGGTTGTAGTAGTTGCTCACGCGCGCGATCTTGTCCTCGCGCAGATCGAAGAATGCCCCGCCGGGCAGACGGTAGCCTTGGCCGCGGGCCGGCGGCAGACCTTCGTCGGTGGCCAGATATTCGCCGACCACCACGTACTCGGCCGCCGCACGCCGGCCGGAAGCGTCGGTCAGGATCACGATGTCTTCGAGCCGCTCGCGGTAGCAGCGGTTCATCCGCCCCAGGAACGCGCGAAACGCCTCGCGGCCGGTTTCGCGCGCGCCCTGATTGATGTCGTGGGCGACGTCGTCGGTCAAAAAGCTCAGCATGGTGCTCCAATCGCCATGATTGAAGGCATCGTAGTAGCGGCGGATCAGTTCGGCGGCTCGGTTCACTGCGGATTCCTGCGGCGCGCGAAAGGCTGGCCTGGGAATGGTACCGCGGAAGGCGGATTCAACGGCCGTTCAATGGCTGCTAAAGTGCGATTATCCGTGCTGCCGGCTCCGGCGCGCGGCATCCGCTCCGGCTTTCGAGGAGACGCCCGTTCACGGGCGCGCAACGCATGTGTTATTTCCGCTACGCCGCCAGTCTGTGCCTGTTGACCGCCGCGCTTGCCGCCGCCGCGGACACGGCTTGGCCCAGCGTGGCCAACGGTTTTTTCGAGCACCGTTACAGCGTGCTCGACCAGATCAACACCGGCAACGTCGACCGGCTCGGTCTGGTCTGGTATTTCGCCACCGGCTCCAGGCGCGGACTGGAGGCCACCCCGGTAATGGTCGACGGCACGCTCTACACCACCGGAACCTGGAGCCGCGTCTACGCGCTGGACGCCAGGACCGGCAGGCTCAAGTGGAGCTACGACCCGCAGGTGCCGCGGCGCGCCGGCGCCTGGGCCTGCTGCGACGTCGTCAACCGCGGGGTCGCCGTCGACGCCGGCAAGGTGTTCGTCGGCACGCTGGACGGCCGGCTGATCGCGCTGGACGCGGCCACCGGCAAGCCGGTGTGGTCGGTGCAGACCACGCCCACCGACCGCCCGTACACGATCACCATGGCGCCGCGGGTGATCGACGGCATGGTGCTGATCGGCAACGGCGGCGCCGAGTACGCCGGCGTGCGCGGCTACCTGACCGCCTACGACGAAAACGACGGCTGCCAGCGCTGGCGCTTCTATACCGTGCCGGGCCCGGCCGACGACGCTTCCAACCCGCAGGCGCTGGCGCGTGCCGCAAAGACCTGGCCCGACGCGCGCTGGACCCAGCTCGGCGGCGGCGGCACCGTGTGGAACACCATTGCTTATGACCCGCGGCTGAAGCTGATCTACTTCGGCAGCGGCAACGCCAGCCCGTGGAACCGCTACCTGCGCAACGGCGGCGCCGAGGATTCCGACGACCTGTTCTCGGCCTCGATTCTGGCGGTGCACGCCGACACCGGCCGCTACGCCTGGCATTTCCAGACCACGCCAGGCGACGCCTGGGATTACGACGCCGACGGGAATCTGGTGCTGGTCGACCTTCCGATCGACGGCCGGCCGCGCCCGGTGATCCTGCAGGCCAACAAGAACGGTTTCTTCTACGTGCTGGACCGCCGCGACGGAACATTCATCTCCGCGAACGCCTTCGTGGCGCAGAACTGGGCCGCCGGCATCGACCCGAAAACCGGCCGGCCGCAGCTGGCCGGCCGTCCCTACGACGACGGCGGCCGCATCACCCGGCCGGCGCCGTACGGTGGGCACAACTGGCAGGACATGAGCTATTCGCCGGACACCGGGCTGGTGTACGTCCCGGCCGCCGACGTACCGTTCCTGTACCAGCCGGAACCGCGCTTCGCACCGCTGATCGGCGCCTGGGGTACGGGCCTGGATCTGGCCGCGCAGGCGGCGCCGCCGGGCATGGATCCGCTGCTGCTCAAGGCGCTGGTCGACAACGCCGTCGCCGGCAAGCTGGTGGCCTGGGATCCCGTGCGTCAGCGCGCCGCCTGGACCGTGAAGCAGGCGATGCCGTGGAACGGCGGCACGCTGGCCACGCACGGCGGCCTGGTGTTCGAGGGTACCGCCGACGGCGCCTTCCGCGCCTACGACGCCGGCACCGGCAAGCTGCTGTGGGACTACAAGCTGGCCAACGGCATCATCGCATCGCCGATGACCTACGAGATCGAAGGCACCCAGTACGTCGCCGTGATGATGGGCTGGGGCGGCTCCTTCGCGCTGTCCGGCGGCCAGGCCGCCTACGTGCCGGGGCGGGACTACCGCGGCTACCTGCTGGTGTTCAAGCTCGGCGGTCAGGCCACCCTGCCGCCGCCGCAGCCGCTCGACTCCGGCATCCCGCAGCCTCCGCCCTCCACGGCCACCCCGCTGCAGATCGCCGCCGGCAATCGGCTGTACAACCAGTATTGCGCGGTCTGCCACGGCGCCAACGCCATTTCGGGCAGCGCGATCCCGGACCTGCGTTACCTCCCCAACGCCGTGCGCGGCGCGCTGGACCGCATCGTGCTGGAAGGCGCCCTGCAGAACGCTGGCATGCCCGAATTCTCCAGGCAACTGGACGCCCGGCAGGTGGCGGAAATCGACGCCTACCTGATCAAGCGTGCCCAGGAAACCCGCGCCTCGCTGACGCAGCCCGGCTGGTGGGCGAGCGTCAAGGCATTTTTCTACAGGCTGATCGCGCCGGCGTTGAACTGGATCAACGCGTTGCGGCATTAGCCCGAAGTTGTTCTGCCGTTCGGCCGATTTTCCCTGACAAGTCAATCAGGTGACTTGAATTTGGCGTGCAGGCTTCTGGCTACACGCGGATCTGGTTGATCAGGTCGAAGGCGCGCTGTTGAGTGGGGCTGGCCGTGGTGGTGAT
>JAGWMX010000001.1 GCA_028871525.1 Gammaproteobacteria bacterium
CCGCAACCCTTCGGGACGGGGCCTTTTTCGCGCCCCGCGGCGTCACGCCTCGCTTACATGGAACCACCATGTGCGCTCGTCGTTCCTTGCGGCTGCGCGAAAAGGGCCGCCGTCGCAGCGACCGAACAATTGTCAACAGACCCTAATGAGTCAGCCGCGTGCTGCAAACGCACCGGGTGCGCCGCAGGTGGCCACAAGAACCGTCCGCGCGTGGCGTTGGCCGCTAGTTTTTCATCACCTGCGCCGCAGTGGCGGCGGCCCAGGTGCGCGGCATCAGACGTGTGGAAAACGCAGACACCGCGTTGAACCAGCCGGTCACACGCTGGGCGCGCCCGGCCAGCATCGCGTCCACGCCGATCCGTGCGACGGCGGCGGATTCCATCATCGTCGCTCGGTGGAACCAGTTCTGCGCCTGCCCGGACACCTGCAGGAACTCGGTGCGGGTAACACCCGGACAAACCGTTGTACAGCTCACGCCGGTGCCGCGCAGCTCGTGGTTCAGCGCCACGCCGAAGGACAGCACGTAAGCCTTGGCGGCGGCATAGGCGGCGTAGCCCGGCGACGGCTGGAACGAGCCGGTGGAACCGATCAGCAACACACGGCCGAAACGGCGCTGAATCATCGCCGGCAACAAGGCGCGAGTCAGATGGCTCAGCGCGACGATGTCCACCTGCAACATCTGTTCACTGCGCGCCCATTCCATCCCGGCAAACGATCCGTAGAGCCCGAAACCGGCGTTGTTGACCAACAGATCGACGTTCAGTCCGCGCGCCTCGATCTGCTGCAGTAAACTCTGACGTTCAGCCGCCTGCCCCAGATCCGCCGCGATGACCGCAATCTGCCGGCCGCAGTCGGCCTCGATCCGCTGCGCAACCTCGCGCAGCGCCGCCTCGCGGCGCGCCACCAGAATCAGATCCGCTCCGCGCGACGCCAGCTCCCGCGCAAACTCCACACCCAGACCACTGGAAGCGCCGGTGACCAGCGCCGTATGCCCTCGTAACTTACCGTTCATCGCCCGATCCCGATCCACCTACACTCTGCAGGCGCCGGCCTGCCCGTCCCCGTCACACGATCCTGCCCGGTCGAGGCCTTTCCAGCTTGAGTACTGTCCGGCGGCGGGTTTGCGATTGTCAACGCCATAGATTGTCCTCACGGGCCGCCGGGACCGGGCTCGAACCGAGTCTCAACCGAGATCGCGTCTGGCCACGGTGCGCAACCGTAAGCCGTTGAGCCGGATGAAACCCTCGGCGTCCTTTTGATTGTAGGCACCATGATCGTCCTCGAAAGTCGACAGTGCCGCGTCGAATAGCGAGTCCGCAGAACGTCGCCCAAGGATGCAAACCTGCCCCTTGTACAGCTTCAGCCGCACCTCGCCGTTGACCCGCTCCTGGGTGGCGTCGATCAGCGCCTGCAACGCCCGTCTCTCCGGGCTCCACCAGTAGCCGTTATAGATCAGGCTGGCGTAGCGCGGCATCATCTCATCCTTGAGGTGCGCCTGTTCGCGATCGAGCGTGATCGACTCGATCGCGCGGTGAGCTTTCAGCAGGATGGTGCCACCCGGCGTTTCATAGCACCCGCGCGACTTGATGCCGACGTAGCGGTTTTCGACCAGATCCAGCCGGCCGACACCGTGTCTGGCGCCATGGCGGTTGAGCGCATCGAGCGTCTCGAACGGCGTGCAGCGCTTGCCGTTGACGGCCACTGCATCGCCGCCGGCGAATTCGATCACGATCGATTCCGGCTCGTTCGGTGCATCCTCGGCATTGGCGGTCCAGCGCCAGACGTCGTCGGGCGGCGTCCACCATGGATCTTCCAGACCACCGCCCTCGTAACTGATGTGCAGCGCGTTGGCATCCATCGAATACGGACTGCCGCCGTTTTTCTGCTTGGCGATCGGAATACCGTGTGTCTGTGCATAGGCCAGCAGCGTTTCGCGCGAATTCAGGGCCCAGGTGCGCCATGGCGCGATGATCTTGACTTCCGGCCACAGCGCGTAGGCGCCGAGTTCAAAGCGGACCTGGTCGTTGCCCTTGCCGGTAGCCCCGTGCGCGATCGCGTCACAGCCGGTGGCGCGTGCGATTTCGACCAATCGTTTGGCGATCAACGGGCGCGCGATGGAGGTGCCTAGCAGGTATTCGCCCTCGTAGAGCGCGTTGGCGCGGAACATCGGAAACACGAAATCACGGACGAACTCTTCACGCAGATCGTCGATGAAGATCTCCCTGACGCCCAGCGCCCGCGCCTTGGGCCGCACCGCATCAAGCTCCTCACCCTGACCGATGTCAGCGGTGAAGGTCACCACCTCGCAGGCGTAAGTATCCTGCAGCCACTTCAAGATCACGGAGGTATCCAGCCCACCTGAATAGGCGAGCGCGACTTTGCGGATAGTGTTCATGGATGAGTTCGGTGACATCGGACGGCGGCGGCAATACGGCTGCAGATTATAGGGGGCGCCGGCGACACGGTGCCGTGAGCCGGAGCGCAGCGAGGGCGAGCGCGGGTGCGGGAGCCGGCGCAGGCCCGGCGTCGATCGACACCGGCAGCCGCATTCACCCTCACCGCAGCTACGGCGCAAAACCGCCGGCCTCACGACTCCGGCAGCCGGGCGCCGGTCGAGACAGCAGGCGCGAGTGATATAGTGAGGCTGCTCTTCGCGTAGCTCTCGCCCATGAATGCCCCGATACAGCCGATGCGGATCGCTCAGCGCTTCCGCGGCTTTCTGCCGGTCGTCGTCGATGTCGAGACCGGCGGCTTCAACGCCGCCACTGATGCGCTGCTGGAGATCGCGGCGGTGCTGATAGAGATGGATGCAGCGGGCAACCTCCACCGCGGTATCACCCATGCAGTGCAGGTCGAGCCTTTCCCCGGCGCCAACATCGAGCGCGCCGCATTGGAGGTCAACAAAATCGTACCGGATCATCCGCTACGGCTGGCGGTGCCGGAAAAAGAGGCACTGTCACGGATTTTCAAACCGGTGCGCCAGGCGGTGTCGGAGAGCGGCTGCAGCCGTGCGATCCTGGTCGGCCACAACGCGCATTTCGATTTGGGCTTTGTCAACGCTGCGGTTACACGCTGCGGCATCAAGCGCAATCCGTTTCACCCGTTTTCCGCCTTCGACACCGCGACGCTGGCCGGCGCGGCGCTGGGCCAGACGGTGCTGGCACGCGCACTGGAAACCTCCGGGCTGGAGCATGACGCCGCGGCGGCACACTCGGCGATTTACGACGCCGAACGCACCGCCGATCTGTTCTGCCTGCTGGTCAACCGGATGTACCCGCTGTTTGCCGCTGCGGGGACGCCGGTCGCCGCGTAACATTCTCAAGCCGTGCCCGCATCGATGCCCTACAATTCTCCGCGGGATGCTTTGGCCGCCTAGAGATGCGATGATCCTCCGTCTTGATTGCGCCATCGGCTGCGCGGTGCTGCTGGCGCTGGCCGCCGCCGGCCCGGCGCGGGCCTTCGGCTTCGACGACGTTGCCGCCAAAGCCAGGGCGCTGGCCGCCAAACCCTACCAGCCGCCCCAACAAACGCTGCCTGACACGCTGGGCGGACTCAGCTACGACCGCTATCGGGACATCCGCTTCAAGCAGGAACGCTCGATCTGGCGCGGCACCAAACTCGATTTCGAGATTCAACTGCTGCCACCAGGCGGTCTGTTCAGAACACCGGTCAGGATCAACGTCGTCAATGTCGCGGGCGTCCATCTGGTGCATTTCGATCCCACCGATTTCACCTATGGCGCCGCGAAAATCGATCCCGCCTCGCTGAAGGGCTTGTGGTATTCGGGGTTCCGCATCCACTCCCCGATCAATAAGCCCAACTACAAGGACGAGGTGCTGGTGTTCCAGGGCGCCAGCTATTTCCGCGCGCTCGGCCGGCATCAGATCTATGGGCTGTCGGCGCGTGGCCTGACGGTGGATACCGGTCTGGTTGCCGGCGAAGAGTTCCCGCGTTTCGTCGAGTTCTGGATCGAGCGGCCGGCCGTCGGCCAGCATGCGATCGCCATCGACGCGCTGCTGGACTCCAAGCGGGTGACCGGCGCCTACCGCTTCGTGCTGTACCCGGGTCCGACCACCCATGTCGACGTTAGGGCGCGAGTTTTTCTGCGCGACTACGTCACCAAGCTGGGGATCGCGCCACTGAACTCGATGTTTTTCTATGGCGAGAACCAGCCCAACCATGAACGCAACGACTATCGACCGGAAGTGCACGATTCCGATGGACTGCAAATCGCCTCCGGCACCGGAGAATGGATCTGGCGACCGTTGGTGGATCCGGCACGACTGTTGATCACCTCGTTCGGCATGACCAATCCGCAAGGCTTCGGGTTGATGCAACGCGACCGCGAATTCGCCGACTATCAGGATCTGGGGGCGCGCTACGAACTGCGGCCTTCGGCTTGGGTGCAGCCCAAGGGCAACTGGGGTTCGGGCCGGGTCGAGCTGGTCGAGATCCCGACGCCGGACGAAACCAACGACGACGTTATCGCCTATTGGGTGCCCGACATTTCACTCAAACCGGGTCAGCCATACGATTTTGCCTACCGTATCGATTGGGAGATGGACGATCCGACGCGGCCGCCGTCATCCTGGGTCACGCAGACCCGGCTGGGTTTCGGCTACTCACCGCGGCCGCCGCAGGGCGTCGGCCTCGTCGTCGATTTCGACGGTCCGGCGCTGGACAAGCTGCCGGCCGATACTCCGGTGGAAGGCGTGGTCAGCGCAGACAGCAACGGCGAAATCGTCGCCCAACGGGTGCAACCCAATCGCGCCGAGGGCGGCTGGAGACTGTTCATCCACATCAGGCGCCTGGACAACAGCAAGCCGGTTGAACTGCGCGCCTACCTGCGCGCCGGCCAGAATACCGTCTCCGAGACATGGAGCTATATCCTGCCGCCGGGCTGACGGCGCTGCTCAAGGCCGAAGTCGAGGCGCCGGCTGCGCTCTCGACCTACCTCGAGTGCCTGCCGCTGCCGCTCGACGAACGCGGGCGTCTGCGCCAATGCCTCGCCAACCGCGCCGGCGGCGATGCCCGCGAAGCACTGGCCGAACTGCATCGGCTGCTTGCCGAACGGCCGCAAACGCTCGATCCGGACGATCCGGCCGCGGCTTCGGTCAGCCGCCGGCTGACGCTGGCGTACGGCACGATGCGGGATGCCAGCGGCCGGCCGCTGTTGCAGATCGACCGTCGCGGCCAGCCGCGACTGGTCACGGTCCCGCCGCTCAACCGCGCGACCATGATTCCGCGCAGCTGGCCGCGCAACCCGCTGACGCGCATGGGCCACTGGCTGCACGGTGCGCTGAGTGCGCGCCGCGGCCGGCTCGCCAGCCGTGCCGAAACCGCGCCCGACTCACCCGATCCGCACGGCCGCTGGCGCTGGAGCGGACTGACGCGCCGGCTGCTGCTGCTGCTGCTGGCGCTGGCGCAGACGGCGCTGGCAACCTATTACATGACCGCGGTACTGCCCTACCACGGCACCCATGGCCTGGAGCTTTCGATCCTGATCGTCTACGCGGTGCTGTTCGCCTGGGTTTCGGCTGGTTTTTGGACCGCGATGATGGGTTTCTGGGTGCTGCTGCTCGGTGGCGATCGCCATGCAATCTCGCGCACAGCAGCGCCGGACACGCCGATCGACGCCAGCGCGCGGACGGCCATACTGGTGCCGATCTGTAATGAAAATGTCGCCCGCGTGCTGGCCGGCCTGCGTGCGACCTACGAATCGGTGGCGCGCACCGGCTGGCTGGAGCGATTTGATTTCTTCATCCTGTCGGACTCGAGCGAACCCGATCTGCGGGTCGCCGAGATCGCGGCGTGGCGGCGGCTGAGCGCGGACGTCGGCGGCTTCGGCCGCATTTTCTACCGGCGCCGGCGCCATCGGATCAAGCGCAAAAGCGGCAACATCGCCGATTTCTGCCGGCGCTGGGGCAGCAATTACCGTTACATGATCGTGCTCGACGCGGATTCGGTGATGAGCGGCGAGTGCATCACCCAGCTAGTGCGGCTGATGGAAGCCAACGCCAACGCCGGCATCATCCAGACCGCCCCGCGCGCCGCCGGCCGGGAGACCCTCTACGCCCGCATGCAGCAATTCGCCACCCGCGTCTACGGTCCGCTGTTCACCGCCGGGTTGCACTTCTGGCAACTCGGAGAGAGCCACTACTGGGGCCATAACGCGATCATCCGCATAGCGCCGTTCATCCGCCACTGCGCGCTGCGGCGGCTGCCCGGGCGCGGGGCGCTGTCCGGAGAGATCCTCTCCCACGACTTCGTCGAGGCGGCGCTGATGCGCCGTGCCGGCTGGGCGGTGTGGATCGCCTACGATCTGCCCGGCAGCTATGAAGAGATGCCGCCTAATCTGCTCGACGAGCTCAAGCGCGACCGCCGCTGGTGCCAGGGAAATCTGCAGAATTTCAGACTGTTTTTCGCTCAGGGCCTGCACCCGGCGCACCGGGCGGTGTTCATGACCGGGGTGATGGCCTATCTGTCGGCGCCGTTGTGGTTTCTGCTGCTGCTGTTGTCCACCGCGCAGCTCGCCGTTCAGACTTTGATGCCGCCGCAATATTTCCCTCAGCCTTATCAGCTATTCCCTATCTGGCCGGAATGGCATCCAGGCTGGGCGATCGCGCTGTTTTCAGCCACCGCGACGCTGCTGTTTCTGCCCAAGTTGCTGGCTGCGGTGCTGGTAATGGTCAAGGGCGCGAGAGCGTTCGGCGGTGCCCGGCGGCTGATACCCGGCATGCTTCTGGAGTTGGTCTTTTCTGCGCTACTGGCGCCGATCCGTATGCTGTTCCACACCCGGTTCGTAATCAGCGCGCTGATCGGCTGGACCGTAAGCTGGAAGTCACCGCCACGAGAGGATGCGGAAACTTCCTGGGTTGAGGCGCTGCGTCGCCATGGCCCAGGAACCCTGCTCGGCGCCTTTTGGGCCGGCGGACTCTACCGCCTCAATCCGGATTACCTCTGGTGGCTGGCGCCGATTGTCGGCGCCATGCTGCTGGCGATACCGCTTTCGGTCTGGTCAAGCCGGGTGCGGCTCGGTCGCTGCTTCCGCCGACTCGGCCTGTTCCTGATCCCGGAGGAAAGCGCGCCGCCACCCGAACTGCAGGCGATGCTCGAGTATCTGCAGCGCGCGCCCGCCGATCCGGGTTTCATCGCCGCCGTCATCGCACCGGACGTCAATGCCCTGATCTGCGCCACCGGCGCCGGCCGCATCCATTCGCCGGCGACAGTCCGGCGCCAACGTCTGCGGCTGCTGCACCGCGCGACGCGCGATGGCCCCGAACAGCTCGACACGAACGCGCGCAACGTACTGCTGGGCGACCCCAAATCCCTGTCCAGTCTGCATTTCCGGGTCTGGAGCGCGGCCGAGGCGGCGGCCGGCTGGGGCATCCGGCTGTCATGACCACGCCATCGTCGCGTCATGCCAGCTCAACGCAGCCATCATAGAATGCTATCATCGAAGCCGGAGTTCGCCATGGCTATGACCTTGGACACCCTCCAGTCCCAGCGGGCGCAGCGTTTTACCGTCGCCTTGGCCGAAACGGCCGGAGCGGTGCGTGAGGCGCAGAAGCTTCGCTACAAAATCTTTGCCGGCGAGCTCGGCGCGGCCATCGATGGCGGGCCGGACAACGTCGATCGCGACCACTACGACGACTACTGCCGGCACTTGGTGGTGCGCGAGCCGCTGGACGGCCGGATCGTCGCCTGTACCCGGATTCTGACCGACGACCAGGCGCCGCGCGCGGGTGGATTTTACTCGTCCAACGAGTTCGACCTGCGCATGCTGGACTCGCTGCCCGGCCGGGTCATGGAAGTCGGCCGCACCTGCGTCGATGCCGATTACCGCACCGGCGCCGTGATCTCCGCGCTGTGGACCGGTCTGGCCGATTTCTTCACCTATTACGGGTTCGATTATCTGTTTGGCTGTGCCAGCATCAGCCTGGAAGACGGCGGCGCCACTGCACACGCGCTGCTGACACAGATCAAGGCCAAATACATGGCCCCGTCCTGGCAACGAGTGCGGCCGCTGATCCCGCTGCCGACGGCCGACGCCAGGACCGAGCTGAAACCGAAAATGCCGCCTCTGCTCAAAGCGTATTTCAGCCTCGGCGCCAAAGCCTGCGGCGAGGCGTATTGGGATCGGGATTTCAACTGCGCCGACGTCTTCGTGCTGGTCAGCGTCGACGACCTGCAAGCGCGCTACGCGCGTCACTTCGTGCAGCGCGGCCGCAGCACCGACGGCGGCGAAGTCTTCGTCCCCGGACTGTTGACGCGGCCGCGCTGACGCGCATCGGCTAAAAGCCTTGGGGGCCAGGCGTGAGACGAGCGTACCGCTGCGCGATATTGCTGAGCCACATCACGGTAGGGTTACTGATTGTGTTGCTTGTGTTGCTGCTCAGGCTGCAAGGCGGTCACCGGCCGTCCAGCGCGGCGCGCCTGAGCCGCTGGTGGCTGCGACGGCTGCTGCGGATTCTGCACCTGCGGCTGCGCATCCTCGGCACGCCTTTGCCGGGGCCGCGGCTGCTGGTCTGCAACCATGTCTCCTGGCTCGACATCCCGGTGATCGGCGCAGTCGAGCTGACCCGCTTCGTTTCCAAGGCCGAGGTACGCGACTGGCCGCTGGTGGGCTGGCTGGCATACGCGCCAGGCACCTTCTATCTGAAACGCGGCGCCGGCGGTACACGCGAGCTGGTGGCGGCGCTCGCAGCGCATCTGCCGCACGGTAACGTGGCGCTGTTCCCGGAAGGCACTACCAGCACCGGCGAGCACGTGCTTCGCTTCACCCCCAGGCTGTTCGCCGCAGCGATCGAAGCCGGCTGCCCGGTGCAGCCGGTGGCGCTGCGCTACGGTCCGGCAGCAGATGGCAGCCGCATCGCTCCGTTCGTCGGCGACGATACGCTGGTGTCCCACCTGTGGCGTCTGCTGCGCGAGCCGGAACTCGAGGTCGAGCTGATTTTCTGCGCCCCGTTGGCCACCGCCGGCGCCGAGCGCGCGGCGCTGGCCGAGACTGCGCGCGCCGCAGTGGCGGCAGCCGTCGAGGGGCGCCTCAGTGTGGCCTGCTATCCGTCACAACTGGCGGCGTAAACCGACCCGCCGTCGGCGGGTACAACACCGGTCCGACGCTGCGCCAAAACCCGAAACGCCGCCGCTCCAATCGACGCCTTCCCGCGGCGAAGCCGTCACCGGATCCACGCGGCGACGCTTCGCGCCGGCTGCGCGGCGCCGGCGCCGAAAAGATGGCGCGCATCCCGGTCAAGGTCGAAACCGATGCGCCGGCGTTGCGCAAGCCTGACTGGATCCGCGTCCGTCTTGACAACCCGCCGGCGGTCGAAAGACTGAAGCAAACGCTGCGCGCCCACCGTCTGCATACGGTCTGCGAGGAAGCCTCCTGTCCCAATCTGCCCGAATGTTTCGGCCACGGCACCGCGACGTTCATGATCATGGGCGACATCTGCACCCGGCGCTGCCCGTTCTGCGACGTCGCCCATGGCCGCCCGGAGCCGCTGGATATCGCGGAACCGCGCCAGCTGGCCGAGACCATCGCCGACATGCGCCTGCGCTACGTCGTCATCACCTCAGTGGACCGCGACGATCTGCGTGATGGCGGCGCCGGCCATTTCGCCGCCTGCATTCGCGCCGTGCGCGCAGCGGTGTCCGGAATCGCTATCGAGGTGCTGGTGCCGGATTTCCGCGGCCGCATGGACCCGGCGCTGACGATCTTGGGGGACACCACACCGGACGTTTTCAATCACAACCTCGAAACCGTGCCGCGCCTGTATCGGCAGGCCCGCCCGGGTTCGGACTCTGAATGGAGTCTGGATCTGCTCGAACGCTTCAAAGCGCTGCATCCTCAGGTACCGACCAAATCCGGGCTGATGGTGGGCTTGGGCGAGGAACTGGAGGAAATCGAGCAGGTCATGCGCGATCTGCGGGTCCACGCGGTCGACATGCTGACCATCGGCCAGTACCTTCGCCCCAGCCCCAGTCATCTGCGGTGGCGCGCTATGTACACCCCCAGGAGTTCGAACGCTTGCGCGCGCTGGGGCTGCGGCTGGGCTTCTCGCAGGTGGCCAGCGGACCGCTGGTGCGCTCCTCGTATCATGCCGACCAGCAGGCTCGGGAACTACTGGCCCGTTGATCTCCAAAGCCTGGTCACAACCGGAGATGGGGTGTCCGCACGCTGGGGATCGACGGCTTCCGGCTCAGCCCCGCCTGACATCCTCGGTTAAAGCTCGCAGCTGCTCGAGCGTGCCGATGTTCCACCAGCGCCCGCGGTAGACCTCTCCGCTGACGCAGCCGGCCGCCGACGCCCTGCGCCACAGCGGCGCCAGTGCAAACACACCGGGACAGCAACCAGCGAGCAGCTCCGGGCGCAGAATCGACAGGTTGGCGAAAGTGAAATCACCCGGCTGATTGCGCACGCGGCCACCGTCCAGCGCGAAGTCGCCTTGTGGGTGAAACGCCGGGTTGTCGACCAACACCAGATGCGCGAGATCGCCCGGCGGGAAACTCCGCCCACGCTCGACCAGTGCGGCAAACGGATAGTCCGTCCAGATGTCGGCGCTGACCAGCAGAAAAGGCTCTTTGCCCAGCAACGGCAACGCGCGCAGCAGCCCACCGCCGGTTTCCAGCGCAGGCCAACCCTCCCGCGAGTAGACGATCTCCAGACCGAAATCGGAGCCGTCGCCCAACGCCTGCTCGAGGTGTTCGCCCAGCCATCCCAGATTGATCACGGCCCGGCTCACGCCGGCAGCGGCGAGCCGGCGCAGATGCCTGCCGATCAGCGTCTGGCCGCAGATGTCGATCAACGGTTTCGGCAACCGATCGCTCAGAGGCCGCAGGCGCACGCCCCGTCCGGCGGCCAGCACCATCGCCTTCATGGCGACACGACCGGCAACACGAGCTTGTCGAACAGGCCGGATAGTGCCGCCAATTCCGGATACCGGGATGCGACCTCGGTCACGTAACGCACGAAGCGCGGGGTATCGGACAGATAGTCGGGTTTGCCGTCACGGTATGCCAAGCGGGCGAAGATGCCGAGCACTTTCAGATGTCGCTGCACACCGATCCAGTCGGCATCGCGGCGAAAGCGCGCATAGCCCGGCACCGGCAGGCCGGCCGCACCGGCCCTGTGCCAGTACGCCGATAACCAACCCTCCACGCGCTCGGCCGGCCAACTGAGGAAGGCGTCCTTGAACAGGCTGATGACGTCGTAGGCCAGCGGGCCGATCACCGCGTCCTGAAAGTCGAGCACCCCGGGATTGGGCTGGCTCAGCATCAGATTGCGCGGCATGTAGTCGCGGTGAACGAATACCTGCGGCTGTGCCAGCGCCGCCTCGATCAGACGCTCGCACTGAGCCTGCCAAACGGCCTGCTCGTCGGCCCCCAGCGGTGTACCGAGATGATGCTGCAGATACCAATCCGGAAAAAGCTGCAGCTCGCGGGCCAACAGCGCGCGCCGGTAGACCGGCAGCTGACCGGCGCAGGTGGCGCGCTGCCACTGCAGCAGCGTCTGGATGGCGTCGTCGAACAGCGCGTCGGCGTTTCCGGCATTCAGCGCCTGCAAGTATGTCCGCGTGCCCAGATCGCTGAGCAGCAGAAACCCGCGCTCGAGATCGCTGGCGATCACGATCGGCACATGCAGGCCGGCACTCCGCATCAGCCTGGCGACGCGCACAAACGGCCGGCAATTCTCGTATTCGGGCGGCGCGTCCATGACGATGAAGCTGCCGACGGCGCACTGCAGACGAAAGTAACGCCTGAAGCTGGCGTCGGTCGAAGCCGGCTGGAACCGGTCGGGCTCTGTCTCGAGCCGGGCGGCAGCCCAGTCGGCGGCTGCGCGGGCGCGGGGATCGAGCGAAATATTCATCGCGGGGGAATCGATCAGGTCGTTGGCGGCGGCCCGCCTTGAGGTCCGTTAGCTTAGCCGACCTGCCGCCGCGATCACGGCGCAAGCATTGCGCGAAAGCGGTACAGCCCGGATACTGGCGCGATATTTCCGCACAACGATCCATCCACTTGCCGCGCATCACTGCCCTCGTCGGCCGCGCCCTGGCCCTCGCGCTGAGCCTCGGCGGCTGCCTGCTGCCGTCCGCGCCGAGGGCGGCTGAACCGCCGCCGGAAGCCGCGTCGTGCGTACAGCAGCAATTTACCGGCGTGTTCGGTCCAGTGTCCGCCAGCGACAAGGTCGATATTCATGCCGATAGCGTGCAGCTGCAGAATAACGGCCTGTCGAATCTGAACGGCAGTGTACGCATCAGCCAAAGCGGTCGCGAGTTCGTCGCGCAGTCGCTGCATTTCGACGCCACCGCGCGCACCATACAGGCCGATCAACCTTCGCTGTTCCGCGACCACCAGCTGGTGGTTCAGAGCGACCGCGCAAAGTTCGACCTCGATCGTGGCATCGGCGATTTCTCCGGCACCCACTTCACGCTGCTGGATCGCCACTCGCGGGGCGGTGCCGAGGCGCTTCATTTCAGCCAGAGCGGGCAAGCCGAGCTGCGAGGCGCCGAATACACCAGTTGCGCCCCCGGGGACGACGCCTGGCTACTGCAGGCGGGTTCGATCAAGCTGGATCGCGTCAGTGGACTCGGCGTCGCGCGCAACGCGGTGCTGCGGGTCAGAGGCGTGCCGATTCTGTGGCTGCCGTACTTCCGCTTTCCGATCGATAATCGTCGTCGCAGCGGGTTGCTGTTCCCCACTATCGGCGAATCCAGCAAGACCGGTTTCGACGCGCGCTGGCCGTTGTATCTGAACCTGGCGCCGAATTTCGACGACACCTTCACGCCGCGCGTCACGTCCCGCCGCGGAACCTTGCTCGACAACGTGTTCCGTTATCTGCTGCCGGGCAACCGCGGTTCGTTCGAATACAACTTTCTCAACAAGGATCACGAGGACAACGAACTGCGCAGCTTCATTCACTTTCAACACCAGGGCATTCTGGTGCCGCATCTGGCGCTGAACGTCGATTTCGCCCAGGTCAGCGATCGCAATTTCTTCAGCACCTTCGGCGGCAACGATGTCGGCAACGCTTTCATCGGCTCGTCGACGCCGTTCCTACCGCGCCAAGCGACCTTGACCTATCAACCCAGCTCGAACTTCTCGCTGCAGGCGCTGGGGCAAAGCTTCCAGCCGCTGACGGTGCTCGGCAACCGCGACGATGTGCCCTACAAGCGTGAGCCGGAGATTCGGCTGGACACCATCACCGCCAATTCCCTGTGGCAGACCCGAGCCGGCCTCAACGGCGATTTCACCAACTTCAAGCGCAGCAGCTCCACCGAGGGCGAGCGGTTGTACCTGGATCCGTATCTGCGCTGGCAGGTCGATCACCTGTCCTGGTTCGCCAACGCACAGGCCGACTACACTTACACCCGTTACCAGTTGACGTTCCCGGAGCCGCAGCAGTCGCGGGCGCCGCAGCGCCAGCTGCCGATGCTGTCGGCCGATTTCGGCTCGCGCTTCAACCACGTCACCGACAGCGGCTGGCTGCAGACCCTGGAACCGGAGGTGCAATACCTGTACGTGCCGTTCCGCAATCAGGACCAGTTGCCGAACTTCGATGCCGGCCAGCCGGATTTCGACCTGTCGCAGCTGTTCGCGCGCAACCGCTTTTCCGGCGAAGACCGCATCGCCGACGCCAAACAGATAACCACCGCACTGACCACCCGGCTGCTGGATCCGGCAACCGGGCTGGTGCGGCTGACCGCCAGTGTCGGCGAGACTTACCGTTTCACCGCGCCGACTGTCTCGCTGCCCGACGCACCGCAACCCAGCGCCGGCTTTTCCAATCTGCTGACGTTCTTCGATTTCCAGTTCAACGCGCACTGGGACGCCCGCAGCTCCACCGAAACCAACCCGCGGTTCGACAGCATTCGCCGCGCCGACATCGATTTTCGTTTCCACGACGACAGGCACGTGCTGGATCTGGCCTACCGCTACCGCCAGGGCCTGCTGCAGCAGACCGATGTGAGCGTCCTGACGCCGTTGATCGGCAACTGGAAAATCGCCGGCCGGCTGCAGTACTCGCTGCGCTTCCGCAATACGGTGTCCTCGTTCGCCGGCCTGCAGTACGATTCCTGCTGCTGGTCGGCGCAGGTCGCCTATCGCCGCTTCCTCTCCAACGACGCCCCCAACGGAACCTTCCTCGCCAACACCACTTCCAGCAGGCCCGGGAGATTCAGCAATGGAATATTTCTCCAGTTCGAATTCAAGGGTCTGGGCCGGATCGGCCGCGGCTTCGAAAGCGAACTAGGGTTGAACGACCAGAAACACGAGACCGCGACGCTGATCGCAGTCAACCAGCCTGCGTTTCCGGCGCCCAAAAACCCGTCCGAGGCGGCGGCTGCGGCCGCCGCACCGACCGCCGCTCCAGCCTCCGTCTCCGCTAAGACGGCGCCCAAAAACCCGCCCGAGGCAGCGGCTGCGGCCGCCGCACCGACCGCCGCTCCAGCCTCCGTCTCCGCTAAGACATCGCGCCTAGCGCGTCTGAACGACTGGGAAGCAGTTGCCACCAATGCGCCGCCGCCAGCGACCCCCGCGCCAGCCGCCGCTGCCACGGCGCCGGCCGCGCAGATACCCGACCGCACCGTCGCCGTCGTCAACCCGGGTGACGGCATCGAACACGGCCTGCATCACACCCCGCAGATGCTCGACCGCATCGTCGCCGTCGTCAACGACGGTGTGATTCTGCGCAGCGAACTCGACCAGGCCATCGTGCGGGCGCAGAACGACATGCGCAGCCGCGGCATCAGCCCGCCTTCAGCCGACGCTCTGCAGGGTCAGGTGCTCGAGCAGCTGATCCTGATCAAGGTGCAAACGCAGCGCGCCGAACAGGATGGCCTCAAGGTTGATGACAACGCCCTCAACTCCGCCGCGGAAAACATCGCCCAGCGAAACGGCATGTCGCTGGAGCAGTTCACCGCACGGCTGGCGACTGAGGGCATCGACCTGGCATCGTTTCGCGATCAGGTCCGCGATCAGATCCTGATCGCGCGGGTGCGCGAGAAAGAGGTGATCCCGCGGATACAGGTCACCGAACAGGACGTCGACCTCTACCTCGCCAACCAGGGTGCAAACTCGGACCGCGAGTATCGCCTGGCGCACATTTTGATTGCCGTGCCCGATGGCGCCGACGCCAAAACCCGTCAGGCCAGACGCGACAAGGCCGAAAAACTGGATGCCGCGCTCAAGGCCGGCGCCGACTTCACCCAGGCGGCGATCGCCAATTCCGACGATCCGCAGGCGCTGCAGGGCGGCGATCTGGGCTGGCGTAAATTTTCGCAACTGCCGACGCTGTTCGAATCGGTGCTGCCGCAGATGAAGCCTGGCCAGGTCAGCGATGTGCTGGAGGACGCCAACGGTTTCCATATCGTCAAGCTGGAGGACACGCGCGACGCCGGCCAGCGGCAGACGGTGGAGGAAACCCACGTCGAACATATCCTGCTGGCGCCCAACGCCATCCGCGACGACGATGCCAGCAAGGCATTGGCCGAACAGCTCTACCAGAAGATCGTCGCCGGCGCCGACTTCGCCACGCTGGCAAAACAATATACCGACGACACCGGCTCCAAGGCCCAGGGCGGCGATCTCGGCTGGCAGCCGCCGGGAGTGTTCGTTCCGGAGTTCCAGCAGCATATCGATGCGCTGCAGCCGGGCCAGGTGTCCAGACCGTTCCGCAGCAAATTCGGCTGGCATATTGTCAAGGTATTGGGTCGCCGCACTCAGGACGTCACCGAGCAGGCCATCCGCGCGCGCGCGCGCCAGACGATCGCCCAGCGTCGCGAACAGGAGGAATATCAGTCGTGGCTGCGCCGCCTGCGCGACTCGGCCTTTGTCGATATCCGCCTGCAACCGGATCAGAGCGGAACCGCAGCTACAGACGGCGGCGAAACCGGTGGTCAGCCCAACGCCGAACGCTGAAAACCGTCGGCCGCGAATCTGGCTCTCTTGCGGCGAGCCGGCCGGCGTCGGCCCGGAGTTGAGCTTGCGGTTGCCGCAAATCGCGCTCGATGTAACCCTGACCGCAGTCGCCGATCCGACCATGCTGCGCCAGTGCGCAAACCGGCTGGGATTGAAGATCGACATCCGCGAATGCGGTCCGCGCGGCGCACCTGAACCGCTGCGCCCTGAACGACTATGGGTGTATCCGCAACCGCTGGCGGCGCCCGTCCAGCCCGGACGCCTGGATCCGCGCAACGCCCCCGGCGTGCTGGCGGCGCTGCGAATCGCGGCGGAAGCCTGCCTGCAGCAACGCGCCGATGCACTGGTAACGGCTCCGGTTCACAAGGCCGTGATCGCCCGCACCGGTTTCGAATTCACCGGGCACACCGAATACCTGGCGCAGCTTTGCGCTGCGCCGACGCCGGTGATGTTGCTGGCCGCAGACAGCGGGCCGGGCCTGACGGCGCCACTGCGCGTGGCGCTGGCCACCACCCACCTGCCGTTGCGTGCGGTGCCGCAAGCGATCACGGCCGAGCGGCTGCGAGCGGTGCTGCAGGTGCTCGACCGGGATCTGCGCGTGCGTTTCGGGCTGTCGCAGCCACGCATCGCCGTCTGCGGCCTCAACCCGCACGCCGGTGAGGAAGGCGAACTCGGCCGCGAGGAAATCGAGATCATCGCCCCGCTGCTGGCCGAGTTGCGCGACCAAGGCCTGAATCTGCGCGGACCGCTGCCGGCGGATACCGCGTTCACTCCGGCCAGCCTGCGCCGAACCGACGTGGTGCTGGCGATGTATCACGACCAGGGATTGCCGGCGCTCAAGCAGGCCGGCTTTGGCCATGCGGTCAATGTCACGCTGGGATTGCCGATTTTGCGCACCTCGGCAGACCACGGCACTGCTCTGGATCTGGCCGGCAGCGGCCGCGCCGACCCCGGCAGCCTGATCGCAGCGCTGCGCATGGCGGCGATGCTGGCGGCCCGCGTACGCGCACCGTGACGCAACCGCCGACGATCTGCGCCCCGGCGCGCAAGCGATTCGGTCAGCACTTCCTTCACGACCGTGGCGTCATCGTCCGCATCGTTGCGGCGTTGAACCCGGAACCGGGCCAGCGGGTGGTCGAGATCGGCCCGGGTCGCGGCGCTTTGACCGCGGCGCTGCTGACCGCTCTGGGCGAGCTTGACGCCGTCGAGATCGACCGCGATCTGGTCGCTTTTCTGCAGCAGCGCTTCGGCTCGGGACTGCGCCTTCACTCCGGCGACGCGCTGCACTTCGATTTCGCCGCCCTCGCCAGCAACGGCCCGCTGCGGCTGATCGGCAATCTGCCCTACAACATCGCGACGCCGCTGCTGTTCCGGCTGCTCGGCCTGACCGGCCGGGTGCAGGACATGCTGTTCATGCTGCAGAAGGAAGTGGTTGCGCGGCTGGTCGCCGAGCCGGGCGGGGCCGACTACGGTCGACTCAGCGTGGCGGTGGCGCTGCGAGCACGCTGCGACGCGCTGTTCGACGTCGGCCCGGGCGCGTTCCAACCGCCGCCGCAGGTGCGCTCGGCGGTGGTGCGAATCACGCCGCACCCAACACTACCCGCGGCCGCGCGGCTGCAACGCATCGACCAAATCGTCGCCAAGGCCTTCGGCCAACGGCGCAAGCACCTGGCCAACGCGCTCAAGGGCTTGTTGACCGCGGCGCAGATTGAAGCCGCCGGCATCGACTCCAGCGCCCGCGCCGAAACCGTTCCGGTTGCCGGCTTCGTGCGGCTGGCGGCGCAACTCGATCGAACCGCGGTACGAGTCGATCCGCCGCCGTCGCCGGCCGGCCAGCTTCCGCGCCCGCCATAACGCCATTGATTCCGGCGCCGAAGCGGCGGCGGTTAAATCGCCAGCGCGCGGCCACAGCCAGCTTTTTGCCGCCGGCAAACACAAAACCGGGCGCAGATCGCCGTCCATCGGTTATGTTAGAGGGCTTCTACGTCAGTAGGGATCAGGTGGTGCCGGTCTACGCTCTAGGCGACGTGCAAGGCTGCGCTTCGGCGCTGGCGCGGCTGCTCGATCGCCTGCGTTTCGACCCCGGCCGCGACCGCCTGTGGCTGACCGGCGATCTGGTCAACCGCGGCCCGGATTCGCTCGCCGTGCTGAGGCAAATCATGGCGCTTGGCGACGCAGCGACGGTGGTGCTCGGCAACCACGACCTGCATTTGCTGGCGGTAGCCAGCGGCGGCGCGCCCGGGCGGCGCGACACTTTCACCGACGTGCTGGCGGCACCGGACCGTGAACAACTGCTGGACTGGCTGCGTCGGCGCCCGTTGCTGCACCATGACGCCGGACTCGGCTGGACCCTGGTGCACGCCGGGCTGCCGCCGAACTGGGATCTGAACACCGCCCGCGACTGCGCCGCCGCAGCCGAAGCCGTGCTGGGCGGGGCCGGCTTCACCAGGCTGCTCGGCAGCATGTATGGCGATCAACCGGATCGCTGGCAGCCGACGCTGCGCGGACCCGATCGGGTACGCTACACCCTAAACGCACTGACCCGCATGCGCTGGTGCGACAGCAGCGGACGATTGCTGCTGCGGCTCAAAGGCGCACCCGAAGAATCCCCTCCTCCCGGCGCCTGGCCGTGGTTCCGCCATCCCGCGCGCGCCAGCCGTGGACACCGCATCGTCTTCGGCCACTGGTCGTCGCTCGCACAAAAAGCCTGGCCGGAGGAACTGGTCTGGTGCCTGGATACCGGCTGCGTCTGGGGCCAGCGGCTGACGGCGCTGGATCTGGAAACGCTGGAGATCACCGCCTGCGACTGCGGCTGATCAATGCCGGGTTCTGAATACCGGTTTTTGACCCGCCGGCAGCGTCCGCTCCTTGAGCAGGAAAGTGCCGATGGCCGGCAGCACCAGGATCGCGCCGAACATGTTGGCGGTGAACATGAACACCAGCAGCTTGCCCATGTCACGCTGGAACTGCAGCCCGGAGAACAGCCAGGTCAATACCCCCAGGCCCAGCGTGAGCCCGGTGAACACGACCGCTTTCCCGGTCATCTTCAGCGTCATGAAGTAGGCCTCGCGCATCTTGTAGCCGGAGGCCAGCGCGTCGGTGAGCGTCGCATAGACGTAGATGCCGTAGTCGACGCCGATGCCCGCAGCCAGCGCCACCACCGGCAGGGTCGCCGCCTTCATGCCGATGCCGAGAATCGCCATCACCGCATAAGCCATCCATGACACCAGCGCCAACGGCAGCATGATGCAGACGATGCTCTGCCACTCGACGAACGACAGCAACACACATACCACGATGGCGATGTAGACATACAGCAGCACGCGCTTTTCCAGATGGGAGACGACCTCGTCGGTCGCCGCCATCACGCCGACGTTGCCGCCGGCCAGCGCGAAATTCACCGGACAGCTCCTGTTCAGACCCACGTACTCTGCCTTGGCCTGATCCAGCTGTTTCTGCATCGCAACGAGCCGCGGGTCTTGCGTCACTGCGGCCGCGCTGGCGCCGTGTTTCTTGAGTCTGATCTGCCGCTGCTCAAGATGGAACTGCAGCACGCCGATCTGCCGCCGCGCAGCCGTCTTGTCGGCGCAGTACTGTGGATCGACATCGCGATGCGCTTGGTAAAATCCTGTGGCGTTGGCGGTGTTGATCGCCTTGGCCCTGTCGATCACCTGGTTGATCGTCGCGGCGCGATGATCGCGCATGAAGATCAGCACCGGCATCGCGCTGCAGCTGGGATTAAGCAGCCCGGTAGACGGGGGAATTTGCGTCAGTGTCTGCGCGATCGCGTACTTGTTCCGCGGCAGCACATGCCATTTCGGCTCGCCTTCGGTGAAGGCCTGGTAGTAGATGCTGACCACCTGCGGCAGCGAGATAGTCGAGTTCACGGCATTCGTCAGATTCTCGATCTGCCAGGCGAAGCCGTCGATCTGTTGCAGCACCGAGTAGCTGGTGCAGCCGTTGGCATCGGCCTCCCCGATCACCTGGAGGATGTCGGTACCGATGGTGAAGTTTTCGTTGATCGCGCGATCATCGCGGTTGTACTGCGAATCCGGCAGCAGCTCCGGCACTCCACTCTGGCTATCGCCGATCTGCAGGTCGTGACCCTGCCACAGGCTCCAGCCGAGCAGCGCGCCGCAGAGCAGCAGGCTGACGACCGCCGGAACCGGCCGGGTCATGTTCGAGATAAAGCGCCAGAGCGGATCCAGCATGCTGTCGCGCCGTTCCTGGCGCTGCACAAAAGCTTTGACGTCGCCGATCTTCACCCAGGTCAGCCAGATCGGCATCATCACCTTGTTGGTGATAATGATCGCCAGCATGCCTAGCGTGGCATTGATCGCCATCTCCTGGATGATCTGGATCGGGATCAGATAGATCGTCGCAAAACCGGCGACGTCGGTCATGATCGCCATGGTTCCGTAGATGGCCAGACGCCGCCAGGTATACAGCGAGGCGTCGAAGCTGTTGCGCTGGTACAGCTCGAGTTCGCCGACCCAGGCGTTGACGTACTGCACGCCGTGGGACACCGACACCGCCAGGATCAGGAACGGCACCAGGATCGCGAACGGATCCAGCCCGAAACCGAACAGTCGCAGCAGCCCGAACTCCCAGATCACCGCGGTGATCGAACACACCAGTGGCAGGATCGCCAGTCTGAAGCTGCCGACGTAGACCCACAGCAGGATCATCGTCATCAGCAGCGTGAGGATGAAAAATCCGACCACCATCTGCGTGGCGTCGATGACGTCACCGACCACCTTGGCGAAGCCGATGATGTGGATCTGAATGTCCTGGTCCTGATATTTCCGGCGCAGCTGCTGCAGCTGATCGGCGACCTGCTTGTAGTCGATTTTCTTGCCAGTGACCGGATCGTTTTCCAGCAGGCTGGCGAAAATCATCGCGCCGCGCTGGTCCTTGCTGACGTAGCGGCCGATGATCTGCGCGTCGGCAACATGGTGCTTGATCTCGGCGAAAGCCTGCGGCGTCGGCACGAAATCCGGCGGCACCACGTTGCCGCCACGGAATCCGTCTTCCACCACCTCGACATAACGCACGTCCGGCGTGAACAGCGAGGACACGTGAGAACGGTCGACGCCGGGCAGGAAAAACACCGCGTCGGTGACTTTCTTCAGCCGGCTGAAGAACTCTTCGTTGTAGATGTCCGGATGCGGATCCTGCTTGGTCTGGATCAGCGCCACCAGCACCGTGTTGGCGCTGCCGAAATCGCGCTCGTATTGCTTGAGCACATGCATGTAGGGCTGGTCCAGCGGGATCAGCTTGTCGAAGCCGGCGTCCGGCTTGATCTGGCTGGCTTCCCAGGCAAAAAACGCCGTCAGCGCCAACAGGACGCCCATGCTCAACCAGCGCCTGGCATAGATCAGCGGCTCGATCTTCCGCAGGATGCGGCGGCCCACCCCGAGGTGTTGCTGTTCGCTCATCGCTGCGCGGCTCCCTTGCTGGCGTTACTTCAGCGACTGCATGCGGAAAGCGCCCTTGGCGCCGACGAGGATCAGCCCATGGTCGAACGGCAGTGCCGCCGCGAGATCCTGATCTGTTGGCGGCTCCAACGCCCTGACGCTGCCGCCGTCGGCCGCCACCAGGACAACCTCGCCGGAGGCGCCGACCAGCGCGAACTGACCGCCGGCTAACCGTGCGCCACCGAAAAGCGACGCCGTGGTCTTGGTATCGATCGCCCTCCAGTTGCCGCCGGTCGGTTTTTCGGCCTCGCCGTCGCCGGCATCGCCTGCACCTGCCCGGTCGTCGCCGGCTTCGCCCTTGCCGGTGGTCGCGGCCTTGCCGGCCGCTGGCGGCGGCGCAGGCAGCACGACGTCGGCCGATACGTCGTCGGAAAGATAGGCGTGGCCGCGCAAGCCGAAAATCAGCGCGCCTTTGTCGCCGACCGGCAGCGCGCCGAAAAATGAACCGCCGTACGGTGATCTGACGCGACTCCAGTGGCCGCCGCCGTCGCTGGACGCGTACAGCGTCCCCTGCTCGGCTGCGATCAGCAAAGTGCCGTCGCCGAGCCTGATCATCCGGTAGAGATGTAGCTGGTCGGCGGTGATTGGAGCGGCTTTGACGTCGACCCAGGTGGCGCCGCCGTCGTCGGTTTTTTTCAGCAGCCCGAACGCACCGAGCGCAAAGCCGTGCCGGGCGTCGAGCATCAGCAGATTGAGGATCGGCGCCTGCAATCCGGGCTGGAAATTCTGCAGCGTCCAGTGCACACCGCCGTCGCCGGTATGCAGGATGACCGCATCGTGACCCACTGCCCACCCCTGGCCGGTATCGACGAACTGCACCGCGGTCAACAGCTCACGTACCGGCGACGGCGACTGCACCCAGGTGCTGCCGTCCTTGGAACGGACGATATCGCCGTAAGCCCCCACCGCGATCAGGTCATCGCCGGCTCTGGCCAGGTCGAGCAGCAGCGTCTTGGCCGCCAGCGGCGCCGGAAACGCCGGCTGCGGTTTGACCGGCGCTGTTTCGGGTGCGGCCGGCGCAGCGTCGGCCGGCGTGACCGCCCACGCCGCAGCGCTCCAGCTCAGCGCCGACAGCGCACAGGCCATCCCCAGGATCTTCGCCTCCGCCTTCATCTCTCACCCCTTCAGATCGCAAGCTGGCGCGGCCGGCGCGCAGCGCCGCAGCGGGAAGCGCGAAGCACCGGCGGCAGCCCCGTGCGGTCACCGCGCCACCACACGATGCTCTCCGCTCTGCGGCCGGCAGCTTTGCCATGCCGCCCGGTATTGTTTTGTATTGGTGCGCAGCGAGTTCTAACAGAAGCCAGGCGGGCGCGCAACAGAATCCTCATCCCGACGGCACCGACTGCAGCCAGATCAAAGCCGCTTGGCGGCCGCCCCCGGGTTGGCGGCGGTGCGAGAAGAAACGTCCGCCATCGCTGTACGTACACAGCCCGCCGCCGAAACTCCGCGACACGCCGGCGCGGCGCAGGCGCTGGCGCGCGAGCAGCCACAGATCGGCGTAGAACTTGCCCGGCGCCGCAGCCGGCCGGAATGCCAGCCGCGCCTGGGCATCGACCGCCACAAACGTCGTGCGCACTTCCTCGCCGACCTCGAAGTGCGCCGGCCCGATCGCCGGTCCCAACCACGCCAGCAGCCGTCGCGGCGGCACCGGCAGCGCTGCCACCGCAGCCTCGACAACGCCCGCGGCCAGTCCGCGCCAGCCGGCGTGAACCGCGGCCACGCAGCGCCCGGCGTCGTCGCAAAGCAGCACCGGCAGGCAGTCGGCGGCCAGCACGGCGCAGACCGGTCCGACCCGATCGGTCCAGCTGGCGTCGGCGACCGGCCCGACCGAGACAGCGTGCGCGGGCACCACGGCGTTGCCGTGACGCTGATCCAGCCACAGCGGCTCGGCCGGCAGCCGCAGCATTCTGCAGAGCCTGGCGCGGTTGGCCGCGACCGCCGCCTGCGCATCGCCGCAACGCGTGCCCAGGTTAAGGCAGGCGTGGTGACCCTCGCTGACGCCGCCGGCGCGCGTGGTAACCGCCGCCCGCACGCCGGCCGGCGCCGGCCAGTCGGGCGCGATCACCGGCAAGCGTCCGGACTCATCCATGCATGGCGCTTCGCAGTTTGCCGATCAGTGCGTCCAGATCGGCCGGCAGCGGCGATTCGAATGCCAGCTTACGCGCTGTAATCGGATGCTCGAAGGCGAGCAGACGTGCGTGCAGCGCCTGACGTTTGAAGCCGGCATCGGCTCCGGCGCACCGGCGTCCGCCATAGATCGGATCGCCCAGCAGCGGGTGGCGGATATGGGCCATATGTACACGGATCTGGTGGGTGCGGCCGGTCTCCAGCCGTACCCGTAGCCAACTTGCGCCGCCGAAGCGCTCGACCACGCGATAGTGAGTGACCGCCGGCCGGCCGCGCGCGACCACGGCCATGCGCACGCGGCTGTGCGAATCGCGACCGATCGGCGCCTCGATACGACCGCCGGCGATGACCTCGCCATGCACCAGCGCATCATATTCGCGGTGAATCGCCCGCGCCGCCATCATCCGCGTCAATCGTGTGTACGCTGGCAGGTTCAGCGCCACCACCAGCAGCCCGGATGTATCCTTGTCCAGCCGATGGATCAGCCCAGCACGAGGGAGTGCCGCGGTTTGCGGATATCGGTGCAGCAGTGCGTTGACCAGCGTACCCGCCGGCCGGCCGGCGCCCGGATGCACGGTCAGCCCGGCCGGCTTGTCGATCACCGCCAGGTGCTCGTCGCCGCCCACCGCCTGAATGTCGATCTGCTGCGCCTGCGAGACCGGCTCGAGGTCCGGTGGCGGCGCGCGCAATTCCAGCCGATCGCCAGCGGCGACCGGCTGCCGCGGCCGCATCGCCACCACACCGTTGACCCGCAGCCGCCCCTGCTCGATCCAGGCTTTCAACCGCTGCCGCGAATAACCGGTGAACAGCCTGGCGGCAACCGCATCCAGCCGCAGGCCGTGGTGGTGTGCAGCCACAGCCACGCGCGTCACTGCAGCCGATTCGCTTACCGTCGAGCTTGGGCTATACTGCGTGCCGAATTCTCCGTCTGATCGCGCCGCGTTCATGAGAATACGTATTTATCTGCTCGCCGCCGTCGTGGCAGCGCTTGCCGGCTGCAGCAGTTCACCGTCGAAAACGGCTTCGCTGCCTGCGGACAACCCGTTCAAGCTGCAGGACAACGCAGCCGGCGACCTGAAGCAAAAACGCATCAGCGAGCTTGAAGCCAAGCTGAAAGCCCAGCAACTTTACCACCTTGCGCACAATCAACTGGAGAGTTCTGAGTTCGGGGCGGCGCTGAAAACCTACGACAAGGTGATCGAGCAGTTTCCGTTCACCAACTTTGCGACCCAATCCGAGGTCGAGAAAATCTACGCGCAGTACCGCAGCTTTCAGTTCGACGAAGCCACTTCCGAGGCGGATCGCTTCCTGCGCGAACATCCGCGGCATGCCGATGCGGCCTATGTCCAGTATCTCAAGGGCCTGATCGATTCGGCACAAAACGATTCGCTGCTCGATTATCTGCCGTTGTCGCCGGCCCAGCGGGACGTCGGCTCCAAGGAAAAGGCTTTTTCGGAATTCGGGTTGCTGGTCCAGCGCTATCCGAACAGCATTTATGCCGCCGACGCCCGCAAGCGCATGATCGCGCTGCGCAACGAAATCGCTGCCCACGAGGTGGCAATCGCGCATTTCTACCTGAGCCGCGGCGCCTATCTGGCCGCTGCGCGTCGCGCCGAGGAAGTGGTGGCGCGCTATCCCGGCGCACCGGCCACCGCCGAGGCGCTGAGCCTGGCTGCGCGCTGTTACAGCGAACTGGGGTTGAACGACCAGAAACACGAGACCGCGACGCTGATCGCGGTCAACCGGCCTGCGTTTCTGGCGCTCAAAAACCCACCCAAGGCAGCGGTTGCGGCCGCCGCGCCGACCGCCGCGCCGACCTCCGTCCCCGCCAAGACATTGCGCTTGGCGCGTCTGAACGACTGGGAGGCGGTTGCCACCGATGCGCCGCCGCCAGCAACTCCCGCGTCAGCCGCCACGGCACCGGCGCCGGCACGCCATCGCGGCTGGCTGTCGCGCTTCGCCGGCCTGTTCTCGTGGATGGATACCACCAAAGCCGAGAACCGCCACGTCATCACGCTCGGCGGCACGCCGGCAGCCGCGGCTTCGGCGCCGGCCGCTCAAACCGCGGTCGCCGAGGGGGCGACCGCCGCACCTGTTGCGACTGCGGCGGCACGCACGGCAGCCGCCGGGCAACGGCCGATCCCGGGTACCGGTTTGACCGTTTCGGTCGGTCCGGATCCTGCCGACGAATGGCATCCGCTGGACCAGCCGGCCACCCCAGGCAGCGCCGCTGCCGATCCGACGCCGGCCGGCGTCAGATCACAACATCTCTCGGCATCGGCACAGGCGCGAAACACCGCCGGCGAGCGGCAAGCGGATTGCGGACTCTTCAGCCGTGTCTGGTATTTTGTCACCTTCCGCTCTTGCCCCAGCCAGTCCGGTGATAGCTCGTCAACCGCCTTAAAAGGCTCGGCCGCGCTCCGCGCTGACAGCTTACGATCCTCCTATTGAAGAAATCGCCGTTGTCGGTATGCCTTACCCGAATGGAACGGATCGGTTGCGACGGTGACGGCAAGCACCGGCACCGCTGAAACCGCGCCGGCGACCGCAGCGCCCGCCCCGGGGCATCGATCTCTACAAATCACCATAGCGCGCCGTCAGCGGGTAGCGTCGCTCGCGACCGAACGCGCAGGGCGTAACTTTAGGCCCCGGCGGCGCCTGCCGGCGCTTGTACTCGGAGCGCCGCACCAGCGCGGCGACCCGGCGCACGGTCGTCTCCTCGTAGCCGTCGGCGACGATTTCGGCGATCGAGCGCGAGCGCTCGACGTAGGCGGCGAGAATCGGATCCAGCACCTCGTAGGGCGGCAGTGAATCCTGGTCAGTCTGATCGGGCCGCAGTTCGGCCGAAGGCGCGCGTGTAAGTACGCGCTCGGGAATCACCGGCGCCGACGCCTGCGCATTGCGCCAGCGCGCCAACCGGTACACCCAGGTCTTATAGACATCCTTGATCGGTGCGAACCCGCCGCACATGTCGCCGTAAAGCGTGGCGTAACCAGTGGCCATCTCGCTCTTGTTGCCGGTGGCCAGCAACAGGTGACCGAATTTGTTGGACAGCGCCATCAGCAGCAGGCCGCGCGCGCGCGACTGCAGGTTTTCCTCGGTCAGATCGGCCGGCCGCGAGGCAAACTCGACCGCCAGCAGGTGCTCGGCCGCATCCACCACCTCCCCGATCGGCAGCATGCTGTAGCGCGCACCGAGGGCCTGCGCCTGCAACCGCGCATCCTCGTTGGACATCGCCGCGGTATAGCGCGAGGGCAGTGAAACGCACCACAGGCGATCGCCGCCCACCGCGTCGGCCGCCAGCGCCGCCACCAGCGCCGAATCGATGCCGCCGGACAGGCCCACCAGCACGCCGGCAAATCCGTTGCTGCGGACATAGTCGCCGATCGCGCAGACCAACGCGCGCCACACCCGCGCCTCCTCGATCGGCGGCGAGGCGAGTTCACCGTGCAGTCGCATGCCATCCCAGCGCACCGGCAAGACGGCGGATTCGAACAACGGCGCCTGGAAACCGACGTGACCGTCCGCATCAACCGCCTGCGAATCGCCGTCGAACACCAGATCGTCCTGGCCACCGACGGCATTGACATAGACAATCGGCAGGCCGGATTCGCGCGCGCGCGCAGCCAGCACCTGGCGCCGCTGCGCACTCTTGTCGAGATCGAAAGGGCTGGCGTTGATCGCCAGCAGCAGCTGCGCGCCGGCGCGCGCCGCGGCGGCGATCGGCTGCGGACTCCAGACATCCTCGCAGATCGCCAGACCCAGCCGGCGACCTTTCAGTTCGAACACCGTCGGCGTCTGGCCCGGCGTGAAATGGCGCCTCTCATCGAACACGCCGTAGTTCGGCAGGCGCTGCTTGCGATGACGGGCGAGGATGCGGCCGTCGGCGATCACGCAGGCCGCGTTGTAGATGCGTCGATCGCCGCTGACCGCGTACTCCGGATAACCGACCACCACCGCTACGCCGCGCAAGCGACAGCGCAGCCGATCGAGACCGGCGGCAATCGCCTGCGGCATCGCGCTGCGCAGCAGCAGATCGTCGGGCGGATAACCGATCAACCCCAGTTCCGGCGTCAGCACCAGCTCGGCGCCGAAGCTATCGCGGGCGCGCTCGGCGCTTTCGATCAGCGTTTCGACGTTGCCGTCGACGTCACCGACCCGCAGCTTCAGCTGCGCGGCAGCCAGCACCAGCGGCGCCATCGGCACGCGATGCTTTCAGCCGAGCGCCGCCTTCATCGCGGCGCCGAGATCGGCCGGCGAACGAACCGTCCTGACGCCGGCGGCCTCCAGCGCAGCAAACTTCTCGTCGGCAGTGCCCTTGCCGCCGGAGACGATCGCCCCGGCGTGGCCCATGCGCTTGCCCGGCGGTGCCGTGACGCCGGCGATGTAGGCGACGACCGGTTTGGCGACATGTTGTTTGATGTATTCAGCGGCCTCTTCTTCGGAACTGCCGCCGATCTCGCCGACCATGATGATGCCGCGCGTGGCCGGATCGGTCTCGAAACGCCGGATAACGTCGATGAAACCGAGCCCACGCACCGGATCGCCGCCGATACCGACGCAAGTGGACTGACCGAGGCCGATCTGCGTGGTCTGATGCACAGCCTCATAGGTCAGCGTGCCGGAGCGACTGACGATGCCGACGACGCCGGGCTGGTGGATCTGCCCCGGCATGATGCCGATTTTGCACGCTCCGGGCGTGATGACCCCGGGACAGTTGGGACCGATCAACACCGATTTCGGGTAGTCCTTCAGCGCTGCCTTGACCCGCACCATGTCCCACACCGGGATATGCTCGGTGATACAGACGATGACCTCGATCCCGGCATCGGCGGCTTCCAGGATCGCATCGGCGGCGAACGGCGCCGGCACGTAGATCATCGACGCGGTCGCAGCGGTGGCGGCCACCGCCTCGGCGCAGGTGTTGAACACCGGCCGCTCGAGGTGCTTGCCGCCGCCCTTGCCCGGCGACACGCCGCCGACCATCCGGGTGCCGTAGGCGATCGCCTGCTCGGAGTGAAAAGTGCCTTGTTTGCCGGTGAACCCCTGGCAGATGACCTTGGTGTTATTGTCGACGAGGATGCTCATTGGAATCTCGTGAGGCGAAAGACGTGAGCCGCTTCAAGCCGCACGCGCGGCGGCGACCACGGTTTTGGCGGCTTCGGTCAGATCGGCGGCAGGCGTGATCTTGAGGCCCGACTGGCGCAGCATCTGCTGGCCTTTCTCCATGTTCGTGCCCTGCAGCCGCGCCACCACCGGGATCTTCAGTCCCACCTGCTTGCAGGCACTGATGATGCCCTCGGCGATCAGATCGCAGCGTACGATGCCGCCGAATATATTGACCAGAATCGCCTTGACCTCGGAACTGGCGGTAATCAGCTTGAACGCCTCGGTGACCCGTTCGGCCGTGGTGCCGCCGCCGACGTCGAGGAAGTTGGCCGGCCGACCGCCGTGCAGCTTGATGATGTCCATCGTCGCCATCGCCAGCCCGGCGCCGTTAACCATGCAACCGATGTCGCCGTCGAGCTGGACATAGTTCAGATCGAACTTGGCCGCCTCGCGTTCGCGCTCGTCGCTCTGGCTCGGATCGTCGAGTTCGGCGATGTCCTTGTGACGATACAGCGCGTTGTCGTCGAAATTCAGCTTGGCATCCAGGGCCACGACCTCGCCGGCGGTGGTGACGATCAGCGGGTTGATCTCCACCAGGCTGGCGTCAAGCTCGACGAACAGGCGATACAATCCCAGCAGGATCCGCGTGAAGGCCTCCACCTGCGCCCGCTCCAGACCGACGAAAAAGCCGAGTTGACGCGCCTGGAAAGCCTGCAGACCGGCTGCGGGGTTGACGCCGACGGTGCTGATCCGCTCCGGCGTGGCCGCCGCCACTTCCTCGATCTCCATGCCGCCGGCGGCCGAGGCCATGAACACAACCCGCTCGCTGGAGCGATCGATCAGCGCGGAGACGTACAGTTCGCGCGCGATCGCAGACGGCTTCTCCACCCACACGCTGTTGATCGGCAGCCCGCCCGGTCCGGTCTGCCTGGTCACCAGCCGCCGCCCCAGCATCGCCTTGGCGGCTTCCTCGACCGCGTCGAAACCGTCGACCAGCTTGACGCCTCCGGCTTTGCCGCGACCGCCGGCGTGCACCTGCGCCTTGACCACGAAACGCTCGCCGCCGAGCGCTTTGGCCGCCGCCCGCGCACCTTCCGGGCTCGACGCGAGTTGACCCTGCGGCACCGGGATGCCGTATCGCGTGAACAGTTCCTTGGCCTGATATTCATGAAGATTCATCAGCGATGATCCCGTCTGCGGCGGTCGATGGCGCGCGATTGTCCCCCAATCCCTGCCCGACTGGCAAAAAATCACCGCCGGCGGCGACGTAAAATTTGCGTCCGGACCGCTGCTCAGCCGTGTGTTCGGGCGGAAGCGGCAGCGAAAATGCCGTCGCCGCGACGGAGAAGACGACAATGCGCGACAATGGCCCATAGAAACAGGATTGCGATCCTCGGGTTGCAATGGGGAGAGAGTGCGGTGGAAAGGACGCTTTCACAGCGCTGCGGATTATGGCCGTGGACAGTCGCTCGCTTGCGGCCGACGCCTTGGGAAAGGCACCATCGCCGGATTGGAAGCGCACTGGCCGAAGCAAACAATGAATCGGCTCGGGGTTCATCATGACCGCCGCCGCCAACTCTGAGATCAGGCGCGCCGACACCGCCGAGGACTGGCGCCTGCTGCGCGCGGTGGCGCTTTACCGGCTGGTGCTGGTGCTGGCGCTGCTGGGTTTACAGGAAATCGGTACCATCGGCCGGCTGTTCCCGATCACGCTCGGTGCGCTGTTCCACGACGTCTGCATTGCCTACGCACTGGTGGCGCTGTTGCTGGTGGCCGCGGTGGTTGCGCACAGACCGGCGTCGGCGCGGCAAATTCCGATCAGCCTGGGAGGCGACACGGTGGCGATTGCCGCACTGACCGGCGCCGCCGGCGGGGTCGGCAGCGGGATCGGCATGCTGCTGATCCTGCCGGTGGTCGGCTATGCGCTGCTGTCCGGTCCACGGCTGGCGCTGGCTTATGCCGCTCTGGCAACCAGCGCGATGTTCGCCGAGGAACTGTGGCGCGGCAGCGGCCAGCTCGCCGGCGGCGACGCCACCGAAACCGGCATTCTTGGACTGATCCTGTTCAGCACCACCGGCGTCGCCAGCCTGATCGCCACGCGCACCCGTCGGTCCGAGGCTCTGGCGCGCCGCGTCGGCAGCGATCTGCTCGACCTGACTCAACTCAACGAGCGGATTCTCGAGCGCATGGAAACCGGCGTGCTGGTGGTCGACGGCGACCGGGTGCGCACCGCCAATCTCGCCGCGCGCACGTTGCTGCACCACGACGGCGACCTGCGCGGCGCCCGGCTGAGTGAGCTGGCGCCGGCGCTGGCCGCGACGCTGGCCGCCTGGCGCGCCGATCCCTCGATGGTCGCGCCGCTGCTACGCGAGCGACCCGGTGCGCCGGAGCTTTCGGCACGCTTCATGCCGCTCGGCCAAACCTCCGGATCCTCGGCGCTGCTGCTGCTGGATCCCGCCGAACGGCTGCGCGAACAGGCGCAGCAGATCAAGCTGGCGGCGCTTGGCCGGCTTTCGGCCAGCATCGCGCACGAAATCCGCAACCCGCTGTCGGCGATCCGGCAAGCGGGGCAGCTGCTGGCCGAATCACCTACCCTGGACGAAGCCGAGCGACAGCTGCTGACGGTCATCGAGCGCCAGAGCCGCCGGCTGGACCGCATTATCGCCGACGTTCTCAGCCTGTCGCGGCGTGAGCCGCCGCACATTGACAGGCTGACCCTCGCGACGTGGCTGGAACGCGAGATCGATCGATACCTGGAGGGCCAGCCGAAACGCGCCGGGCGGCTGCACATGGACGTCCTCGAGCCGACGTTGGTCGTGCACTTCGACCAGCGCCACCTGCAGCAGGTGCTGCACAATCTGTGGAACAACAGTTTCGAGCACGGCACGCGTGCGCAGATGGTGGTCACGGTGCGGATGTCGGCGGGTCGGCTGGCCGGCAGCAGTGCAATCTACCTGGATATCGCGGACGACGGTCCCGGCATCGCCGCCGAGATGCGGGAAAAGATTTTCGAGCCGTTCTTCACCACCGCGCACGACGGCACCGGGCTCGGCCTCTATCTGTCGCGCGAATTGTGCGACTACAATCACGCCCGTCTGCTGTTGCGCCGGACGCAGGGCGCCGGCGCCTGCTTCCGCCTGCTATTCGCGCCGGTCGTCGTGACGGATGCGAATTTGGACGGCGACGCGACGATCCACGCCAACGTGAACCGCCCCTGAATCCATGCAACCGCCCGTCGCATTGATCGTCGATGACGAAGACGACATCCGCCAATTGCTTGAGATCAGCCTGACGCGCATGGGCCTGCGCACCGAGTCCGCCGCTGATCTGAGCGGCGCGCAACGGCTGCTGCAGCAGCTCGAATTCGATCTGTGCCTGACCGACATGCGGTTGCCGGACGGCAGCGGCATCGATCTGGTCGCGCAGATCCAGCTTCAGCATCCGCAGACGCCGGTGGCGGTCATCACCGCGCATGGCAACGCCAAGGCAGCGGTGGACAGCCTCAAAGCCGGCGCTTTCGACTTCGTCTCCAAACCGCTGGATCTGGCGATACTGCGCAAGCTGGTGGACACCGCACTCAGGCTGCGTCAACCGCGCAGCGGTCCCGAGGCCGGTGACGGCGGCCTGCTCGGCGAGGCGCCGGTGATCCTGAAATTGCGACAGTTGATCGAACGCCTGGCGCGCAGCCAGGCGCCGGTCCACATCGCCGGCGAATCCGGCACCGGCAAGGAGCTGGTAGCGCGTTTGATCCATGCCCGCGGTCCGCGTGCGGATGCGCCGTTCGTGCCGGTCAACTGCGGCGCGATTCCTGCAGAGCTGATGGAAAGCGAATTCTTCGGTCACCTGAAGGGCAGCTTCACCGGCGCGCTGCGCGACAAACCGGGGCTGTTCCAGGCGGCCGAAGGCGGCACGCTGTTCCTCGACGAAGTCGCCGAGTTGCCGCTGCACATGCAGGCCAAGCTGCTGCGCGCGCTGCAGGAGCGCGCGGTGCGCCCGATCGGCGCCGAGGCCGAGGTGCCGGTCAACGTGCGGGTGATCTCCGCAACACACCAGGACCTGACGGCACGGGTCACCGACGGACGTTTCCGGCAGGATCTGTACTATCGCCTGAACGTCATCGAAATCCGCGCTCCGGCGCTGCGCGAACACGCCGACGACATCCCGCTGCTGGCGCGCGCGATCCTGGCGCGGGCGGCGGCAACCAACGGCATGCAGACACCGCCGGAGCTGGAACCGGCGGCGCTGGCGCGGCTGTGCGGCCATCCGTTTCCCGGCAATGTGCGCGAACTGGAAAACGTCCTCGAACGCGCGGTGGCACTGTGCGAAGGCCGCCGCATCGCCCCTGCCGATCTGCAGCTGCGGACGCCGCCCTCCGCCGCCGGAACATCGCCGGCCGCCGCACTGGAAGCGCAGATGGAGGAAATGGAGCGCCGCGCAATCGTCGAAGCGCTCGAAAAAACCCGCTGGAACAAAACTCGCGCCGCGGATCTGCTGGGCATGAGCTTTCGACAATTGCGCTATCGCATCAAAAAGCTCGACATCGAATGAGGCGACGCGTAACCGACGCGCAGCGTCCCCGCCAAGACGCGCAGCGCCCGTGGCGGTCGCGTGACGCTGTCATGGCAATGATATGCGGGTGCCAGCTCATCGAGGTTGCTTCGTCGCTACGCGCCTCGCAATGACGTTTCTCCGATCGGTCTGCGTCTCGAGACCGGACCCACTGGTTCTGGGCATGCTCGCCGCGGTGGTGCTGGCCGTTCTGACGCCGCGCTGGGGTGCCAGCGGCGGGTCGCTGCATCTGGCGCGGGTCACGCAGCTCGGCGTCGGCGCGGTATTCTTCCTCCACGGCGCCGGGCTGTCGATCGAGCGGTTGCGCAGCGGCGCCGGCAACTGGCGGCTGCACCTGTTCGTACAAAGTGCCACCTTCCTGGTGTTTCCGCTGGTCGGCCTGTCGATCGAGTATCTCGGTGCCGGCTTGCTGCCCAAGCCGCTGCGCGACGGCCTGTTCTACCTGTGCGCGCTGAACTCGACAGTGGCCTCATCCATCGCCTTGACCGCAGTGGCCGGCGGCGACGTCGCCGCAGCGGTGTTCAACGCCACGCTGTCCAGCCTGATCGGCATGCTGGCAACCCCGTTATGGGTCGATTTCGGACTGCACGCCGCCGGTCGGGGCTTCGGTTTCGACCGGCAACTGCTCGGCATCGGCCGGCAACTGCTGCTGCCGTTCGTCGGCGGCCTGCTGACGCATCGATGGCTCGGCGCGACGGCCGCCCGCCATCGCCGCGCGGTCGGAGGCTTCGACCGCGCAGTGATCATACTGATCGTTTACGGTGCGTTCTGCGACGCGACGCAGGGCGGTCTGTGGCGCACCCACGCACTGGCGCTGCTGGCCCAGGCGACGGCGGCGATCAGCCTGCTGCTGGCGCTGGCGCTGGGCCTCACGACCTGGGCGGCGCGCCGCGTCGGCTTCCCGCTGCGCGTCGAAGTGGTGGCGGTATTCTGCGGTTCCAAGAAAAGCCTGGCCGTGGGCGTGCCGATGGCGCGGCTGCTGTTTGCGCCCGCCCAGCTCGGGATGATGCTGCTGCCGCTGATGCTGTACCACCAGCTGCAACTGCTGGTCTGCGCGCTGCTGGCGCAACGCTACGCCCGCCGTCTGCGCGACACCTGAACCGCGGCGGTCTGTCCGACCAGCAGCCGACGCAGGAAGCTTCCGGTGTATGAGCTGTCGACCGCGGCCACCTGCTCCGGCGTGCCGCCGGCCAGCACCCGGCCGCCGCCGGACCCGCCCTCGGGGCCCAGATCGACGATCCAGTCGGCGCGCTTGATCACCTCGAGATTGTGCTCGATCACCACCACCGTGTTGCCGGCATCGCGCAGCCGTTCCAGCACTCGCAGCAACTGGGCCACGTCGTGGAAATGCAGTCCGGTGGTCGGTTCGTCGAGGATGTACAGGGTGCGGCCGGTGTCGCGGCGGCTCAATTCCCTGGCCAGTTTGACGCGCTGCGCCTCGCCGCCGGACAGCGTGGTCGCGTTCTGGCCGAGCTTGACGTAGGACAGGCCGACGTCGAGCAGTGTCTCCAGCTTGCGGCGGATCGCCGGCACCGGCCGGAAGAACTCGGCGGCCTCTTCGATCGTCATCTCCAGCGCTTCGTCAATGGTCTTGCCCTTGTATCGGATCTCCAGCGTTTCGCGGTTGTAGCGGTGGCCGCGACAGGTGTCGCAGGTGACGTAGACGTCGGGCAAGAAATGCATCTCGACCTTGATCACGCCGTCGCCTTCGCAGGTCTCGCAGCGCCCGCCACGGACGTTGAACGAGAACCGCCCGGGGCCGTAACCACGTTCGCGCGCGGCCGGCACCTGAGCGAACAGCTCGCGGATCGGCGTGAATACGCCGGTATAGGTCGCAGGATTGGAGCGCGGCGTGCGACCGATCGGCGACTGGTCGATGTCGATCACCTTGTCCAGGTGTTGCAGACCTTCGATCGCACCGACCGGCGCCCAGCGCGTGCCGGCGCCATTCAATTCGCGCGCGGCGTAGCCGAGCAACGTGTCGTTGACCAGCGTCGACTTGCCGGAGCCGGAGACACCGGTCACGCAGGTGAACAACCCGATCGGGATCGACACGTCGATGCTTTGCAGGTTGTTGCCGCGCGCACCGCGGATGACGATCTGCTTCTCCGCATCAGGCGAGTGGCGCTGTTCCGGCACCGCGATGCGCTCGCGACCCGCCAGGTACGCGCCGGTCAGCGACCGTTCGGCACGCTCGATATCCGCCGGCGCGCCCTGTGCGACGACTTCGCCGCCATGCACTCCGGCGCCGGGGCCGATGTCGACGACGTGATCGGCGGCGCGGATCGCCTCCTCGTCATGCTCGACGACGATGACGGTGTTCCCCAGGTCGCGCAGATGCTTCAGCGTGTCCAACAACCGGGCGTTGTCGCGCTGGTGCAGGCCGATCGATGGCTCGTCCAGCACGTACATCACGCCGACCAGACCGGCGCCGATCTGGCTGGCCAGGCGGATGCGCTGCGCCTCGCCGCCGGACAGCGTCTCGGCGCTGCGCGCCAGCGTCAGGTAGTCGAGACCGACGCTGTCGAGAAACGACAGCCGGGCGACGATCTCCTTGACGATCTTGTCGGCAATTTCGCCACGGTGACCGGGCAAGTGCAGTGCGCGGAACAGCGCGTGCGCCTCGCGCACCGAAAGCCGGGTGATCTGCGGCAGGCTGCGATCGGCGACGAACACGTGCCGCGCGGCGCGGTTGAGCCGTTCGCCGCCGCAGTCCGGACACGGCTTGTCCGACAGATACCTCGCCAGTTCCTCGCGCACGGCGGCGGATTCGGTCTCCCTGTAGCGCCGCTCGAGGTTCGGCACCACGCCCTCGAAGCGATGCGTGCGCGTGACGATGCGGCCACGGTCGTCGGGGTAATCGAAGCGGATTCTGTCCTCGCCGCTGCCGTAAAGCACCACCCGGCGCGCCGCCTCCGGCAGTTTCACAAAAGGCGTGTGAGGATCGAAGCCGTAGTACCGCGCCAGCGACGACAACAGTGCCCAGTAGTAGGGGTTGCGACGATCCCACCCGCGAATCGCGCCGTCGGCCAGACTGACTTCGGGATGGATCACCACCCGCTCGGCGTCGAAGGCCTGCAGCTGGCCAAGTCCGTCGCAGGTCGGACAGGCGCCATGCGGCGCATTGAACGAAAACAGCCGCGGCTCCAGTTCCTCCAACGCATAACCACAACGCGGGCAGGCCATGCGCGCGGAGAAAGTCAGCGCCGGCACACCGCCGTCCTCCGGATAGGGCACCACCAGCGCCAGCCCGTCGGCGAGCTTCAGCGCAGTCTCGAAGGATTCGGCCAGCCGCTGCTTGAGATCGGCGCGAACGCGGAAGCGGTCGACGACGATCTCGACATCGTGCTTGAGTTTACGGTTCAAGGCCGGAACTTCGTCGAGCTCGAACACGCGGCCGTCGACGCGCGCGCGCAGAAAGCCCCGGGTGCGCATCTGCTCGAACACCTCCGCGTGTTCGCCCTTGCGGCCGCGCACCACCGGCGCCAGCAGCAGCCAGGCCGATTCGGGCGCCAGCGCCAGCACCTGATCGACCATCTGCGACACGCTCTGCGCGACCAGTTCGACACCGTGGTCCGGGCAGCGTGCAGTGCCGACGCGGGCATACAGCAAACGCAGATAATCGTGAATCTCGGTGACGGTGCCGACCGTCGAGCGGGGGTTGTGGCTGGTGGATTTCTGCTCGATCGAAATCGCCGGCGACAATCCTTCGATCGAGTCGACGTCCGGTTTCTGCATCATGCTCAGGAACTGCCGCGCGTAGGCCGACAACGACTCGACGTAGCGCCGCTGCCCTTCGGCGTACAGCGTGTCGAAAGCCAGGCTCGATTTGCCAGAGCCGGAAAGGCCGGTGATCACGATCAATCGCTGGCGCGGCAGATTCAGCCCGATGTTTTTCAGGTTGTGCGTGCGCGCGCCACGGACACGAATCTGCTCCATCACCGGAACCTGAAGGGATTAACCTATTACTATAGGGCACTGCCGTACACCTGAGTCCTGCTGGCGGAACCCGGCCGGCTGTGCGTGGTCGCAGGTGCGACCACCCGGCGCCACACAGAACCGATCTCGACACATGAAGATGAACCGCTCCGAATGGCGCACCACCGGTGCCCTGTCTTCGATCTATGCCTTGCGCATGTTCGGCATGTTCATGGTGCTGCCGGTGCTGTCGCTGTACGCCAGGCACCTGACGCCGGGCGTCAGCGGCCTGGAAATCGGTCTTGCGGTCGGCATCTACGGGCTGCTGCAGGCGCTGCTGCAGGTGCCGCTCGGCGTGGTTTCGGACCGGATCGGCCGCAAGCCGGTCATCACCATCGGCTTGATCGTGTTTGCCGCCGGCAGCGTTTTGGCCGGCTGGGCATCGAGCATCGCCTGGCTGATCGCCGGACGCGCGCTGCAAGGCGCCGGCGCGATCAGTTCCGCGGCTTCGGCGCTGTTGGCCGACGCCACGCGGCCGCAGGTGCGCACGCAGGCGATGACCATTCTCGGTGCCGGCATGGGCGCCTCGTTCCTGCTGGCGCTGATCGCCGGCCCGCCGCTATCCGGCGTCATCGGCGTCGATGGGATCTTCGTTCTGACCGGCGCGCTGGCAGCTCTGGCTCTGCCGGTGCTGTGGCGTGGGGTGCCGAATCCGCCGCGGCTACCGGCAACGCCCGGTGCCTTCCGGCGCGCTGTTTCCGACCCGCAACTGCTGCGGCTCGACGCCGGCATCTTTCTGCTGCACACGATGATGACCGCGCTGTTCGTCGCCGCGCCGTTCGTGCTGCAGCAGACGCTGGGACTGCCGGGCCATCGGCAATGGGAAGTCTACCTGCCGGTGCTGGTCGCCTCGATCGTGCCGGTTTTCGCGCTGATCCGCCGCATCGAAGCCGCCGGCCGGATCAGGGCTGCGTTCATCGCCGCAGTCCTGTTGCTGGGACTGGCGCTGGCCGGTGCCGGCCTCCTGCACGGCTCCGGCGACGGGTTCACCATTGCACTGTTCATGTTCTTCGTCGCTTTCAATTACCTTGAAGGCACGCTGCCGTCGCTGATCTCGCGCCGCGCGCCGGCTTCCGGCAAAGGTGCGGCGCTGGGCGTCTATTCGACCTGCCAGTTCCTCGGCGGCTTTGCCGGCGGCGTGCTCGGCGGCACGCTGCTAACGGATTTTGGCGCCGCCGGCGTGTTCTACGCCGCCGGCGCGCTGGCGTTGCCCTGGCTTTTGATCGCCGCCGGTCTGAAGCCGCCACCGCTGATGCCGCATCCGGCCAACGACGAAACCTCTGCCGAGGCGGCGCGCGGGGTATGATGCGGCGGCTTACCCCGGTATGCAGACGATGACGCTCGGTATTGCGGTGCTGACGGTTTCGGATACCCGGACCGAGGCCGACGACAAGTCCGGCAACCTGCTGGTCGAAAAACTGACGGCCGCCGGTCGTCGGCTGGCGGCGCGCGCATGCGTCTCCGACGACAAGTATGCGATCCGCGCCCGCCTCTCCGGCTGGCTGGTGGATCCGTCGGTGGATGCGATCATCACCACCGGCGGTACCGGCCTGACCGGCCGCGATCTGCTGCCGGAAGCGGTGATCCCGCTGCTGGACCGCGTCACCGAGGGCTTCGGCGAACTGTTCCGTTTCCTGTCCTGGCAGGACATCGGCACCTCAGCGCTACAATCCCGCGCTTTTGCCGGCACCGCCAACGGCCGTCTGGTGTTCTGCCTGCCCGGCTCGCGCGGCGCCTGTGAACTGGCCTGGGACAGGATCATCGGTCCGCAGCTCGATCCGGGCACCCGGCCGTGCAACCTGGTCGAACTGCTGCCGCGACTGCGCGAGCCGTCCGACCGGCCGGCGCCGAAGCGCCCCTCGCGGCGCGATTAACCGCTGAACGTCTCTGCGCTTGCCGCTCCGGACGCGACGCGGCGGCTCCGATCAGGTTCCTGCCCGGCCATCCCTGACCGGTGGCTCGTACGCCGCGTGAAGACCCATCGGACCCGCGCCAGCAGCGGCCCGCTCACTCGCCCCAGCGCAGCCGCGCGCCGGCCCATACCGCGCGTGGGGCCGCCGGCGACACCGCATTCTCGGTGGTCCAAGTGCTGGGATCGCTGCGAAAGCCGCCATCGGCGCTGAACACGTTCTGGCTCAACAGCCCGGAGTCGGCGTAATCGCGGTTGAACAGATTGGCGATGTGCATGAACACCGTCAGACGGCGCGTGATGCGGTAATCGCTGCGCAGATCGACCACGGCGTAGCCGCCGATGCGGCCCGAACCGATGACGGTGGTGCCCTGGGCGTTGGTCTGCCCGCTGCGATTGGCGTTGTTCTCATTGCCGCGCAAAAAGGCGCCGGAGGAGACCTGCAGGTCGACGCCGATAGCCCAGGCGCCGGTCAGCGCGTAATCCAGTCGCAATCGGCCGTTGTGGCGCGGAATCAGCGGGATGCGATCGCCGGGCCGCACGCGGATGATGCCGCCGGCGTCGGCGCTGCTGTTGGCGGCGCCGTTGACCGCGAAGGCGGAGCGGTAGGTGGCATCGACCAAGCTGTAGCTCAAGCGCCAGTTGAGGACACCGAGGCGGCCGCCAAAGCCGAGATCGAAACCCTGGCGGCGGGTATCGCCGACGTTCTTGAAAAAACCCTGGCCGTTGAGCGTCGAAGTGGTGACGAACTGGATGTCGTCGCTGTTGCGGGTGCGGTACAGACCGAGATTCCAGCGCAGCCGGCGGTCAAACCACTGCCCGCGTCCGCCGACCTCGACGGTGCGCGCCACCACTTGCGCCAGCGGCGGATCGCCGGCGAACGCATTGGGCAGGCCGCAAGGCACGCGCGGATCGGCGCAACCCAGCTCGATCACCGTCGGCGCGCGGCTGCCTTCGTTGTAGTCGGCGTACAACGTCAGTGCCGTGGCCGGCGTCAGTGTGAACCCGAACGCCGGGTTCAGGCGACGAAACCGGTGGTCGCCGGACAGCGGATTGCGGGCGCCGCTGTCCGGGTCGATACTGACGCCGTCCAGCGTCTGCGCGGTGCGGTTGTAGCGCGCGGCGGCGGTCAGGTGCAGCCAGTGGCGCGGGGACAGGGTGTCGGTGAAATACACACCCAGGCTCTGGCTGGCGCCGTACAGGCTGGTGGTGATCTCCGGCGGCCCGGTCGGCACGGTGGAGTGATCCAACGTCAGCGCCGCCGGCCGCCGGAACTGCAGAAACGTGCTGCGCCCGCGGTCGAAACCCAGCCCGACCACGGCCTGGTTGGCGAATCCGAACCAATCAGCGCTCGCCGTCAACTGCAGGCCGGCGCCGAAACGACGCTGGATCAGGTGGGTGCCGTTGTCGATGGCGTTTTGATCGGCCAGCGCGGCGGCGGCCTGTGCCGGGCCGGCGCCGTTGGCGATCAACGCGGCATAGTCGTCGGCGTAGGTGTCGCTGATGTCGCCGTTGAAGGTCCGGGTGTCGAGTTGGCGGTAGTAGGCGTTGCCGGACAGCAGCCAGTCTCCGGCCAGCAGGTGCGAGGCGGTGGCGTTGACGAAGTTCAGGTGATTCTTGGTGTTGTCCGGCGCGGTGAAAATCGACGCCCGCCGCCGTGCCAGCAGGCTCACCGGGGTGGCGCCGTTGCCGGTCAGGTTGGCGTCGGCGAAGGTGTAGCTCAGATCGACGTCGGTGCTGTCGTTCTGCCAGCCGATCTTGCCGAAGGCCTGGCGCACGTGCGAAGCGGAGAGGTCACGCCAGCCGTCCTCGTCGAAATAGTTGCCGGTGAGGAAATAATCGAATCGGCCGCTGCGGCCGCCGCTGGCGGCCTGGAAATCACGCCGGCCGAACGAGCCGCCGCTGGCCTCGAGTTCCGTGCCCGGATCGTCGGACCCGCTCTTGGTCTGGATCGACAGCGCGCCGCCCAGCGTGTTCAGGCCGAACACCGGATTCGAGCCCGGAATCAAGGTGACCGAGGCGATCGCCGATTCCGGGATCAGATCCCAGTTGACGACGTCGCCAAAGGATTCGTTGACCCGCACGCCGTCCAGATACACCGACAGCCCCTCCGGCGTGCCGAGCAGCGGCGAGGCGGTGAAGCCGTGGAAATTGACGTCGGGCTGGAACGGGTTGCCCTGGCTGGCATTGACGTTGACGCCGGCAAAGCCGGTGTCGAGATAGTCGGCCAGCGTCAACGATTGCTGCCGCTGCAAATCGCCACCGCTGGCGGTCTGCACGTTGGCGGGCATCTGATCGAGCGGAACGCCGAGTCCCGGCAGCGGCGCCACGCCGACCACCTCGACCCCGCCGAGCTGTTGTACCGGCGCTTCGTTGCGCGGCGGCGCGGCGCTGCTCGCCGGCGGTGCCGGCTCGGCCGTCGCCGCACCGGCCGCCAGAGCGGCCACCAGCACCAACAGCGCCCGGCACGCGGCGACCCGCGACATCGCAACTCCTCCCATGCAGCATCGATCTGCCGTGCGTGCGCGGCGAGGGTGCGCACCGCCTGCAGGCGGCAAACCGGTCAAATCGGTCGAGGCCACCGACTCTATTGATCCGGCACCATGATGGTTGAACAACATTCTGCCCCAGCCGATAGCGCCTGCAGTCGATGACGTCCCGATGTTGCCGGATCAGCAGCAAAAACCATGCTCCGGGTTATTGAAGCGGCCATCGGACTGTGCGACTCACATACCACGCTGGCGGCAAACACTGCGCGGTGTGCAATCATTTGCTGGCCGCTTCAATAAGACGTATCAAATCAATCGCCGGCGGCCCCGTCAATGCCGCAGCGGCATGGATGTCAAAACCGCGTTATTGAACTGCGATGCACGGCCCCAGTTGAGAGCTTGCAGGGTGTAAACCCGCGGTATTGCGTTCAAACATTCGATCATCGCCGCAGTAGCCGGGCCTGGGTCTCGACTGACGCGGCTCGACCGGATTGCCGCATGCGCTGCCGTCGGCCGCATCGGGCGCGGTGAGCGGCACTACCCCGCCGGGTTACGCCTGGCTTCAAGCCACCTTGCGCTCGTCGTCGGCCAGCCGCTGCACCGCCAGCCGCGCCAGTTCGCTCAAACCCGCCCCACCCGAGCGCAGGTGGGCGATGATCTGCGTCCGCATGCGCGGATCCCAGAATTTACGCAGATGTCCGGCGACGCCAGCCACTGCCGCGTCGCGGTCGGATTCGGCCGCAAAGTAGTCGCAGATGTCGTTTGCCATCCCCACCAGATGTTCGATGTTCATCGTCCCTCCACTATTGATCCTACAATATGATGTTTGAACAACGCTCTGCTGCAGCCGATGCCGCCTTTGGTCGATGGCGTTCCAACGCTGGCGTTCCAACGCTGCCGGATCAAGAACAAAAAATAGCAAAAACCATACTCTGTGTGATCGAGGCGGCCGTTGCGCTGTGCCATTCACACACCGCGCCGGCGACAAGCACTGCGCCGTGTTCAAACATTTTATGGCCGCTTCAATAGAAGCGTCGCTTGCCTCAGGCCACCGCCGGCGCCGCGTCGCGCAGCCGCGCCGGCGCACTGTAGATCACGCAGCCGTCGCCGCGTGCGAAACCGACCAGCGTCATGCCGGCCTCGCCGGCCAACCGCACCGCCAGTTCGGTCGGCGCCGAGATCGCCACCACCAATCCGGCGCCGAGACGCGCGGCTTTCTGCACGATCTCGTAGCTGGCGCGACTGGTCATCACCAGGAACCCGGCCGGCGGCTGCCCGCGAACCAGCAATGCCCCGATCAGCTTGTCGAGCGCGTTGTGGCGGCCGACATCTTCGCGCAAAGCCAGGATCTCCCCGTCCGGCGCCGCCCACGCCGCTGCGTGCACCGCTCCGGTGCGGGCACCGATCAGCTGATGGCGACGCAGATCGCGCAGCGCGCGAGACAGTTCGGCGACGCCGTAAGTTTTTCCGGCCGGCACCCGACGCAGCGGCCGGATCGCCTGCTCGATCACGCGGGCGCCACACAGGCCACAACCCGTGCGTCCCGCCAGCGAGCGCCCGCGCATGGCCAGCGCGGCGGCGCGCGGCGCCGGGATACGCAGCGAAAGCTGGAGACCCTGATCGAGCTGTGCCTGCTCACAGCCGGACAGCTCGTCCGGCGTGTCGATGATGTCCTCGGTCAGCGAGAAGCCCAGTGCGAAATCCTGCAGATCACACGGCGTAGCCATCATCACCGCGTGCGGCTCGCCGTTGTAGACCAGCGCCACCGGCGTCTCCAGCGCCACCCAGTCGCGCTCGCGCCGCACCGTGCCGGCGCCGATGCGCAGCACTGCGGATTCGGCGGCGCCGACGCAGCCGCCGCCGGCCGATCCGGGTTCAGCCGGCGCCGGCATCAGCGCCGGCCTCAGGCAGCAGTTGCTGCTGCCTGCGATCGAACGCCCGGTAGCGCTGCTGCCACGCGGACGGCTGATCTACCCGCGCCACCTGCACCGCGGTGACCTTGTATTCCGGGCAGTTGGTGGCCCAGTCCGAGTTTTCGGTGGTGACGACGTTGGCGCCGGTGTCCGGGAAGTGGAACGTGGTGTAGACCACACCCGGCTGCATCCGCGAGCTGACGCGCGCGCGCAGCACGGTCTCGCCGGCGCGGCTGGACAGCCCCACCCAGTCGCCGTCCTTGATGCCGCGCTCCTCGGCGTCGTGCGGGTGCACCTCCAGCATGTCCTCGTTGTGCCAGGCGACGTTGGCGGTGCGCCGCGTTTGAGCGCCGACGTTGTACTGCGACAGGATGCGGCCAGTGGTCAGCAGCAACGGGAATCTGGCGTTGACCTTCTCCCGGGTCGGCACGTACGGCGTCAGCATGAAGTGACCCTTGCCGCGCACGAACTCGCCGACGTGCATCACCGGGGTGCCTTCCGGATGCTGGTCGTTGCACGGCCACTGGATGCTGCCGAGGCGGTCGATCTTGTCGAAGCTGACGCCCTTGAACGTCGGCGTCAATCGCGCGATCTCGTCGAGGATCTCGCCGGCATGCCGGTAGTGCATCGGATAACCGAGCGCATTGGACAGCAGCTGGGTGATCTCCCAGTCGGCGTAGCCCGCCTTCGGTTTCATCACCTGGCGCACGCGCGACACCCGCCGCTCGGCGTTGGTGAAGGTGCCGTCCTTTTCCAGGAACGACGAGCCGGGCAGGAACACGTGAGCGAATTTCGCGGTTTCGTTGAGGAACAGATCCTGCACCACCACGCATTCCATCGCCCGCAACGCCGCGGTGACGTGCTGGGTGTTCGGATCCGACTGCGCGATGTCCTCGCCTTCCAGGTACAACCCCTTGAAGCTGCCGTCGAGAGCCGCCTCGAACATGTTCGGAATGCGCAGCCCCGGCTCGTCCCACAGCGTCACGCCCCACTCCTTTTCGAAGCTGGCCCGCACCGCGCCGTCGGAAACGTGACGGTAGCCGGGAAACTCGTGGGGGAATGAGCCCATGTCGCAGGAACCCTGCACGTTGTTCTGACCGCGCAGCGGGTTGACGCCGACGCCCTCGCGACCGATGTTGCCGGTGGCCATCGCCAGGTTGGCCAGGGCCATCACCGCGGTCGAGCCCTGGCTGTGCTCGGTCACCCCAAGGCCGTAATAGATCGCGCCATTGGCAGCCTTGGCGTACAGCCGGGCAGCCTCGCGCACCGTGCGCGCCGGCACGCCCAGTTCGCCCTCCAGTGCTTCCGGCGAATGCTGCGGATCGGCGATGAACGCCCGCCACTTCTCGAACGCCGGCTTTTCGCAGCGCGCGGCGACGAAAGCTTCGTCGATCAGCCCCTCGGTGACGACGACGTGGGCCAGCGCGTCGAGCACTGCGACGTTGGTGCCGGGGCGGATCTGCAGATGATGGCTGGCCTCGACGTGCGGTGTGCGCACCAGCTCTATCCGGCGCGGGTCGATGACGATCAGCTCAGCGCCGGCGCGCAGCCGGCGCTTCATCTGCGAAGCGAACACCGGGTGGGCATCGGTCGGGTTGGCGCCGATCAGCAGCACCACGTCGGTGCGCTCGATCGAATCGAAATCCTGAGTGCCGGCGGACTCGCCGAGCGTGGTCTTCAGACCGTAGCCGGTCGGCGAATGACAGACCCGCGCGCAGGTATCGACGTTGTTGTTGCCGAAGGCCGCGCGCACCAGCTTCTGCACCAGGTAGGTCTCCTCGTTGGTGCAGCGGCTGGAAGTGATGCCGCCGACCGAGAACTTGCCGTACTTGGCCTGCAGGCGCTTGAACTCGGACGCGGCGTAAGCGATCGCCTGGTCCCAGCTGACGATCTTCCAGGGTTCGTCGATGCTGTTGCGGATCATCGGCGTGGTGATGCGATCCGGGTGGGTGGCGTAGCCGATGGCGAAACGCCCCTTGACGCAGGAATGCCCGTGATTCGCATGACCGTTCTTGTTCGGCACCATGCGCACCAGCTTGTCGCCCTGCAGTTCGGCACGGAAGCTGCAGCCGACGCCGCAATAGGCGCAGGTGGTGATCAGGCTGTGATCGGCCTGACCGTATTCGATCAGCGAGTTCTCCGATAGCGTCGCGGTCGGGCAGGCCTGCACGCAGGCACCGCAGGATACGCACTCGGAGGCGATGAACGAATCGTCCTGGCTGGCCGCCACTTTGGAATCGAAGCCGCGGCCCTGGATGGTCAGCGCGAAAGTCCCCTGCACGTCCTCGCAGGCGCGCACGCAGCGCGAACAGACGATGCACTTGCTCGGCTCGAAGGTGAAGTAGGGGTTGGACTCGTCCTTGGCGACGAAGCGCGGGTTGGCCTCGCCGTCGCGCCGCGGATAAACATGATTGACGCCGTCGTAACCGTAGCGCACTTCGCGCAACCCTACCGCGCCGGCCATGTCTTGCAGCTCACAGTGACCGTTGGCGGTGCAGGTCAGGCAGTCCAGCGGGTGGTCGGAGATGTAAAGCTCCATCACGCCGCGGCGCAGGCCTGCGAGCCGGTCGGACTGCGTGCGCACCACCATGCCCTCGGCCACTGCTGTGGTGCACGAGGCTGGATAGCCCTTGCGGCCTTCGATCTCGACCAGACACAGGCGGCAGGAGCCGAACGGCTCGAGCATCTCGGTGGCGCACAGCTTCGGAATCCGGGTGCCGGCAAGCGCCGCGGCACGCATCACCGAGACGCCTTCCGGCACGCTGAGCTCGAAGCCGTCGATGGTCAGAGTCACCCGCTTGCCGCCTTCGGCGGCCGGCGTACCCAGATCTTTTTCGGCGATCGACATCATGACACTGCCCTGGCCGCGCGGCCTGCTGCCCGGCGCGGCGGCTTATCGAAATCCTCGGAAAAATGATCCAGCGCCGACAGCACGGGAAACGGCGCCATGCCGCCGAGCGCGCACAGAGAACCGTCGAGCATGGTCCGGCACAGATCGCGCAGGAGCACGACGTTTTTCTCCCGCTCGATACCGGCGCGGATGCGGTCGATCACCTCGACACCGCGTACCGAACCGATGCGGCACGGCGTGCATTTGCCGCACGACTCGATGGCGCAGAATTCCATCGCGTAGCGCGCCTGCGCCGCCATGTCCACGCGGTCGTCGAACACCACCAGCCCGCCGTGGCCGATCATGCCGCCGATTTTGGCGAAAGCCTCGTAATCCAGCGCGGTGTCGAATTGCGAAGGCGCGATATAGGCGCCCAGGGGTCCGCCGACCTGCACCGCGCGCACCGGCCGGCCGTTGGCGGTTCCACCGCCGTAGTCGTCGATCAATTCGCGCAACGTGATCCCGAAGGCTTTCTCCACCAGCCCTCCGTGCTTGACGTTGCCGGCGAGCTGGAATGTGCAGGTGCCGCGCGAACGCCCGGCGCCGTGGCCGGCGTAAAACGCCGCGCCGCGATCGAGAATGATCGGCACCGAGGCGAAGGTGATGACGTTGTTGATCACCGTCGGCTGGCCGAACAGGCCCTTGATCGCCGGCAGCGGCGGCTTGTAGCGAATCTGCCCGCGCTTGCCCTCGAGCGATTCGAGCATCGAGGTTTCCTCGCCGCAGATGTAGGCGCCGGCCGCCATGCGCAGATGCAGATGAAAGCTCTGACCGCTGCCGTGGATGTTCCCGCCCAGCCAGCCCTGACGGCTGGCTTGCGTAATTGCCGCCTCCAGGACACGCTGGGCGTGGGGGTACTCGATGCGCAGGTAGACGTAACCCTGCGTGGCGCCGACCGCCAGTCCGGCGATGGTCATGCCCTCGATCAAACAGTACGGGTCACCCTCGATCAGCATGCGGTCGGCGAAGGTGCCGGAATCCCCCTCGTCGGCATTGCAGACCACGTATTTCTGCCCGGCCGGCGCATCAGCCGCGGTCTTCCATTTGATGCCGGTCGGGAACGCCGCGCCGCCGCGGCCGCGCAGACCGGAATCCGCGACCGCCTGCACGACGTCGCCGGGGGCCATGCCCAACGCTTTTTCCAGGCCGCGGAAACCGCCGTGTGCGCGATAGTCGTCGATCGACAGCGGATCGGTGACGCCAACGCGGGCGAAAGTCAGCCGCTCCTGCTTCTTCAGATAAGGTATCTCCTCGACCGGCCCGAGTCGCAGACGGTGCCGGCCACCTGCGAGGAAGCCGGCGTCGAACAGCCTGGCGACATCCTTTCCCGCGACCGGGCCGTAGGCGACGCGAGTGCCCTTGACGTCCACCTCGACCAGTGGCTCGATCCAGAACATCCCGCGCGAGCCGTTGCGGACCAGCCGGATCGACTCACCGCGGCGCCCGGCCTCGGCCGCGATCGCCGCGGCGACGTCTTCGGCCCCGAGCGACAGCGCGGTCGCGTCGCGCGGCACGTAGACGGTGGTCTCGCTCATGACGTGGACTCCTTCGCAGCCGCGCCGATCCCAAGCAATCGGTCGAAGCGTTTTGCCGTGACCCGGCTATGGAGTTCGCCGTCGATCATCAGCGACGGCCCGCAGGCGCAGTTACCCAGACAATAAACCGGCTCCAGCGTATAGCGACCGTCGGCGGTAGTCTGGTGATAGTCGACGCCCAGACGTTTTTTGGCGTGGGTCTCGAGCGCCGCGCAGCCGTTGGCCTGGCAGGCCTCCGCACGGCACAGGTAGATCACGCGCTCGCCCGGCTTCTCGGTGCGGAAGAAGTGGTAGAAGCTGATCACACCGTGGACCTCGGCGCGCGACAGATTGAGCCGGTTGGCGATCAGCCCCACCGATTCGGACGGGATGTAGCCCAGCGTCTGCTGCACACCGTGCAGCACCGGCAACAATGCGCCCGGCAGGCGGCCGAGCCGTCCGCTGACGTCCAGCACCGCGTCACGGATCTCCGGCTTCAGGTCCGCACCAGGGTCATGCGGGGGTAAGGCCACCGGTGCCGCCAGGGTTCTGGGTTTGACTTTCATGCTGTCCTCCCGCGCGCTCGCAGCGCTAGAACGGCGCCGATACCGAAAACTCCGCGCGCAGCAGCGGCGGCCGCACTCGCCGGAATCCTGGATGGTTGACGCTGAAACCGCGGCTCGGCCTCAACCTCTTCTTCGTCCACGCCATGCGCCTCCTGAACCGCCCTGATCAGCAAGCCGCGGATCAGACTCACGAACAATAGACCGGCGAGGATGTACAGGGTTCGACCGCAAACCAGGTTGCGGGCGACGCCGTGCTCGAGCCGGAGCTGGCGCGGGTTGACGACCAGCCGGAGCATCGGCATCCGGAACACCGAAAATCCGTACGCCATGCCGATCGACCGGTGAATCGCCAGTACCGGCGGCAGTACCGGCCGGCGGTTGAACCGCGATCCGGCCGCCGTGCGCTCGCGCGACGGCCCGCCGCCTGCACCACTCTTTCCGACCACGTCCGCCATCGCGCTTGTCATCCGATCCCCTCCAGGATCAGCCGAATATGTCTTTTCCAACATACACGGCGGTTATAGCGTAAGCGTCAATGCGGAGACTATAACCGCGCCGGCGCCACCCAAATATGTGCTAGAAAGCCGTTACAACCCGATAACGACCAGTCCGTGTTCAGAATTACCGTCAAACCGCAGTGGCATCTGGAAAGCCGAGACGGCGGGCAACGGTTGTCGCGGCTGGTCGAATTGCTGGCGGCGACCGACGAACACGGCGCGCTGGCGCCAGCCTGCCGTGAGGTGGGTCTGTCGTATCGCTACGCCTGGGGCCTGCTGCAGGAAAGTGCGACCCTGTTCGGTGCGCCGCTGGTCAATATGGCGCGCGGCCGCGGCGCCGAGTTGACGCCCCTTGCTGAAAAACTGGTATGGGCCGACAAACGCATCGCCGCACGCCTGTCGCCATTGCTCGACAGCCTGGCTTCCGAATTGGAAGTCGAACTCGAACGCGCGGTGTCCGCAGCGCAGCCGATTCTGCGGCTGCAGGCCAGCCACGGCTTCGCGGTCGAGACGCTGCGACAATGGTTCACCCGGCAACAGATTCCGCTGGACCTCAAATACCGCACCAGCTTCGAGGCGGTGGCCGCGTTGCATCAGCACAGTTGCGACATGGCCGGTTTTCCGGTGCCGGTCGGCGAATTCCAGGCGCCGGTGCTGCGCGCCTACCTGGCGTGGCTGGACGCCGGCAGCCAGCGTCTGATCCACCTGGCCAGTCGGCGTCAGGGTCTGATCGTGGCGCCGAAAAACCCCCTGGCGGTGCGCGCGCTGACCGACCTGACCCGGCCCGGCGTGCGCTTCGTCAACCGTCAGCCCGGCTCCAGCACCCGGGCGCTGCTGGACCTGATGCTGCGGCATCAACGCATCGACGTCGCGCGCATCCAGGGTTACGACAGCGCCGAATTCACACACGCCGCAGTGGCCGCATACGTTGCCAGCGGCATGGCTGAGGTCGGACTCGGCGTGGAGACCGCCGCACAGCGTTTCAAACTGGGCTTCGTGCCGCTGTGCGTGGAACACTATTTTTTCGTCTGCCACACCGTCCTCCTGCGCCAGCCGGTGATGCGGCGGGTACTGGCGGCGCTGCGCAGCGCCGAGTTTCACCGGGCGGTCAGCCATCTCGCCGGCTACGACCCCAGGCACTGCGGCGAAATCCGGTCGCTGCGCGCGGCTTTCCCCGAACACGCGGCGATGTTCCGCAAACGATGAATCCGATCGACGGCCTGATTCTGGCCGGTGGCCGCAGCCGGCGGTTCGGCGGCGCCGATAAGGGGCTGGCCCGGTGGTGCGGCCGGCCGCTGGTGGCGCATGTCGCGGCGGCGCTGGCGCCGCAGGTGGCGGAATTCCGGATTTGCGCCAACCGCAACGCCGAACGCTACACCGCCTTCGGCCCGGTCATCGACGACGGCCGCTGGCGTGATTGCGGGCCGCTGGCCGGATTGCGTGCCGGGCTCGCCGGCTGCCGTCGGCCGTGGCTGGCCTACGTGCCGGTGGATGCCGTGCGCCTGCCGCCGGATCTGGTGGCGCGGCTACTGGCGGCGGCATTGGACACCGGCCGCGACGCCGCGATGACTTTCGACGGCGGCTCACCGGTGCCGACCTGCGGCTTGCTGCGCACCTCGCTGCTGCCGCAGGTCGAGACGGCGTTGACCGGGTCGCGGCGGGCACTGCGCGATTTCCTGAATCCGCTGCAACCGGCTGCCGTCTGCTGGCCGCCCGGCGCCTGGGTGTGGAGCGTCAACACCCCTGCCGAACTGGCGGCGCTGGCCCCGGATGCGGCCGCGGGCGACTGCGACCCCTAAACCGCGCTACCATTCCTCACTGTGCGCTTAACGCCGCGCGCGCTTCTCAAGGAGACAGCTCGTCATGGCTCGCGGAGTCAACAAGGTCATTCTGATCGGCAATCTCGGCAAGGATCCGGAGCTGCGTTCCATGCCCTCCGGCGGTGCGGTGGTGAACCTGACGCTGGCCACCTCCGACACCTGGAAAGACAAGACCACCGGCGAGGCCAAGGAGCGCACCGAGTGGCATACCATCGTGTTCTTCAACAAACTGGCGGAAATCGCCGGACAGTATTTGAAGAAAGGATCGAAAATCTACGTCGAGGGCAGCCTGCGCACGCGCAAGTGGCAGGACAAGGACGGCCACGATCGCTACACCACCGAGATCGTCGTCAACGACATGCAGATGCTGGACAGCCGCGGCGGCCTGCCTGCCGGACAGGCAAGCGGAGCGGGCGACGATGCGGCACCGCGCGCCGCGCCGCGCGCCGCGGTGGCGGCACGCGCGCAGGCCGCCGACGCACCGCCGGACACCGGCTTCGAAGACGACGACATCCCATTCTAGAGCTGGGACTCGCACCTTAAGAGCTTATCCTTGAATAAATCGCGTCAGCGCCGGAGGTCATTTTCGCGCACTGCAACGAGCGAAGAGCGGGCGATGGTTGTTCCATCGGCGCGATGAGCAAGGCCGCAGTGCGCGAAAATGGCCCCGGCTCTGGCGGGTTGCGCCCCAAATTGCGCCATGCTGCGTTACTCGTCCTTGCTTAGAATCACTAAGCGACGATCCTCGCGCCTTGCCTGGCGCAATTTGGGGCAGCAACGCTGGCGTGATTTATCAAGGATAAGCTCTAAGTGATCCGCACAACAACGTCATTGCGAGGAGCGGAGCGACGAAGCAACAACGTCATTGCGAGGAGGCGTAGCCGACGAAGCAACCTCGAGCCAACTTTGACGAGGTTGCCACGGGCGCTACGCACCCTCGCAATGACGTTGCTGGCGGCGACGGGCGCTCACGCCGCCGGCTTCGAGCAACTCGCCGGACTTCGCGCCCAGGGCGCCGAAGTTTCGGCGCTGGCGGTGGATCTGGACAACGGCCGCACGCTGGCCAGCCTTTCGCCGCAGACCCGGCTGACGCCGGCTTCCCTGACCAAGCTGGTCACCGCCGCTGCGGCGCTGGATCACTGGGCCGCCGATCAGACCTTTCCCACCCGGCTGCTGACCAGCGGCCGCATCGTCGGCGACCGGCTCGACGGCGATCTGGTTTTGCAAGGCGACGGCAACGCTACCCTCGACGACCAGGGTTTATGGACGCTGGCCGCTCAGCTCGCCGGTACCGGCGTGCGTCAGATTCACGGCCGTCTGCTGGTCGTGCCGGCGCCGTTCGGACCGGTGCCATGCGAAACCGAGGATCGCTGCAAGGCCACCACGCGCAGCGACAGCGCCTACGATGCGCCGCTGTCGTCGATCGGCGTCGACTTCGGCGCCTGGTGCCTGGACGTACGGCCAACCGCGCCAGGCCAGCCGGCAGCGGTGCGTGGCTGCGCGGTGACGAAGCTGCCGCTGCCGGTGGTGGGCGAGATCCGTACCGTTGCCCCGCGTGCGCGGCAAACCTTCTGGCTGGAGCGGGTAACCGCTGCCGACGGCGATACGATCCGCGTCGGCGGCGATATCCCTGGCGGCAGGCCGGTGCGGATGTTTCGCGCGATGTCCGATCCCGCCCGTGGCGCCGCCCTGCTGCTGCAGGAAATCCTGCGCGAAACCGGGATCACGCTCAGCGGCGGCGTGGCGGTTGCCCCGCCGTTGGTCGCGAACGCCACGCGGACGCTGGCGTCGTTCGACGGCATGCCGCTGCGCGAACAGCTCGGGCGCATGCTGCGTTATTCGAATAATTACATCGCCGACGTGCTGACGCTGGACCTGGCGGCGGCCACGCTGCATCCGGCACCGGCGCAACTGGCGCAGGCCGGCCAGGCGCTGTCGTCGTTCGTCGCCTACACTCGGCGCGGCGGGCGCGATCCGCCGCTGCCGTCACTGTATTCCGGCAGCGGGCTGACGCCGGAGAGTCAGATGTCGGCCGACGATCTGGTCGATCTGCTGCGCCACGAATATCTGGATACCCGCGATTTTCCGGTGTTCTACGGCAGTCTGGTGGTGCCGCGGCAGGCGCCGTTCGCGTTCCTGCGTCGCGGCAGCCGCGCCTGGCTGGATCGGGTGGCGCTGAAGACCGGCACCATGGACGACCCGCGTTCGGTGTTCGGCATCGCCGGTTATCTGCGCAAGCAAGACAGCGGCTGGGCGGCGTTCGCCATCCTCGTCAACGGCAGTGACCGCCGCAAGCACATCCCCCTGTACCGGGCGCTGGCCGCCGCCCGCGCCGACGTCGAATCGCTGCTGGCCGGCCGCGAGCCGGCCACCGCCGGCTTGTCGCGCTGCACAACCGCGTGCTAGAAAAGGCGATGCGCCGGTCGTCATTGCAAGGAGGGCGAAGCCCGACGAAGCAAGCCCGACCCGGCGGCATCTTCACGAGGTTGCTTCGGCTCCCCTGGAGCCTCGCAACGACGCTACGTGTCGCCTTTGCCGCCGGGCTGCTGCTGACGCAGTGGCTGGCGGTGGTGCACGCCACCCAGCATGAGCTGTCCGCGCAGCCGGATCGGCCGATCTGCCAGCTCTGCGCCTTCGCCCATGCCGGCGGCCCGGCGGCCAGCGCGCCGGCGCTGCCGCTGCCGGTTTCGTTCCATCGCGCGTCGGCCACGCCCGTGGTCGCCGCGCCGCACCTGGATCGCCGTTACACCCTGCCCCCGAGCCGCGCGCCGCCGCGCTGAATCGCCAAAACCGCCCGCAAGAGCTTCCGCCGTAACCTCCTTCCGGCGGGTCGTTTCAATGGTTTTTGGAGATTCTGGGTCTACCCATGTCGATACGCTCATCGCGCGGCCGCGCCGCCGCCGCGCTGTGGTTGGCGGTATTTGCCGCATTGTCTGCAGCATCCGCCGCCGCGGCCGCGACGCACAGCGCAGTGCGGCTCAACGGACGGCTGACGGACGCACAGCACCGCCCGCTGCCCGGAGTCGAGGTCGGGCTCTACGACGCCGGCGGCGCGTCGATCGCCACGGCGGTGACCGACGCCACCGGCATCTATCGGTTCGCCGCGGTCGCGCCCGGGCGCTATCTGTTGCAAGCGCACCCCGCCGGTTATGCCCCGGTCAGCCGCGAGATCAGCGTCGGCCGCAAACCCAGGCGCCTGCTGGATTTGGCGGCGCACCTGCAGCTCCAGGCCATCACCGTAACCGCCCGCTTCGAGCGCGCCCGCAATGCGCTGTCGCCGTCCACCGGCTCCAGTCAGTATCGCCTCGACGCCAAAGCGATCCAGACCCTGCCGCAAGGGGCCAATACGCCGATCGATGGGGTACTGCTGCAGTACCCGGGCGTGGTCGGTGACTCGCAGGGACAACTGCATGTGCGCGGCGATCACGGCGATCTGCAGTTCCGCATCAATGGCGTGATTCTGCCGGAAGGCGCCACCGGTTTCGGCAACGCGCTGGGCGCGCGTTTTGCCGACTCGATCACGCTGCTGACCGGCGCGCTGCCGGCGCAATACGGCGACCGCACCGCCGGGATCGTCGATGTCACCACCAAACAGCATTTCGACGGTGGCCAGGTGGATCTCTACGGCGGCGCGCACGCAACCTTCGAGCCGAGCCTTGAGTACGGCAGGACCTTCGCCGACGGCGCCAGCGTCTACCTCACCGGCTCGTATCTGCGCAGCGACCTCGGCACCGAGGCGCCCACTGCCGCCTACACGCCGATCCATGGCGGCACCGAGCAGGGTCGCGGTTTCGGCTATCTGTCGCTGTATCCGACGCAGAACCTGCGGCTGTCGCTGATGGCCGGCACCGACTACAACAGCTTCCAGATCCCGAACACGCCCGGCGTGCAGCCGAACCCGGATTTTCTGCGCTACGCCGGCGCCGGCGGCTTCGACTCGGCCGATCTTAAAGAAAACCAGTTCGAGCGCACGCAGTACGGCATCGTCGCGCTGCAGGGCCTGCTGCCGCAAGACGGCAGCTGGCAGACGGCGCTGTTCGAGCGCGAAAGTTCGGTGGTGTTCGAACCCGACCCGGTCGGCGATCTGGTGTTCAACGGCGTCGCCGCCCGGGTCAAGCGCAAGAGCCGGAGTTTCGGCATGCAAGGCGATCTGAGCCTGCCGCTGGGTCGCGCGCACACGCTGCGGACCGGTCTCGAGGTCTCGACCGAGGACGATCGCAGCGACGACACCGCAACGGTCTTTCCGACCGACGCCCTGGGCAACCCCAACGGCGCGCCGTTGGCCATCGTCGACAACAATCCGAAGAACGGCAACACGCTGTTGGCGTTCTATCTGCAGGACCAGTGGAATCTGAGCCAGGCGCTGACCGTCAACTACGGCCTGCGCTACGACCGCATCAACGCTTTCATCGACAGCGCGCAGCTCAGTCCGCGGCTGGGGCTGGTCTGGCACGCCGGCGCCGACACCACCGTCCACGCCGGCTATGCGCGCTATTTCACGCCGCCGCCGAACGAGCTGGTGGCCAACGCCACGCTGACCAAGTTCGCGGGCACCAGCAACGCGCCGGAAGTCATGCGCAACGATCCGGTCAAGGCCGAGCGCGCCGATTATTTCGACCTCGGCGTCGCACAACAGGTGACGCCGCGGCTGAATCTGGGGCTCGATAGCTACTACAAGTTCGCCCGCAATCTGATCGACGAAGGTCAGTTGGGGCAGTCGCTGATCCTGACGCCGTTCAACTACCGCTTCGGGCGCATCTACGGTCTCGAGCTTACGGCCGCGTATCATCGCGGAGCCTTCAGCGCTTACCTCAACCTGGCGCGGTCGGTGGCCAAGGCGACGCAGATCGTCTCCGGTCAGTTCAACTTCGCCGCCGATGAACTGGCCTACATCGCCACGCACAACGTCTTTCTCGATCACCAGCAGCTGATCAGCGGCTCGGCCGGTGCAGCCTACGTCTGGCGCGGCACCACCGTGTCCCTGGATGCGACCTACAGCGACGGCCTGCGCCGCGGCTTCGCCAACACCGGCAAACAGACTCCGTACACGGTGGTGAATCTCGGCATCACGCACGGCTTTCACTGGTTCGCGGCCGGCCCCACCGAGCTGCGGCTGACGGTCGTCAACCTGACCGACCGCAGCTACCAGATCCACGACGGCAGTGGCATCGGCATCGATCGCGCGCAGTTCGGCGAACGACGCGGCCTCTACCTGGGGCTGACACAATCCTTCCGATGAACCGCGAGATAAACCGTCAACGACAATCCCGTATCGGGGGATGACCGGCGTTGGCCGACAGGCGACAATGGAGAACCATCGACCTGCGCCGCCGATAGCGGTGCGGTACAGCACGGGACGCCAAAAAATGAAAGCGATTGTGTGCCGCGAACTGGGCCCGCCGGAAAAGCTGGTTCTCGATGAAGTCGCCGACCCCGGCTGCGGCACCGGCGAGGCCGTTATCCGCGTGCGCGCCGCCGGCGTCAATTTCCCGGATACGCTGCTGATCGAAGGCCGTTATCAGATGCGGCTGCAGCCGCCATTCACGCCGGGCGCGGAGGTCGCCGGCGAAGTGCTGAAAACCGGCCCCGGCGTCAAAAGCCTGGCCGTCGGCCAACGCGTCGCCGCGGTGTTACCGTCCGGCGGCTATGCCGAGCAGGTGTGTGCGCCGGCACAAACGATGCTGCCGCTGCCCGATTCGCTGGATTTCGTTCACGCCGCGGCCTTTCCGCTGGTCTACGGCACCGCCCTGCACGCGCTGGACCAGCGCGGCCAGCTGCAACCCGGCGAGACGCTGCTGGTGCTCGGCGCCGCCGGCGGCACCGGCCTGGCCGCGGTGCAGCTTGGCAAACTGCTGGGCGCGCGTGTCATCGCCGCCGCCTCAAACGAGGCAAAACTCGGGTTCTGCCGCAATCACGGCGCCGACGAAACGATCAATTACGAGCGCGACAGCCTGAAACAGCGGGTCAAGGCGCTGACCGGCGGCCGCGGCGCCGACGTCATCTTTGATCCGGTCGGCGACCGCTGGGCCGCCGACTGCCTGTCGAGCCTGGCCTGGAACGGACGCTGGCTGATCACCGGCTTCGCCGGCGGCACCATCCCGCAGATCCCGGCCAACAAGCTGCTGCTCAAGGGTGCGGCCGCGGCCGGCGTGTTCTGGGGCAGCTTCGTCGCCCGCGAGCCGCAGAAAAATCTCGACAACTTCAAGCGCCTGTTCGCCTGGCAGGCGGCAGGCCGCCTGCAACCGCCGGTGACGCGCACCTATCCGCTGGCGCAGGCCGGCCAGGCGCTGCGCGACCTGCTCGAACGCCGCGCCACCGGCAAACTGGTGTTGTTGCCCTAAAGCCGCGCCGCGGATCACGCCGGGCGTCCGCAATCCCGGACTGCAGTGCACGGCGTCGCGGCTGGGCCGCGCGCCGCCTCGATCCGCACGGCACCGGCGGTGGTCGCCACCGTCCCGACGCCGGCCTGCGGTACCTGTGCCAGCACCACCACGCTACTGAACATCAGCAGAGTGGCCGTCAGTGCCAGCAGCAGCGCCAGTGCGCGCTGGCGCGGGCTCGAGTTGAAATCGTGAGTGTGGAATGCGTACATGGAGGTTCTCGAATCGAAGGTGGCGGCGGCTTGCCGTCACAGCCTTGGATGCGCGGATCGGGCGCTGCGGTTGCAATCCGCCGGCCACGGAGGCTTGGGTATACTCAGCAGCCCGAATCTGATTGATCGCGGATGCCGAAGCTGTACCTGAAAACCTACGGCTGTCAGATGAACGAGTACGACTCGTCGAAGATGGCCGCCGTGCTGGCCGCCTCGCACGGCTATACCGTCACCGATGATCCGGACAACGCCGACCTGCTGCTGCTGAATACCTGCTCGGTGCGCGAAAAGGCGCAGGAGAAGGTGTTCTCGGAACTGGGCCGCTGGAAGGCCTGGAAAGCCGCCCGGCCGGGGCGCATGGTCGGTGTCGGCGGCTGTGTGGCGAGCCAGGAAGGCACGGCGATCATCGGTCGCGCGCCGATCGTCGATCTGATCTTCGGCCCGCAGACGCTGCACCGCCTGCCGGAACTGCTGCAGCAGGCGCGTGCTACCGGCCGCCCGGCGGTGGACATCCGCTTCCCGGAGATCGAGAAATTCGACTGCCTGCCGGAGCCGCGCGCCAAGGGTCCGACCGCCTTCGTCTCGGTGATGGAAGGCTGCAGCAAGTACTGCAGCTTCTGCATCGTGCCGTACACCCGCGGCGAGGAAGTCAGCCGGCCGCTGGTTGACGTGCTGGCCGAAGTGCACAAGCTCGCCGCGCAAGGCGTGCGCGAGGTCACTTTGCTGGGTCAGAACGTCAACGCCTACCGCGGCGCCACGCCCGACGGCGAAGCCGCCGATCTGGCGCTGCTGATCGCCTGCGCGGCGCGCATCGACGGCATCGGCCGCGTGCGCTTCACCACCAGCCATCCAGCCGAGTTCACCGACGCCCTGATCGACGCGTTCCGCGACGAGCCCAAGCTGGCCGGTTATCTGCACCTGCCGGTGCAGTCCGGCTCGGATCGCATCCTCGGCATGATGAAACGCGGCTACACCTGCGCCGGCTATCTGGACAGAATCCGACGGCTGCGCGAGGCGCGTCCGGGCATCGGCCTGTCTTCCGATTTCATCGTCGGCTTCCCGGGCGAGAGCGACGAGGATTTCGAGCAGACGATGGCATTGATCGAACGCGCGCGTTTCGATCAGGCGTACTCCTTCATCTACAGCCCGCGGCCAGGCACGCCGGCGGCGCGCCTGCGCGACAGCGTCCCGACGGAAACCAAGCAGGCACGGCTGGCGCGGCTGCAGGCGCGCATCCGTGACTTCGGCGCCGAATACGCTGGCGCGCTGGTCGGCACCGCACAGCGGGTGCTGCTGGAAAAGCCGTCGCTCAAAAACCGCGGCTGGCTGGCCGGCAAGACCGAGTGCAACCGCTGGGTCAACCTGCCGGCGCCGGCGGCCGGCGCGCAGCGGTTGATCGGACGCTTCGCCGCGGTCGAGATCACCGAGGCGCTGACCAACTCGTTGCGCGGCCGGCTGCTGCGGGTCGAAAATCTTTGAACACCCCCGCTGACCCGCCCGCGGTACGCACCGAGCTGGCGCTGGAACCCGACGACGGCACCCGACTGGCCAACCTCACCGGGCCATTCGACGCCCACCTGCGCGCCATCGAACTGGGTCTGGGCATCGAGATCCGCAACCGCGGCAACCGTTTCTCGCTGCATGGTCCGGCGGCGCCGGTGGCGCGCGCGGAACAGGTGCTGCGCGAGCTGTACGCCGCCGCCGAGGACGCACTCGACGCCGAACAGGTGCATTTGGCGCTGGCCGAAAGCGGCGCCGCAGACCTCGACGCGCCGGCGGAGAAATCCGGCGACGTCGTCATCCGCACCCGGCGCGGCGTGATCCGCGGCCGCAGCGCGCAGCAGCGCGTCTATCTGCGCTCGATCGCCGCACACGATCTGAGTTTCGGCGTCGGCCCGGCCGGCACCGGCAAGACCTATCTGAGCGTCGCCAGTGCGGTATCGGCACTGGAACGCGACCGGGTGCGGCGACTGGTGCTGGTGCGCCCGGCGGTCGAAGCCGGCGAGAAACTCGGCTTTCTGCCCGGCGACATGGCGCAGAAAATCGACCCCTACCTGCGCCCTTTGTACGACGCGCTCTACGAAATGCTCGGTTTCGATCGTGTCGCGCGGCTGGTCGAGCGCAGCGTCATCGAAGTGGCGCCGCTGGCATTCATGCGCGGCCGCTCGCTCAATGAGAGTTTCGTGATTCTCGACGAAGCGCAGAACACCACGGTCGAGCAGATGAAAATGTTTCTGACCCGCATCGGCTTTGGCTCGGTGGCGGTGGTGAACGGCGATATCACCCAGATCGACCTGCCCAAGGGCGTTGCCAGCGGGCTCAAGCACGCGCTGGCGGTGCTCGACGGCGTGGCCGGCATCGGCGTGACCCGATTCGGCCACGGCGACGTGGTGCGCCATCCGCTGGTGCAGGCGATCGTGCGCGCCTACCAGGCCCACGAAGCGCGCCCACGTGGCGGATCCCGGAGCGGCAGTTAGCCAGCCATGGGTGCGCAGATCAACCTGCAACGTCGAGTGCCGCCTGCGGGCATTCCATCGGCGGCGGCGCTGCGCGCCTGGGCCCAGGCGGCGATGGACGGCACCGCCGGCGAGCTGACGCTGCGCATCGTCGATGAAACCGAAAGTGCACGGCTCAACGGCCGCTTTCGCAACCGGCCCGACCCGACCAACGTGCTCTCGTTCGCCTACGACGCCGAACCGCTACAAGGCGCCGGCAGCGGCGATCTGCTCGGCGATGTGGTGATCTGCGCACCGCTGGTGGCGCGCGAGGCGCGCGCGCAACGCAAACCGCCGCGCGCGCATTGGGCGCATCTGGTGGTACATGGCGTGCTGCACCTGCTCGGCCACGATCACCTCGATCCGGCCGATGCCCAGCGCATGGAAGCCCGCGAGCGTGAAATCCTCGCCACGCTCGGCTTCGCCGATCCCTATCGCTGAAGCCGGCCCCGGTCCATGTCCGACACCCCGCAACCGAGGCGGCCGCGCGCAGGCTGGTGGCGCCGGCTGATGCGCCGTCTCGGCAGCGCGCCGCTGTCACGCGAAGACCTGCGCCAAGCGCTCCACGAAGCTTCACGGCAGGGCCTGATCGATCCCGACGCCGCCGAGATGATCGGCGGCGTATTCGAGAGCGGCGAACTGCAGGTGCGCGACATCATGATCCCGCGTGCGCAGATGGTGGTGATCGAGCGTGACTGGCCGCTGCAGCGACTGCTGCAGACGGCGGTAGAGTCCGGGCATTCGCGCTTTCCGGTCATCGGCGATTCGCGCGACGAGGTGGTCGGCATCCTGCTGGCCAAGGATCTGCTGCGCTGCACGCTGGACACCGATCCGGGCCAACCGCTGGCGGTCGAGCGCTGGCTGCGGCCAGCGCTGTTCGTGCCCGAGTCCAAGCGCGTCAACGTGCTGCTGCGTGAATTCAAGCGCGGCCGCAACCACATGGCGATCGTCGCCGACGAATACGGCGGCGTCGCCGGTCTGGTGACCATCGAGGACGTGCTGGAGACCATCGTCGGCGAGATCGAGGACGAATACGACGAGTCCGAATCGGCACCGATCCTGAAACTCGACCAGCGCCGCTATTCGATCAAGGGTCTGACCCCGATCGAGGAGTTCAATCGCTACTTCGGCGCCGAATTTTCCGACGCGGACTTCGACACCGTCGCCGGGCTGGTGGTGCATGCTTTCGGCCGCATGCCGCGACGCGGCGAATCGGTGCGCATCGGCCGCTTCCAGTTCAACGTCCAACGCGCCGGCAGCCGCCGTGTGGATCTGCTGCAGGTGACACTTGCGCAAAATTAGCCTGACCGCACTGCTGGCACTCTGCAGCGCGTTCAGCTCTCCGGCCGCGCACGCCTGGAGCGCTGCACCGGCGGCGGTGCGCATCAGCCTGCTGACCTTCGGTCCCGGACAGATTTACTGGGAGCGTTTCGGCCACAACGCGATCCTGGTACGCGACCCTCGTAACGGCGAGGCGCTCGTCTACAACTACGGCATCTTCGATTTTTCACAGAAGAACTTTTTTCTGAATTTCGCCCGCGGCGTGATGCGCTACCGCATCGCCGCCGACCCGCTGGGCGCCGATCTGGCGATGTACGCCGCCGAAGGCCGCTCGGTCACCGAGCAGGCGCTCGACCTGTCGCCGGCGCAGAGCGGGAAACTGGCGCGCTTCCTGGCCTGGAACGCGCGTCCCGAAAACGCGCAGTATGCCTACGACTACTTCGTCGACAATTGCTCGACGCGGGTGCGCGATGCACTGGATCTGGCGCTGGGCGGCATTTTGCACCGACAACTCACGGCGTTGCCGGCGGCTCACAACTATCGCTTCGAAGCCACCCGGCTGATCTGGCCGGACCACTGGCTGATGCTGGGCATGGATGTCGCGCTCGGCCCGGCCGCCGACCGGCCGCTGAACCTGTGGCAGGAGAGCTTCATTCCGATGGTGCTGGCCCGTGCGCTGCGCCAGGTGGCCGTGACCGACGCCGCCGGTCATGTGCGGCCGCTGGTGGTCGCCGAACGGGTGCTGCTGCCGGGCGCGCTGCCACCGGCGCCGGCCGCGCCACCCGATCTGCGGCTGCCGTTCCTGCTCGCCGGGCTGACGCTGGCGGCCATGCTGCTATGGCTGGCGCGCGCGGGACGCGGCGCGCACCGGTGGCCGTTCACCGCGCTCGCCGGCACGTTGTGGCTGATCTGCGGCCTTGGCGGCCTGGTGCTGGCGGCGATGTGGAGCCTGACCGAACACTGGGCGGCCTGGGGCAACGAGAACCTGCTGCTGCTCGATCCGCTGTGCCTGTCGCTGCCGTGGCTGTGGCGGCGCGTTGACGGAGCCGGCCGTTGGCTGGCGACGCTGGTCGCACTGCTGGCGCTGGCCAGCCTGCCGCTGCGGCTGCTGCCAGGCGCCTATCAGCACAACCTCGCCTTTATCGCACTGCTGGCGCCGCCGCATCTAGCGCTGGCGTCCGCCGCCTGGCGCCGAGGCCGGACCGCGTGAGCGGTTATTTCACGCCCGCGTCGTTCAAATTTCTGCGCGCGCTGGCGCGTCACAACGAGCGCGCCTGGTTCGTGGCGCACAAAGCCGACTACCAGCGACACGTCCGCGACCCGTTCCTGCGCTTGATCGCCGATCTGACCGAACCGCTGACGCGCATCAGCCGGCACTACGTCGCCGATCCCAGACCGGTGGGCGGCTCGCTGTTCCGCATCCACCGCGACACCCGCTTCGCCCGCGACAAACGGCCGTACAAGGAGTGGGCCGGCGCCCGCTTCTTCCACCGGCGCGTGCGCGAAGTCGACGGCGACGCACCGAGCTTCTATCTGCACTTGCAGCCCGGCGACTGCTTCGTCGGCGGCGGCCTGTGGCATCCACAGCCGGCTGCGCTCAAACGTGTGCGCGCCTATCTCGTCAATAATCCGGCGAGCTGGAAGCAGGCCACCCGCAGCCCGGCATTTCGCCGCGCTTACACCTTGGGCGGTACTGCCCTGGTGCGGCCACCGCAGGGTTTCGCTCCTCAGCACGAGTTGATCGCGGACCTGAAACGCAAGGACTTCGTCTGCACCGCGCCGCTCGACGACGCGGCCTTGTGCCGCGCCGATCTGCTGCGGACGATCGCCCGCCGCTTTCAGCGCGTCGCACCGCTGATCGACTGGCTGTGCGGCGCGCTGGATCTGGAGTTTTGAGCGCCGGTTATTGAAGCGACCAGCAAATGTTTGAACACCGTGCAGGGTTTGCCGCCAGCGCGGTATGCGCATCGCACAGTCCGATGGCCGCTTCAATAACAAGGCGTGGTTTTTGCCATTGATCCGGCAGCATCGGCACGTCATCGACCGCAGGCGCTATCGGCTGGAGCGTAAGCGTCGCTCAACCATCATGTTGCCGGATCAATGGTCTTCCGGCGGTGCCAATTCCGACGCCTGCGGCTTGCGGCTGACGTGATCCAGCGGCTCGACCTCGGTGATCTCCTTGTCCGCCGGCGCCGCCTGCAGGTCGCGGAAGCGCCGGGCCGATACCAGCACGCGGGTCTCCAGCGACGAGGTGGCGCTGTTGTAACTCTCCACCGCCTTGTCCAGGCCCTTGCCGAGTGCGGCCCAGTGCCCGGCCAGCGTCGCCAGCCGTTCGTACAGCTCCTTGCCCAGCGCGCTGATCTGCGCGGCGTTCTCGGCCAGCGCTTCCTGCCGCCAGCCGTAGGCCACCGCTTTGAGCAACGCGATCAGCGTGGTCGGGCTGGCCGGAATCACCCGGTTCTCGGCGCCGTATTCGATCAGGCCGAGGTCGTGCGTCAGCGCCGCTGAAAAAAACGCCTCGCCGGGCACGAACATCACCACGAACTCGGGCGTCGGGTCGAACTGCTCGAAGTAAGCCTTGCGGCCCAGCGCCTGCAGGTGATCGCGCACCTGCCGGGCGTGGCGCAGCAGCGCCGCCTGCCGGGCCTCGTCGGTTGGCGCCTCGACCGCTTCCAGGTAGGCTTCGACCGGCGCCTTGGCGTCGACCACCACGCGGCGGCCGCCCGGCAACCGCACGAGCAGGTCCGGCCGCTGCCGGCCCTGCTCGGTGGCCTGGCTGACCTGCTCCTCGAAGTCGCAGTGTTCGAGCATGCCGGCCATCTCCACCACCCGCCGCAGCTGCATCTCGCCCCAGCGGCCACGGCCCTGCGGCTGACGCAGCGCCTTGACCAGACCGGCGGTCTCGCCGCGCAGCGCCTGCTGCGACTCCAGCAGGCCGCGGACCTGCTCGGTCAGCGCCGAATACGCCGAGGTCCGCACCTGCTCCAGCTCGCGGATGCGCCGATCGACTTTCTCCAGGGACTCGTGGATCGGCTTGACCAGCGTCTCCACCGCCTGCTTGCGCAGCTCCAGTTCGCCGGCGGCGACCCGCTGGACGCCGCCGAGCTGCTCGCGCGCCAGTTGCAGGAAGCTGTCGGCGTTGTGGCGCAAGGCTTCGGCCGACAGCTTGGCGAAAGTCTCGGACAGGCGTTCGCGCGCCTCCTGTAGCGCGGCCTGGCGTTCGCCAGCCGCGTGCCGTTCCTGCTCCAGTCCGGCCGACAGCCGTGCGATTTCGGCGGCATCGGCCAGCGTCTGACGCTGGCGCCGCCGTTCGGCGAGCAGCCAGCCGAACAACGCACCGAGCGCCAACCCCACCGCCAGTCCGATCAGCGCCGTCAACAGGCTCATCGCTGAGTGCTCCGCTGCAGGTCCGCGGCGATGATACGCCGTCAGGTCAGCCGCACCGAAAACAGATCGCGGCCACGACACCAGCAGTAGAGCGCGGTGACCAGCGTCATCGCCGCACCGAACAGAACCGACGGCACCGTACCGATCAGCCGCGCCATCGAACCGGACTCGAAAGCGCCCAGCTCGTTGGACGAACTGATGAAGATGCTGTTGACCGAGTAAACCCGGCCGCGCAGGTGGTCCGGCGGCAGCACCTGCACGATCGTCTGGCGGATCACCACGCTGACGCTATCGAAGACGCCGGTTGCAAATAGCGCCAGCAACGACACCCAGAACAGTTTGGATAGCGCGAACGCCAGCGTCGCCACACCGAAACCGGCCACCGCCAGCAGCAAATTGCGCCAGGCGTGGCGGAGCGGCAGATAGTGGGTACAGGCGATCACCGTCAACATCGCGCCGAGCGACGGTGCGGCGCGCAGCAGCCCCAGACCCTGGGCGCCGACCCGCAGGATGTCGCTGGCAAACACCGGCAGGATCGCCACCACGCCGCCGAACAGCACCGAGAACAGATCCAGCGAGATCGCATAGAGAATCAGCCGGCTGCGAAAGACAAACGTCAGGCCTTCGCGCAGGCTGTGCCAGATCGAGCTGCCGGCCGGCGGCAGCGGGGGTGCGTCATCGCGCAGCCGGATGCGCGAGAACGACAGCAGCGCCGCCAGCAACAGCAGCAGCACCGTCGCCAGCGTGCCCGACAGGCCGATGCCGGCGTAAAGGAATCCGCCGGCGGCCGGGCCGATCACTGCCCCGGTCTGCCAAGAACTGCTGCGCCAGGCCGACGCGCGGGCGTACAGTTCGCGGGGCACCAGAAACGGCAGCAGCGCACCGGCGGCGGGGGTGAAGAATCCGCGCGCCAGGCCGAGCAGCGCCGCCAAAGCGTAGATCAGCAGCAACTGCGTGGCTTGCGGCAGCCGCGCCTGCGCCGACGCCGAGAGCACCCACAGCAACGCCGACGAATCGGCGATGAACACAATCATCGTCAACCGGATGATCCGGCGCTTGTCGTGGCGATCGGCAAAATGTCCGCCAAACAACGCCAGCGAGATAAACGGTACCGCCTCGGCCAGCCCGACCAGGCCGAGCGACAGCGGATCATGCGTCAACTGATACAACCGGTAGCCGATCACCACTTCCTGGATCAGCAGCGCGACGGCAAACAGCAGCACGCCGAACAGCAGCCGGCGGAAACCGGCGACGCGCAGTGCGGCGTAGGCGTCGGGCCGCGCATCGGCGGCGGCGGTCGCAGGCGAGTCAAGCGACATGGTCAACGGCTTCGGCGGAGAACGGGCGCGTTCAGAAAGGTTCTGCGCCGTTATTTTCGTCGTCGCCCGCCGCGACCGCGATGGCCAGCGCCAGACGATAAAGTTCGCGTCGCGGCCGGCCGGTCAGCACGGCGGCCAGTTGCGCCGCCTTGGACGCGGACAGCTCGCCCAGCAACGCGCGCAGTACCCGCTCGGCCTCGGCGGCGTCGGCCGCCTTCGGCGCCGCGCCTTCGGCCACCAGCACGAACTCGCCGCGCAGGCGCGACTCGGCCACCGCCAGCCAATCCGGCAGCGTCGTCGCCGGCAGCAGCGCACTCTCTTCGAAGCGCTTGGTCAGCTCGCGGCAGATGCAGACGCGGCGCCGACCCAGGACGGCAGCCAGGTCGGCGGCGCAGGCAACGATTCGATGCGCGGACTCGAACAGGATCCAGGTGTGCGGCTGCGCCGCCAGCGCCTGCAGCCGGGCGCGGCGCGCGCTGGCCTTGGCCGGCAGAAAACCTTCGAACAGAAACCGGTCGCTGGGTAGACCGCTGATCGACAACGCCGCCAGCGCCGCGCTGGGTCCCGGTACCGCGTACACCGCGACGCCGGCGGCGCGCGCCGCGGTGACCAGCGCATAGCCGGGGTCCGAAACCAGCGGCGTGCCGGCGTCCGACACCAGCGCCAGACGCTGCCCGGCGCGCAGCCGCGCCACCAGTGCGGCGGCCAGCCGATCTTCGTTGTGCTCGTGCAACGCGATCAGCGGCCGGCGGACGCCAAACCGCGCCAGCATCGCCCCGGTCACCCGCGTGTCTTCGGCGCAGACGGCGTCGACCGCCGCCAATACGGCTCGTGCGCGCGGCGACCAGTCGCCGAGATTGCCGATCGGCGTGGCAACCACGTGCAGACTGCCGGGCGGCAGCGCGGGCGACACGGATTCACGGGTCATCGGATGCCATACTATCGCGCATGCATCGCCTGCTCGTCGCCGTCATCGGCCTGCTGCTGGCCGCCTGCGCCGGTGGCGCCTGGCCGATTTCCTCGCCCGGCACTGCGGCGTCGCCCGATCCGCTGGACGCCGCCGACCGTGCGCTGGCGGTCAACGATCTCGCCGCCGCCGACCGCGACCTGCAAGCGGTCGTACCGGACCGGCTGAGCACAGCGCAACGCGCTCACTATCTCCTGCTGCGCGCGCAGCTGCTGTTTGCCGCCGACCAGCCGGTCGCCGCCACTGCAACGCTGGTGGCGCGCGAGCATCTGCTGCGCGATCCGCAGGCCATCCGTGACAATCGCGACTTGATTTGGACCGAGCTGTCGAAGGCGCGACTGGACGCTGCCGAGCTGTCGCACCTGGCTCAGGCCGACCGGATGACCCGCGGCTGGATCGAACTGGCACAGCTGGCACGCCGCGGCGCCGGCCTGCGGCCATTGACCGACTGGCGCCGCCGCTATCCCGATCATCCCGGCGCCGACAAGCTGGCCGGCCTGATGATGCCCGGCACGCCGGCCGCCGGCGGCCCCGCGCCGACGCTTGCCAACTGGAGCGCGCCGGCGCCCGGCCCCGGCCCGACTGCGCTGCTGCTGCCGATCTCCGGCGCCTTCGCCGGCGCCGCGGCGATGATCCGTGCCGGCTTCGCCGCCGCCGCGCCACCCGGATCACCTGAAGCCCAAGCGCAGGTTGTCGATACCGCCGGCGGATTGCCAGCGCTGCGACAGGCCGAGGCCACAGGGGCCGGTCTGATCGTCGGCCCGCTGAGCAAGTCTCAGGTCGCGCAAGCCGCCGCCGGCCCGCTAACGCTGCCAGTATTGGCACTCAACTACCTGGATCCCGGCAGCTCCGGCGAACCTGGTCTCTATCAGTTCGGACTGGCGCCGGAAGACGAAGTGCGGCAGATCGTCGAGCGGGCCGCCGCTGCCGGGCGCATGCGTGCCATCGCACTGGTGACCGACGACGACCGCGGCAACCGCATCCTTGCCGCCCTCCGGCAGGCGCTGACGCAGCACGGCGGCGCACTGATCGCCGCGGCGCGCTACGCGCCCGGCACCGTGAATTTTCAGCTCCAGGTCCGGCAACTGCTGGACACCGACGATTCCTACGCGCGACTGCAGGCGTTGACCCGCACGCTCGGCACCAGGCCGGAATTCACGCCGCGGCGACGGCGCGACGTGGATTTCATCTTCATTGCCGCGCGGCCGACCGCGGCGCGGCTGATCTGGCCGATGTTCCGCTTTTACGGCGCCGACGATCTGCCGATTTACGCCACCTCCGAAGTGGCCGACAACGGACCGGATCCGGATCTGGCCGGCATCCGCTACTGCGGCGCACCGTGGCTGGTCGAACAGGATGCAAGCTGGGTCGCCGTGCGCCAGCAGATACTCGCCGCCGCCGGCAACACCGACAGCGGCCGGTTGTATGCGCTGGGCATGGACGCGGCGCGATTGGCGGCGCGGATACGCGGCGCAAGCCTGGTGCCGGCAGGAACCGAGATCGCCGGCGATACCGGCGCGCTGAGCCTGGCCGCCGACGGCGTGATCCGGCGTCACCTGGCCTGCGCGCGGCTGCAGGCCGACGCGGTTGAAAGCCTCGACGCCGCGCCGCTGCCGCTGCCGTGAACCTGCGCCTGGCGCGCGGCGCCGATGCCGAAACGCAAGCCCTGCGCGCATTGTGCAAGGCGGGTCTGACGCTGGTGACGCGCAACTGGCGCTGCCGTCACGGCGAGCTGGATCTGGTGATGCGCGATCGCGAGGTGCTGGTGTTCGTCGAAGTGCGCGCACGCAGGCGCTCGGATTTCGGCGGCGCGGCAGCCTCGGTGGATAAGCGCAAGCGGCAACGGCTGGCGGCGGCGGCGGGCGCCTTTCTCGCCGCTCATCCCCAGCACGCGGCGCTGCCGGCGCGCTTCGACGTCGTCGCCTTCGAGCGCGACCAGGCGCCACAATGGCTGCGCGGTGCGTTCACAGTGGAGGATTGATGGACGAACAGGCCCTGGCCGCGCGTCTGCGCCGGCACTTCGAAGACAGCATCGGCACCCAGCGACAGACGCTGCAGGCATTGCTGCCCCGGCTGGCCGCCGCCTCACGGGCGCTGGCCGACGCGCTGGCCGGCGGCGCCAAGGTGCTGATCTGCGGCAACGGCGGCTCGGCCGCCGACGCCCAGCATTTCGCCGCCGAACTGACCGGCCGTTTCGAGCGCGAACGTCCCGGGCTGCCGGCGATCGCCCTGACCACCGACACTTCGGCGCTGACCGCGATCGGCAACGACTATGCTTTCGAACAGGTATTCGCCCGACAGGTGCAGGCGCTGGCGCGGCCCGGCGACTGGCTGCTGGCGATCTCCACCTCCGGCAACTCCGCCAACGTCGTCGCCGCGATCGCCGCGATGCAGGCAAAACGGGGCCGCGTGCTGGCGCTGACCGGCCGCGACGGCGGCGCCGTCGCCGGACGGCTGCGCGCCACCGATTTCGAACTGCGGGCGGCAAGCAGCAACACCGCACGCGTGCAGGAAACGCATATTCTGCTGCTGCATTGTCTGTGCGATGCCGTCGACGAATTGCTCTACCCCGCCGCTTGAACCGGCGCCCGTGCGCGAACTCGACGCGGCCGCCAGCGCACGGCTGCGCGCGCTGCTGCCGCGTGGCGAGCTGCTGACCGATCCGGCGGATCGCCTCGCCTACGCTTACGACAACAGCCGCGCGCAGGCGCTGCCGGCGGCGGTGGCGCTGCCGGCCGACGAAGACCAGGTGCAGGCGCTGGTCGCCGCCTGCCTGGAACTGCGGCTGCCGCTGACCGCGCGCGGCCGCGGCACCAACACCACCGGCGCGACGGTGCCGGTCGCCGGCGGCCTGGTGGTGTCGCTGGAGCGCATGGACCGCGTGCTGCGGGTATCGCCGGGCGATCGGCTGCTGGAGTGCCAGGCCGGCGCGCTGAACGCGCAGGTCCAGGCGGCGGCGGCCGAGCACGGCCTGTTCTGGGCGCCGGATCCGACCAGCGCCGGCTACTCGACCATCGGCGGCAACCTGGCCTGCAACGCCGGCGGCCCGCGCGCCGTCAAGTACGGCACCGCGCGCGACCACGTGCTCGGGCTCGACGCGATCGACGGCTGCGGCCGGCGGCTGCGCACCGGCGCGTCGACCACCAAGAGCGCGGTCGGCTATGACCTGACGCGGCTGCTGTGCGGCAGCGAAGGCACGCTGGCGCTGATCACCCGCGCCCGGCTGCGGCTGTTGCCGCGTCCACCGCTGACGGCGACGTTGCGCGCCGCCTACGCCGACGTAGCCGCGGCCGCCGCGGCGGTCGCAAGGATCATGGCGCAGCCGCACACGCCCTGCGCGCTCGAATTCCTCGATGCCGACGCCACGGCACTGGTGCGGGAGGCCGGCGTCGATCTTCCGGCCGGCATCGGCGCGCTGCTGCTGATCGACGTCGACGGCGATGCCCCAACTCTGCCCGCCGCGGTCGCTGCAATCGGTGCGGCCGCCGCCGCTGCCGGCCTGATCGAACTCCGTCACGCCGACGATACCGCCGCCGCGCAGGCGTTATGGGCGGCACGCAAGGCGCTGTCGCCGGCGCTGCGGCGGCTGGCGCCGAAGAAAGTCAACGAGGACGTGGCGGTGCCGGTGACGCGATTGCCCGAATTGATCGACGGGCTGCGCGGGCTGTCCGTCCGGCACGGTCTGCCTATCGTCAGCTTCGGCCACGCCGGCAACGGCAACCTGCACGTCAACCTGCTGGCCGACCCGGCCCGGCCGCAGCAGATGGCTGCACTCGAACCCTGCCTGCGGGAAGTTTTCCGGCTGGTGCTGCGGCTGGAGGGCACGATCTCCGGCGAGCACGGCGTGGGGCTGGCCAAGCGCGAGTTCGTCGGTTGGGAGATCGATGCGCCGACACTGGACGCCATGCGCTCGATCAAGCGCGCATTTGATCCGCTGGGTATTCTGAACCCCGGCAAGGCGCTACCGTCGCCACCGGCACGATAGCGCCAGAGGATTGCCGCGGACCGCTGCGCAGCCCTCGCAATGACGATCTTCAGGCCGCGCGCGGCCTGAAGATCGTCACTTGACGACGCGCAGCTTGGGCCGCCTCGGCCGCGGGACGCCACCGCCGGGTTCGTCCGGCGACGCCGACGGGCTGGCTTCCGGCTCACCGAAGGCGATGCCTTCGCCGTTTTCGGCAGCATAGATCGCCAAGACCGCGCCGGTGGGGATCTGCAACTCGAACGGCGCGCCGCCGAAGCGCGCCGAGAACAGCAGCGGCTCGACCAGCGGGTCGAAGCCTTGCACCGCCATCGGGCTGACATTCAACGCAATTCGATCTTCCTTGACGTAGGCTTTCGGAACTTCCACACCGGGTTGGTCAACCGCCACCAGCAAATGCGGCGTGAGGCCGCTGTCCATCGCCCAATCGTAAATTGCGCGAATCAGGTAACTGCGCCGCGAGCGGCTCATGAGCCGAACACCTCGCGCCAAGCAGGCCGTGACTGCAGCTGCCGCAGGTATCGCTGCAACGCCTCGCTGGTCTTGACTTCCGTAGTTTCCTGAAGGCGCTGCAGCAGCACTGCCCAGGCGCAATCCAGCAGCGTGTACCCGCGCCACGGCCACGGTCGCCGCGCAGCCTGCTGGGCGGCCAGATCGCGCAGCGCCACCGTGATCGCCGCAGCCGCAGCCCCGCGGCGGATACCCACCCCGAGTGCCGGAAACAACGCGTTAAGCATCTCTTGCAGCAGACTGCGGGCCCGCGCCCGCGGCGCCGGCTCGATCGGCATCAGCGGCGGATGCGGGTAGCGTTCGTCCAGATACTCCGCAATCACCCACGGCACCGTGATGATCCCCTGGCGGTCGACCAGCGTCGGCAGGCTGTGCGTGGGATTGAGCAACAGCAGATCCTCGTCGCGCGCCCCGGCCGCCAATCGCCTGACGCTCGCGCCCTCGATGCCTTTTTCCGCCAGCACCAGGTGCAGCCAGTCGCCGAGCGGGTCCGCTGCCGGCAGATAAAGCGTCAGGCCCGCGTTCAAGACGGGCCTGACCGGTTGCAGAATTCGACGTCGCTGGTGCCGCGCAGACATCAGTGGATCTTGCGCCAGTATTCGCGGTTGAGCAGGTACAGCAGCCCCGTGAGGATCACCAGAAAGATCATGGTCTTGAAACCGACCGACAGCCGCTGCGCACGCTCCGGCGAGGCGACGTAGTCGAGGAAATTAACCAGATCGGCGACGAAATCGCGATACTGCTCCGGCGTCATCCTGCCCTGGCTGACGCTTTCGAAGTGTGCCTGGTCACCCTTGCCGACCAGCTTCTGCCAACCCTGCAGCGACCACAGCACGTCCGGCATCGCCGCATTCGGCAGTTGCGGATTGTTGGCTCCGGTCGGCCGCGCGGGGTCGAGGTAGAAATGCTGCAGGTAGTTATAGATCCAGTCAGCGCCGCGCACCTGCGCCTCCAGCGACAGATCCGGCGGCGCCTTGCCGAACCAGGTCGCCGCCTGCTGGTCCGGCATTGCCGAGACCATGGTGTCGCCGGGTTTGGCATCCGGATTGAACATCAGATCCTGTTTCAGCAACTGATCCGGGATGTGCAGATCGGTGGCCATGCGCTGGTAGCGCTGGTATTGCAGCGAATGGCAGCCGGAACAGTAGTTCATGAAGTCACGGGCGCCGCGCTGGACCGAGACCAGGTTGTTCGGGCTGGCCGAAAACGCCATCCAGCCCGGCCCATGATCTTCGGCCCGCGCCCACCCTGGCAGCAGCGCAATCACCGCCAGCGCCAGCGCGGCGTTGAACCTGCGGCTCATGACGTCACCCGCTGCGATCCGCCGTGGCCATGGAAGCTGACCCGATCCGGTACCGGTTTGGTTCTGTCCCAGCGGCTGTACCACGGCATCAGCAGGAAGAATGCGAAGTAAACGGCGGTGCCGACCCGGGTGATCGCTGTGTACAGCGGGTTGACCGCCTGCATGCCCAGGTAATTCATCACCAGGAAGTCGACGATGAAGATCGCCAGCGCGGTCTTGAAAATCCAGCCTTTGTAGCGGATCGACTTGACCGGGCTACGATCCAGCCAGGGCAGGAAAAACAGCACCAGCACCGCGCCGAACATTACCAGAACGCCCCAGATCTGGGTGTCGAACATCGCCGGGATCGACCGCAACATCGCGTAGAACACGCCGAAATACCAGGCCGGATGGATCTCCGCTGGCGTCACCAACGGATTGGCGGGCAGGAAATTATCCGGCTCGATCACCAGACCGCCGCCGGTGGGGGCGAAGAAAATCACCGCGGCGAAGATCAGCAGGAACACCCCCACGCCGACCAGGTCGTGCACCGTGTAGTACGGATGGAACGGGATGCCGTCCAGCGGCTTGCCGTCCGGACCCTTGTGCTGCTTGATCTCGATGCCGTCCGGGTTGTTCGAGCCGACCTCGTGCAGCGCCATCACGTGCAGGAACACCAGCATCACCAGGACCAACGGCAGTGCGATGACGTGAAACGCGAACAGACGATTGAGCGTGGCGCCGCTGGGCGTGAAATCCCCCTGGATCCACACCTGCAACTGGTGGCCGACGAACGGGACCGCACCGAACAGCGAGATGATGACCTTGGCGCCCCAGTAGGACATGTTGCCCCACGGCAGCACGTAGCCGCAGAACGCCTCGGCCATCAGCACCAGGAAGATCAGGCAGCCGAACAGCCAGATCAGCTCCCGCGGCTTGCGGTGCGAGCCGTACATGATGCCGCGCAGCATGTGCAGGTAGACAATGATGAAGAACGCCGAGGCGCCGGCGGCGTGCAGGTCGCGGATCAGCCAGCCCCAGGGTACGTCGCGCATGATGTACTGCACCGAACCGAAGGCGTTTTCAGCGCTCGGGTCGTAGTGCATGGTCAGGAAAATGCCAGTCAGCAACTGGTTGACCAGCACCAGCATCGCCAGCGAACCGAAGAAGTACCAGAAGTTGAAGTTCTTCGGCGCGTAATAGTCGGACAGGTGATCTTTCCAGATCTTGGTCAGTGGAAAGCGGTCGTCGATCCAGCCGAGAAAGCCGGTGGTTTTGTACGGATTAGGCGTGATGGCCATCGACTCGAGCTCCTAGGCCTTGGATTTGTTTTCGTGCGGATCTTCGCCGATCACCACCAGCGTGTCGTTGGCGTAGCGGTTCGGCGGCACCACCATATTCAGCGGTGCCGGCTGGCCGGTGAACACGCGGCCGGAAAGATCGTATTTCGAACCGTGGCAGGGGCACAGGTAGCCGCCCAGCCAGTGCGGATCCACCGCCGGATCCGGGGCCTGCGCCTTGAGCTTCGGCGAACAGCCGAGGTGGGTGCAGATGCCGATCATCACCAGGTATTCCGGTTTGATCGCGCGATATTCGTTCTTGCAGTAGTCCGGCTGCTGCGGTTGTTCGGACTTCGGATCCGCCAGGCGCGGCGTCACTTGGTTCAGGCTGGCCAACATGCTGGAGGTGCGGCTGAGCACCCACACCGGCTGCTTGCGCCAGAACACCGTGATCTGCTGGCCTTTTTCAACCTTGCTGATGTCGACCGACACCGGCGCGCCTTCGGCCAGAGCTTTGGCGCTCGGGGACAGGGAATCCAGAAACGGCCAAGCCAGCGCAACCACGCCGGCGCCGCCGACGACGGTGCTGGTGGCCAGCAGAAAGCGGCGGCGGCTGTCGTCCACGCCTTCGGTACTCATCCGTCTTAAGGCCTCTCGATTCAATGGCTTGGTTTAACCCGCCCAGGCCGCGACGGCGCCTGGCAGGCGGTTGGGCTGTGAATTATAGGCGAGTGGCGGCGGCAGCTGCCACGTCGCTTCCAATCGGGCTGGCGTTCGTGGATCAAGCATCACGCGCCGGTGCCGTGTCATCTGCGCCGGCCGGTGGCGATAACGGCTTAGAAATCCGTATGGATCAACCCCATCCGCGCCGCCTCCAGCGCCGCCTCGGCGCGGCTGGAGACCTTGAGTTTGCGATAGATCGACTTGATCAGACCGGCCGCGGTGTTGCGGGTGACGCCGAGATTTGCGGACACTTCCGGCAGCCGGTAACCCTTGGCGATCAGCACCAGGGTCTCGCGCTCGCGCGGGGTCAGCCGCGCGTCGTCGTTCTCGGCGGTCTCCGGCGCGAACACCCGCAGCAGGCGCTGGGCGATCGCCGGCGACAGCGGCGGCTCGCCGCGGTCGATCGCCTGCAATTGCTCGATCACCCGCTCCACCGGCTGATCCTTGAGCAGATAGCCTCCGGCGCCCGCGCGCAGCGCCGGAAACAGGTGGGCATCGTCGGCGTAGATGGTGGTGACGATGCAGCAGCAATTCGCGCATTCGCGCCCCGCGCGCGCGATCAGGTCGACGCCGGAGCCGTCCGGCAGACCGAGATCCACCAGCGCGATCTCCGGGGTGAACTCGCCCAGCAGGCGACCCGCCTCCGCCAGCGTGCCGGCGGTGCGCACCTCGATGCCGGGGAAAGCGCCCTGCAATGCGCGCGACAGCCACGCCACAGAAGACTCCAGATCCTCGACCACCAGCCCGCGATTCATTTATTCGACTCCGATTCGGGACACCCGACCCGCCGTCGAACCGGCAGACCGGAAAACAGCACGACAAGATGTGGGGGATGAACCTGCCCGGCAACGGCCTGCCTGGCAGCGCGCAACGCTGTGCCGACGATAAACGCCGTGCAGCGCGTGCAACATCTGAGCCGCGGAACACTCGCAGTTCCCGGCCCCGGCGCCTCCTTGCACTTCAAAGCTGATGTTGAAATTCAGTCTCGGCTGAATCGGTCGCCGCCGTCACCCCCCATACGGGGGTACCGGCGAGCGGCACCTGACAGATCACCTCCACCCGGTCGCCGTCACCGCGCAGATCGATCCGGCCGCCGAGCACGGCGGCGCGCGCGCGCATGCCGCGCAACCCCAGCCCTGCAGACCAGCGCGCCGGTGGCGTCGGGCTGCCGTCATTCGCCACTCTGAGCGTCAGCCTGCCGTCGGTCAGCTCCACACCGACCGACAGCCGGGTCAGCCGGGAGTGGCGCAGCGCGTTGGTGACCGCCTCGCGCAACACCCGGCTCAGATGGATCAGGAACAGCGGCGGCAGCAACCGTTGCGGCAACGGCTCCGGCACGCAACTCCACACCATGCGCACACCGACCGCATCGCAGCGATCGGCGATCTCCTCGCGACAGCGCGACAGCGCTTCCTCGATCTGCAGCGCGCCGGCCGCCAGGCCGTGCACCACCAGCCGCAGGTTTTCCAGCGCATCGCGCGCCATCTGTGCCGCCGGCCCTTCGGAGCGATGGATCAGCGTCAGCAGCCGCGCGCCGATATCATCGTGCAGATCCTGGGCCAGGCGCAGGCGCTCGGACTCGACCCCGGCACGTACCGCGATCTCGTAATTGGCACAACGCTGCAGGATGGCCTGGACCGAAGCTGCCAGCAGCACATCCTGGCGTCGAAAAAGCCGGGCGCCGCGGTCGGCCCAACGCAAGGCGTAGCCGTTGCCGCCGCACAAACCGGGCACCGCCAGCACCGCGCCGGACTCGCGCAGTTCGGGCGCCTTCAATGGGGCCTGCAGCGGCTGCAGGTCCAATGGCGCAAACAGTCCGGCCAGCGCGTCCGGCAACAATTGCTCGATCGGGCGCTCCGAACCCAACAGATCGGGCAGTAGTTGGGACATCGAATCGGCGCCGGTCCGCGGACGCCACGGCGGCAACCGCTCGACCAGCCACTGCCGCAGCGGAAAGTAAAGCCAGCCGGACACTGCCAGCGACAGCAACAGCGCCCCCGCTGCGTCCAACGGCAGCACCGAAACGAGCACCGTATCCAGCACCACCACCGCCAGGGCCCCGATCACCAGTCCGAGCGCACGCAACCACCAGCGCTCTAGATCGTAGAGCCGGTAACGGGCAATGCCCAACGCGACGCCGCCCTGTACCACCAGGAAAAAGCCGAAGGCGTAAGCCTGCAGCCAGCCGGTGTCGTAGCCCACCAGCCCCGGCACAATCACCACCAGCACCAGGACGCTGGCGCCGAACAGTCCGGACAGGACGAACCATTCGAACGCCGCTCGCGCCAGCGGATCGCCGCGTACCCGCCACCACTGCGTCGCCGCCAGCGCCAACGACAGTACGTAGCCGACGACCACGACGCAATTGGCGCTGGCCATGCCCAGCGGGCTGACGCCGAGTTGTTCCAGCATCCACCACGACACCGCCGTCAGCAGTGCCGGCGGTCCCACGTCCCAGGCAGCGAACCGGCGCGGGTAGTGCCATAACACCGCGAACGCCGATGCGGCACACAGCAGCGAACCGAGATGGTTGGCGGCCGACAGCGCCGCGAACAGCGTGCCCGGCAGCGCCAGCATGCGGGTGCTGTACACCGCCGCCGGCAATTCCATCAACAGCGCGCTGGCTCCGGCTATGGCGCTGTAGCGCGCCGCCGGTTCGGCCGGCCGGAACGCCCAGATGCCGCAACCGACCAGCAACGCGCCCAGCGCGCTGAAGATCTGCATCCAGAACAGCCAACCGAGCGAATCCGGCGGCCGTCCCTGCGCCACCGGCAGCAGCAGTCGCCGGCCGTCGCCGAGGCCGGCGAAGACACCGCCGGCACGCAGCACCTGCCAGATCCTCTGCTGGCGGGCGAGGAAGGCGCGGAAGTCCGCATAGCGAGTGAACACCGCGTCCGGTTCCGGCGTCAGGTCGTCGCTGCGCAGCGTCACCCGCAGCAGGCCCGGCGCCTGCAGCCAGACCACGGCGGTACCGGCGCGCAACGAAGGCGGCGGTCCCCGCGGAGACGTTTCCACGCGCGGCGGCGCATCGGCAACGGGACCGGCGACCAGCCCCACCCCCAACTGCGGCTGGGCACTGGCCAGCACCACGGCAACCAGCGCCAGCACCAGGCCGGCGCTCGATACGGCCAGCAACACCTTGGTGGGCGGCAGCGGCTTTGCACCGACCCGGCTCGCGCCGCCTGCAGAACCATCTGCAAGCACGTCCATCTCCCCCCCTGTAATGATCATTCACGCTTGAACGATCATTGCAGCCTGAACGATCATTAAAGCATGAATAGACTGGGTCGTGTGCCGCACGTGGGCTAAACTGGGCTTGTCATGAACCAGGTACTGCTGGTGCTGGTCACCGCGCCCGAGGCTGCCGCCGACGCGCTTGCCACTGCGCTGGTCGAACAGCGTCTGGCGGCCTGCGTCAACTGCCTGCCCGCGGTGCGCTCGACCTATCGCTGGCGCGGCGCCGTCGAGCACGCTGCCGAAACGCTGCTGCTGGTCAAGACCAGCACGGCGCGTTTTCCGGCGCTACAGGACGCGGTGCTGAAATTGCACCCCTATGAACTCCCGGAGCTGGTCGCGGTCTCTGTCGACGCCGGCCTGCCGGCGTATCTCGACTGGGTGGCGGCGGCTTGCGCCGAAACCGAACCGGAACTGAAATGAAACCGAGCTTTCTGCTTGCGCTGCTACCCGCTGCCGCGACCGCCGCGACGCTGCCGTGGCCGACCGCCTCCAACACCGATGCCCTGTTGCCGGCGGCACGGGCGTTCGCGCTGGTCGACGCCGAGCGCAACGGCGATGCAGTGGTCGTCACCTGGCAGGTAGCGCCGGGCTACTACCTGTATCGCGACCACATCGCCGCGCAGGTGTTGGCCCCGGCCGGCGCCCGCCTCGGCACACCGCGATTGCCGCCTGCACAGGCCAAGACGGTGCCGCAACTCGGCCGGGTACAGGTCTACCGCGGTGCACTGCGAGTGACCTGGCCGCAGGCTGCCGGCGCACCGGCGATCACCCGCGTGCAGGTGAGCTACCAGGGTTGCGCCGACATCGGCGTCTGCTATCCGCCGCAGACCCGCGTCGTCGAGATCGCCGCCGCAGGCGCGCAGCGATGAGCGCCACGGCGATCCGCTATCTGGTGGCCGGCGCGCTGCTCGGCGTCGTCGTCACGGTGCTGGCCGCGGCGCTGTGGCTGCGGCTGAGCGGTCACGCATTGCACCCTCAGCCTGACCGCACTCAGACGGCTACGGCGGTCAACGATCCGTTTCCAACCGATGTACAACTGCCGGACTTGACCGGCCGCATGCAGGCATTCTCGCAATGGCACGGCAAGCTGCTGCTGGTCAACTTCTGGGCCACCTGGTGCGTGCCGTGTCGCAAGGAAATACCGGACCTGATCGCAGAGCAGCGCCGCTATGGCTCGCAGGGCCTGCAGATCGTCGGGCCGGCGGTCGACGATCAGAAAGCGGTGCGCAAGGCGGCGCCGGATTTCGGCTTCGACTATCCGATTCTGACCGGTTCGCTGGATCCGATGATCATGCTGATGGCCCGGCTCGGCAACGCTACGAGCGGACTGCCGTACTCGGTGCTGGTCAGTCCGCAGGGACAGATCATCCACCGCCAACTGGGTGGATTCGAGTCCGAACAGCTCGACCAGTTGATTCGCCAGAATCTGCCGCGCCAGGCCGATCTGATGAAATCTGGCCGACAAATCGCCGATAACTGAGCCCAACTCCGCCTAACTTGCTAACTTGGCGGCAATCCTAAACTCGGGCACAATCACCGGAGACCTGTTGCTAAAGTGCCCGCGTGAGCCGACTGCTGCTGATCAACGGGCCCAATCTCAATCTGCTCGGAAGCCGCGAACCGCAGATCTACGGCGATACTCCGTTGACCCGAATCGAGGCGGCGGCGGCATCCGAAGCGGCACAGCTGGGCCATCAACTCGACTGCTTCCAGTCCAACCACGAGGGCGAACTGGTCGAGCGTATTCAAGCGGCCGCTGCCGACGGTACCGCGCTGATTCTGATCAACGCCGGCGCTTACACCCATACCAGCGTGGCGCTGCGCGACGCATTGTCGGCGGTGGCGCTGCCGTTCATCGAAGTGCACCTGTCAAACGTGTATGCCCGCGAGACATTCCGCCATCGTTCGCTGCTGTCCGATCTGGCCGCCGGCGTTATCGTCGGCTTCGGCCCGCTCGGTTATCGGCTGGCGGTGATCGCCGCCCACCAACAACTGTCCGCATAAGTTGGCGGCGCGCCGCGCCGCTGTCGGGGAACTGCCATGGATTTGCGAAAAATCAAAACGCTGATCGAACTCGTCGAGCATTCCGGCATCGCCGAGCTGGAGGTCAACGAAGGCGAAGAGTCGGTACGCATCAGTCGCGTACCGAACATCGCTGCGCCCGCACCGGCGACAGCGGTGTACGCACCGCCGCCGGCCATCACCGTCGCATCACCGCCGGCTGCCCCGGCAACGCCTCCCGCCGCGCCAGCGGCCCCACCTCCGCCCACGTCGCCGCCGGAACCGGCCGGCGTCGTCAACCGCCACCTGGTGCGCGCGCCGATGGTCGGCACCTTCTACCGGGCGCCATCGCCCGGTGCAAAATCATTCGTCGAGGTCGGGCAAACGGTGCGCCAGGGCCAGACGTTGTGCATCATCGAGGCGATGAAGATGCTGAACCAGATCGAGGCCGATCGCGCCGGCGTGGTCGCCGAAATCCTGTCCGACGACGGGCAACCGGTCGAATTCGACCAACCTCTTTTCGCGATCGAGCCGGCGTGAATGTTTGAAAAAATCCTGATCGCCAATCGCGGCGAGATCGCGCTGCGCATTCTTCGCAGTTGCCGCGAATTGGGCATCAAGACGGTGGCGGTGTATTCGACCGCCGACCGCGACCTGAAACATGTGCTGCTGGCCGACCAGGCAGTGTGCATCGGTCCGCCGCCGGCAACAGGCAGCTACCTGAACATGGCTGCGATCATCGCCGCAGCCGAAGTCACCGACGCCGATGCCATCCATCCCGGCTACGGCTTCCTGTCGGAAAACGCCGACTTCGCCGAGAGCGTCGAGCGCTCGGGCTTCGTGTTCATCGGGCCACGGCCGGAAACCATCCGGCTGATGGGCGGCAAAACCACTGCCAAGGCCGAAATGCTGGCCGCCGGCGTGCCGTGTGTGCCCGGCTCGGCGGGGGTGCTGCCGCACGACGATGCCGAGTGCCGGCGCATCGCCGCCGATATCGGCTACCCGGTGCTGATCAAGGCCGCCGCCGGCGGCGGCGGCCGCGGCATGCATGTGGTCCGCGAACCCGGCGAACTGGGCGAACGTGCCAGCATCGCGCGCAACGAGGCGCAGGCGGCATTCGGCGATGGCGCGGTGTTCCTTGAAAAATACCTAGAGACGCCGCGTCACATCGAGATCCAGGTGCTGGCCGACGCTCATGGCAACGTCGTGCATCTCGGTGAGCGCGACTGCTCGATGCAGCGACGCAACCAGAAGGTGGTGGAAGAATCCCCGGCGCCGGGCATCACCGCCGAGCAGCGGTCACAGATCGGCGCCCTGTGCGTGGAGGCCTGCAAACGCATCGGCTACCGCGGCGCCGGCACGATGGAGTTCCTTTTCGACGACGGGCATTTCTATTTCATCGAAATGAACACGCGCATCCAGGTCGAACATCCGGTCACCGAGATGGTCACCGGCAGCGATCTGGTGCGTGAACAGATCCTGGTCGCCGCCGGCGAAAAACTCGCGCTGCGGCAGGAGGACATCGTCTGGCGCGGTCACGCGATCGAGTGCCGAATCAATGCCGAGGATCCGTTCCGGCTGCTGCCGTCGCCGGGCGAGATCGGCAAATACCACACGCCCGGCGGGCCGGGTATCCGCATCGACTCCCACTGCTACGCGGGTTACCGCGTACCGCCGAACTACGATTCGATGATCGGCAAGCTGATCGCTCACGGTTCGACACGCGATTCGGCGATCGCGCGGATGCGGCAGGCGCTGGCCGAGATGATCATCGACGGCATTCAGACCAATATCCCGCTGCACCGCCGGATCATGAACGACGAGGTGTTCGGCCAGGGCCGGCACCACATCCACTACCTCGGCGAAAAACTCAAGCAGTGGGCCGCAGACAGCTGACGGACCGTCTTTGAAAATGCGCCGGGCCGAGACTTCGAATTGCGAGCGCACGGCAAATAACGGCGGCTCAAAAACCGCAGCCGCTGACCGCGGCGGCGGCCTGCTGCAGTTGACGCTGGTCACCGCGCACCCCCGATTGGCCGAAACCTTGCTGGAAGCCTGCGGCGCGCGAGCCGTCACCCTGTCCGATGCCGGCGACCAGCCACTGCTGGAACCGCCGCCGGGCGCCACGCCGCTATGGGCGATCAGCCGGCTCACCGCGCTGTTTGACGCCGACACGCAGCCGGAAATCGTGGTCGGGCGGCTGCGCGCCACGCTTCCCGAAGGCGATCGCCTCGCCGTTCGCCGTGCGCGGGTCGCCGATGACGACTGGATCGACGCCTGGCGGGCGCATGCGCAACCGCTGCGCTTCGGTGCACGGCTATGGGTGCTGCCCGACGACGACGTCCCGGCGCCACGCCGTGGCACCGCGGTGCGGTTGCCGCCGGGGCTGGCGTTCGGCGCCGGCACCCACCCGTCCACCGCACTGTGCCTGGCTTGGCTGGCGCGGGCGCGACTGACCGGCACTACGGTGCTGGACTACGGCTGCGGCTCTGGGATCTTGGCCATCGCGGCGTTGAAGCTCGGCGCGCACGCGGCAGTTGCGGTCGACCGCGATCCGCAGGCACTCACCGCCGCCGCCGACAATGCGCGACGCAACGGCGTCGCCGCACGGCTGGCGATATGCACGCCGCACGGCCTGAGGCGTCGACGCCGGCGTTACGACGTGATCCTCGCCAACATCCTGGCGCGGCCACTGATCGAACTGGCGCCGCGGCTGATCGCACAGCTGGCGCCGGGCGGCTGGCTGGTGCTCGCCGGCCTGCTCGAACAACAGGGCGATGCGGTGCGCGCCGCTTATGCGCCGCCGTTGCGCTTCGCCCGCGCAGCGCGCCGTGACGGCTGGCTGCGACTCGCGGGAAGAGGCTGAGCCGCCCGCGCCTCGCACCGCTTTGCCATCCATGCGGATGCGCGTATCATCGCCAGCCTGACACTATTGATCCGGCCACATGGTGTTTGAACCATGCTCTGCTCGAGCCGATACCGACTGCGACCGATTAGGTTTCCAGGTTGCCGGATCAATGGTAAAAACCGTGCTCCGTGTGATTGCAGCGGCCATTTCGCTGTACGTTTCACACACTGCGCTGGCGACAGAGACTGCACCGTGTTCAAGCATTTGATGGCCGCTTCAATAGGCTGATTCGACTCAATACCAGGGCCTCGATATCAAGTATGTCCCCCGGCAAGGCCAGCTCGCTGTCCCGATCGTCATTACCGAAACCACTATGCCACTCGGTGGCCGAGTGCCTGGACCAATACTTCACCAATCTCAACGGGCACGCACCGCGGGATCTCTACCAGATGTTTCTCGAACAGGTCGAACCGCCACTGCTGCGCGCCACGCTGCGCTTCTGCGCCGGCAACCAGTCGCAAGCGGCCGACATGCTCGGCGTCAACCGCGCGACGCTGCGTAAGAAGATCGCACAATACCGGATCGACGTCGGCGAACTGCTGCGGTGAAGCGACTCGCCGATGCCGGGCGACGGCGGCTGCAACGCGCACTGCTGTCGGTCTCCGACAAGACCGGGCTGATCGATTTCGCGCGCGCGCTGACGGCGAACGGCTGCGAACTGCTCGCCACCGGCGGCACCCGCCGCCTGCTGCAATCCTCCGGCGTGGCGGCGCGCGAGGTGGCCGAAATCACCGGCTTCCCGGAAATCATGGCCGGCCGGGTGAAAACGCTGCATCCGGCGATCCACGGCGGCATTCTCGCCCGCCGCGGCGTTGACGACGCGGCGCTGGCCGAGCATGGCATCGGCGCCATCGATCTGGTGGCGGTCAATCTGTATCCGTTCGAAACCACCGTCGCGCGGCCGACGGCGGACGTCGCCGAAGCGACCGAAAACATCGACATCGGCGGCCCGGCCATGCTGCGCGCCGCTGCCAAAAATCACGCCGATGTCACTGTGGTCGTCGACCCGGCGGACTACCCGGAAGTGATCGCAACGCTAGCGCACGGCGGCCCCGACGCTGCGCTGCGCCGCGCCCTGGCGACCAAGGCATTCGCGCTGACCGCACGTTACGACGCCGCGGTGGCGGCCTACCTGTCCAGTCTCGACGCCGAGGGTGCGCGCACCGAATTTCCCGGCGTGCTGGGCCTGCAGTTCTTCCTGCGCGAGACCATGCGCTACGGCGAAAATCCCCACCAGCGCGCGGCCTTCTATGTCGAACGCGAACCGCCGCCGGGAAGCATCGCGGCGGCGCGGCCGCTGCAGGGCAAACCGCTGTCGTTCAACAATGTCGCCGACGCCGACGCCGCACTGACCTGCGTCAAGGCCTTCGTCGAACCGGCCTGCGTGATCGTCAAGCACGCCAACCCCTGCGGCGCGGCCGTCAGCCGCAAAGGCATTCTGCACGCCTACGATTCAGCCTATCGGTGCGATCCGACCTCGGCCTTCGGCGGCATCATCGCCGTCAACCGCGAACTCGACGCCGACACTGCGGCGGCCATCGTCGAACGCCAGTTCGTCGAGGTGATCGTCGCCCCGGCAGTGACCGAGACCGCGCTTGCGAAACTCGCCGTCAAACCCAACGTCCGCGTGCTGGCCACCGGCGGCTGGCCGGCACAACCTCCGCCGGCGCTGGATTTCAAGCGCGTCGACGGCGGTCTGCTGGCGCAGAGTCGCGACGACTACGACCCGGCACCGACCGAACTCAAAATCGTCAGTCGCCGCCGACCGAGCGAGCAGGAACTGGCCGATCTGCGCTTCGCCTGGATCGTCACCCGCTTCGTCAAATCCAACGCCATCGTCTTCGCCAGGGACGGCCGCACGCTCGGCATCGGCGCCGGGCAGATGAGCCGTGTCGATGCCGCGCGTATCGCGGCACAGAAAGCGGCCGATCAGGGCCTTGCACTGGCCGGTGCGGTGATGGCTTCGGATGCCTTCTTCCCGTTCCGCGACGGCATCGATACCGCCGCTGCCGCCGGTATCCGCGCCGTCATTCAACCTGGCGGTTCAGTACGCGACGAGGAAGTGACCGTCGCGGCCGATGAGCACGGCATGGCGATGGCGTTGACCGGCATCCGGCATTTCCGACACTGACCCCGCCGGCGCCGGCGCGGCACCGACGCGGATATCGCCGCTGACGGTCTTGATCGACACCTGTGCGCTGCCGTTGCCGTAGCGACCCTGAGCCCGGCGATGGCGATCGTCGAACTGCAGCGGCACGGCGGTACCGATATCGCCGCTGACGGTGGACAGCGTCAGCGTCGCGCCGCTGCCGCCGGTCAGGTGCAAGCCGACGTCGCCAGACACGGTCGACAGCTTCACCCGCGCTTCGGGCGCCGGCTGCAAACGCACCTGCAGATCCCCGGATACGCTGCCGGCCGAAAGCTCGGTCACGGTTCCGGCCTCAAGCCGAATATCACCGGAAGCGGTCTGCAGATTCACCCGACCGCCGATCCCGTACAGGCGCAAATCGCCGCTGGCGGTCGAAATCCGGGTTTCGTCCGTAGCCGGGTCGCGGACATGGACGTCGCCGCTGGCGGTCTTGATCACCAGTTTGGTGCCGGAGCTCTCGATCCAGACGTCGCCGCTGGCGGTGTCGGCCGACAGCGGGCCGCTCAAACCGCGCACGCGCAAATCGGCGCTGCCGGCATGGAACTCCAGTGCCACCGCGGCCGGCAGCTGCAGGACTAAATGCGTTCCCGAACGACTTCCGGTGTGCAACAACGCGTGCAGCCAGCCGCGCCAACCGACCGCGGAGCCGACCACCTGCAGTCGCAAATGCCGTGCATCACCATCGACCTGTAGCTGCCGACCGGGCGCGAGCCGCCCGCTGAGCCGCAAACCGGCGGCACCGTTGTCGCCGCTGATTTCGACGTCGCCGGAAGGCACCTCGACGCGCAGGCTGGCCCCGGCATCCAACGGCAAGCTGCGCGACACCGTCGTCGCCGTCGGTTCGGCGGCGTGGCTGCAGGCGGCGATCGACAACGAGGCTGCCGCGGCCAGCGCGCGCAGGCTGGCGACGTGACAAAACCGGTGAACGGCACTCATCGATGGACTCCGATGTGGGCTCTTTGTGCTTGGATGCCGCCGGCCCCGGCAGCGGATGCAGTCAGGACCGCGCACGGGCGATAATGACGCAACCTCCGCACCCCCGATCCGATGCACGCGTTCGATGTCGGTACCTCGCTGCTCTCCAGCAGCCTGCGCGGCTGGCGCGGGACCGGTGCGTTCGCACCGGCGCAGCGCCAGCCGGAACGGCTGCTGGAACTGTACGAATTCGAGGCCTGCCCATACTGCCGGCGCGTACGCGAGGCGTTGACCGCTCTCGATCTCGACGCCCTGATTTACCCTTGTCCGGCCGGCGGCCAGCGGTTTCGTCCGCATGTCGTCGAACTCGGCGGCAAATCGCAGTTTCCATTGCTGCTGGATCCGAACACCGACACGCGCCTGTACGAATCGGGCGACATCATCGACTACCTGGCGCGCAGATACGACGGGCACGCGCCGCGCCTGCCGGCGCCATTGGTCGGCATTACGCAGCTCAGCGGTGGGCTGGCGACGATTGCCCGCGGCCTGCGCGGCGCCGGCGCGCGGCCGTCGCGTGCGCCGGCACAGCCGCTCGAACTTTACGGCTTCGAGTCCAGCCCCTACACGCGGCTGGTGCGCGAAGTGCTGTGCGAGCTGGAGCTGCCCTACATCTCCCGCAGCGCCGGCAAAGCGAGCTGGCGCGACATCGGTCCGCCAGGCTTGCGCCGACGACTGTTTCCGAACGCCCCGGTACGCGGCCGCAACCGCCGCCGTCTGCTGGCAGCGACCGGCCGCGTGCAGCTACCGTATCTGGTCGATCCGAATCGCGACATGCGGTTGTTCGAATCGGCGGCGATCATCGGCTATCTGCAGCGCGAGTACGCGGCCGGATAGGGTCGCAGGTCGCGATGGATTGCGGCTGAAGCGGCGTCGGTGAGCGACTTCGCCGGCCAGGTTTCATTGTTCGCCGCGGTGGCGGCGGCACACCTGCTCGCGGTGATCAGCCCGGGACCGGACTTCGCCCTGATCCTGCGCAACACCGCCGCCGGCGGCCGCCGCGCGGGCCTATGGACTGCTGCCGGAATCGGCAACGGCGTGCTGATCCACGTCGGCTACGGCCTGTTTGGTCTCGGCTTGGTCGCCGCTGCACTGCCCTGGCTGCTGCCGATCCTGAGTTGGGTCGGCGCGGCGGTGCTGGCGATGCTCGGCTGGCAAGCGTTGCGGGCACAACCCGCCGGCGCACCGCGAGCAGCCGGAACGGTCCGACGGCACAGCTATTATCTGCAGGGCCTGGCAACCAACACCTTCAATCCAAAGGCGGTGGTGTTCTTCGTCGCGCTGTTCACCGCAGTAATCGGCGGCCGCGCGCAGCTTTGGCTCAAGCTGGCGCTGGCGTTGTGGCTGCCGCTGACAACTTTCGCTTGGTTCGCACTACTGGCGCTGCTGCTCGGTCAGCTAAGGCTACGGGCGCGGCTGGCGCTGGCCGCCCCGCTGCTGGCGCGGGCGATGGGTTTGGTGATGCTGTCGCTGGCGGTGATGCTAGCAGCTTCGGCGATCGCTGCGCGCGGGGTCGCCGCCGGCTAAACTTCCAACGGCTCACCGACCGCGGATTTCGCACGGGACAGATTGGCGCCAAACTGTTTCGCGATGCGCCGGCGATGGATCACCATGACTTTGGGGGCCCGGCGCTCGCCGTGCTCGTGCACGCCGCGGTGCGGCTGACCGTGACCGTGATGATCGCCGGCCGGCTCGTCGGCATCTCCACGGCCGAGCAGTTCGCGCAGCCGTACCGGGTCGATACGCAGATAAGCCGAGATGTGCGTCAACACCCGGCGCACGTGAAACCGCTGGCCACGCGGCATCAGAAACGAGCCCAGCTCCGCCGCGACCCCCTCACGACAGCCAAGCTCCGCAGCCACCGCAGCGGCCGAAAACGGCTCGCCGCGCATTCGCTCAAGTTCGGCGGCGACCGTCTGCTCTGCGAGCTGGGCTTCCGCGGACAATAACCGCGCCGGGGCCGGCTCCGCATGTCGGGATAATCTTAATTTGGGGCGATTCATCGACTCATCTCCTGCTCTGGGCGGCCGTCAATGGCCGCCGGTGTCCTACAGTGTCAGACCTTCATGCAGCAATACGCGTTCCAGCCCCTGCTCCATGATGCAGCGCGCGCCACCCGCGGCTTTCGCCAGCATCGCGTGCAGGGTGGCATCGGCATCGTCGCGGTTTTCACAACCGGCGCTGTAGGCCTCGAACGCGTTCAACGCCGTCAGCAGATCGGCTAAATGACGCGGGCATTGGCACTCCACCGAAGTCTGGCGGCCAAGCAGGCGCGCCAACTGCGTGTCGGTATAGCGCCGCTGCGGAGGTGATGGCGCCAGAATCGCGTCGTTGTCCGCGGCAGACGGCTGGCGGCATTGCTGCAGGCACAGCCGCTCGAGCTGCTCCGGCTCAAGCGGTCCGCGCACCGCGCAGAGGCCGGCACGTTCGAGTTGCTCCAGCGCCGCCGGGCTGGCGAAGCGGTAGATCACGATCAGCCGACTGGCGGTCGTTCGACCACGCAAAGCCACCAGCCGGCGCACCGTCTCCGGCAGCAGCGAGGCCTCCTCGATCAGCACTGCGTCGCAACCGGGGGCGCCGCCGTCGAACTGTTCCAGCGACGCGAAGCGCGCAACCACGCGCGCCGGTCCGGCCAGCACCGCGGACGGACATCGGGCCGACAGTGTCGGTCCGATCAAGACCACCGCCAGCTCTGGCAGCACGTCACCGCCGGCATTGCGCGGCAACGTCCGCCGTAACCTCTTTTCCAGATCCTCGCTGCTGATATCGTAAATCGTGCCGATCGGGAAACCCGCCTCCACCGCCCGCTTGAGCAGGCAGATGCGCTCGATGTCGGCGTCGCTATACAGCCGGCCGCCCTTGACGGTGCGTTCCGGAAGAACAGCGCCGTAACGCCGCTCCCAGACACGCAGCGTGGCCTCCGGCACTCCGGTCAAACGGGCCACTGCGCCAATCCGGAACCTCGCTTTCGACATGGCTTTTTCTAGACAAAATCTTGTCGATAGTATCTCACAACCACCTGCAGATAAAAAGCAGTGCAGCTGGCCCAGACAGCAAAATGCAAATAAAGTTTTTATTATTCAATAATATAAATAATTAATCCTGGTGCATGGCGCAAACACAAAACTGTATTTGCCAGTGCAGCGTTCGCCTGCGCATATTTCTATACATTACGTTGACAAATACTTGACGGCACTCGAACCGGGGATTTAAACTTCGCCCTGTTTCGTGTTGAGCTCCCAGCCCCCCCTGGGGCCTTCCTGCGGCGCTGAGTCTCTCGGCGCCGCTTTTTTATGCGTCTCACATGGCGGGCGTTCTTAGCTATCGATCGAGATGCGACGCAGGCGCAAAGCGTTGCTGACGACCGAGACCGAAGACAGGCTCATCGCCAGCGCCGCAATCATCGGCGACAGCAGCAAACCCAGCCACGGATACAGCACGCCGGCCGCCAATGGCACGCCGACGCTGTTGTAGACGAAGGCGAAAAACAGGTTCTGGCGGATGTTGACCAGGGTGGCCCTGGACAACCGGATCGCCCGCAGGATGGCGCGCAGATCACCCTTGACCAACGTCACTTGAGCCGTCTCCATCGCCACGTCGGTACCGGTGCCCATGGCAATGCCGACGTCGGCGACCGCCAGCGCCGGCGCATCATTGACGCCGTCGCCGGCCATCGCCACTTGCCGCCCCTGCGCCTTCAGGCGCTGCACCTCGCGCGCCTTATCCTGTGGCGACGCTTCGGCGATCACCGCATCGAGCGGCAGCCTGGCCGCGACCGCCTCGGCCGTGCCGCGCGCGTCGCCGGTGGCCATCACCACCCGCAAGCCGGCGCGGTGCAACGCTTCGAGTGCGGCGGGCGTGCTCGGCTTGATCGGGTCGGTCACCGCCAACTGCGCGGCCGGCTTGCCGCCGACGGCCAGAAACATCACCGTGGCGCCGTCACGGCGCAGCGCCTCGGCGTCTTCGTCCCAGCCTGCGGCGGCGGCGCCTTCATCATCCATCAGCGCGGCATTGCCCAAGGCGACGCGGCGACCGGCGACCGTGCCGACCACGCCTTTACCGGTGATTGACTTGAAATCCTCGACCTTGACGATCGCCACGCCACCAGCGGACGCCGCCGCCAGCACCGCCCGCGCCAACGGATGTTCGCTGCCGGCCTCGAGTGCGGCGGCAAGCTTCAATGCCTCGCTTTTATCGAAAGCCTGGTACGGAAAAACATCGGTCAGCGCCGGCTTGCCCTCGGTGATGGTGCCGGTTTTGTCGATCACCAGCGTATCGATGTCGCGCAGCGCCTCGATCGCGGCGGCGTCGCGGAACAGCACGCCGGCCTGCGCACCGCGACCGCTGGCAACCATGATCGAGATCGGCGTCGCCAAGCCGAGCGCGCATGGGCAGGCAATGATCAGCACCGACACTGCCGCGATCAGCGCGTGAGCCAGCGCCGGCGGCGGACCGAACGCGGCCCAGGCGACGAAACTGATCGCCGCCACCGTCACCACCGCCGGCACGAACCAGGCGGCGACACGGTCGGCGATCCGTTGCGCCGGTGCCTTCGAGCGCTGTGCCTGCGCCACCAGCGCCACGATCTGGGAAAGCATGGTTTCCGCGCCGACTTTTTCAGCGCGCAGCAGCAGGCTGCCGTCCTGGTTGACGGTGCCGGCGGTCACGCCATCGCCGGCGCGCTTTTGCACCGGCAGCGGTTCCCCGGTCAGCATCGATTCGTCGACGTGGCTGGCGCCCGCGGTGACCACGCCGTCCACCGGCACTTTCTCGCCCGGGCGCACACGCAGGATGTCGCCGTGCTGCACTTCATCCAGCGGCACGTCCTGCTCGTGTCCGTCGCGGACGCGGCGCGCGGTCTTCGGCGCCAACCCCAGCAGTGCCTTGATCGCACTGCCGGTGCGCTTGCGTGCGCGCAGTTCCAGAAAGTCGCCGAGCATCACCAGGGCGACGATGGTCGCCGCCGACTCGAAATAAACCCCCACCTGGCCGTGGGCGTCCCGAAACGCCGCCGGGAATAGCGCCGGCGCCAGGAAAGCGATCAGGCTGTAGGCCCAGGTCACGCCCACCCCAATCGAGATCAGCGTGTACATGTTCGGGCTGCGGCAAGTCAGGCTGCGCCAGCCGCGGATGAAGAAGCCGGACCCGCCCCACAGCACCACGACGCTGGCCAGCAACGCCTCCATCCAGCCCAGCGGCGCACGCCAGGCGTCGGGCCATGCGAAGCCGACGTGCGGCGCCATCGCGATCGCCAGCACCGGAAAGGTCAGCGCGGCAGAAATCCACAGCCGCCGTCCCAGCGTCCTTACTTCGCCGTCGTCAGTCTCGGCGCCGGGCAGCAGCGGCTCCAGGGCCATGCCGCATTTCGGGCAATCACCTGGACCCTCCTGCTGCACTTCCGGGTGCATCGGGCAGGTGTAAACCGCGCCGCTCGGCGCCGGCGTCACGGCAGGCCGGTCATCGAGGTACTGCGCCGGTCCGACGACGAATTTCTCGCGGCAACGGGTCGAGCAAAAATGGTAACGGCGACCGTCGTGCTCGGCGCTGTGCCTGGGGTGTTCCGGAGCGATGACCATGCCGCAAACCGGGTCGCGGCGGCCGGCTTCGACCTCGCGCCGGCGCGCCCGGGTCAACACCGTCTGCGGATCGGCCGCGAATTTAGCCTTG
>JAGWMX010000002.1 GCA_028871525.1 Gammaproteobacteria bacterium
CCGGGCCTTGTTCGAAAGACGCAACTCGGTTTGGCGCATGGCAACACCCTCCGCAGAGACAGGAAGATGATGTCATTATATTAATGTTCTGTTATTTATGTGTTGTACTACTAGAGCGCTGTAACCGCGGTAAGGTAGCCGATAGCGCCGCGGGCGGGGCCAAGAATCTCCGCCCGTTTTTCACCTCCATACTGGTTGCACGGGAAGACCCTGATGATCGAATCCGTCCCACAACATCACCGTCTGCTCATTCTCGGTTCCGGCCCCGCCGGCTACACTGCCGCGGTCTACGCCGCGCGCGCGAACCTGTCGCCGACGCTGATCACCGGCCTCGAACAGGGCGGCCAGTTGATGACCACCACCGAGGTCGACAACTGGCCGGGTGACGTCGAGGGGCTGCTTGGCCCGGAGCTGATGCAGCGCATGCGCCGGCACGCCGAGCGCTTCGACACCCGGCTGCTGTCCGACCACATCCACCAGGTCGATCTGTCGCAGCGGCCGTTCCGGCTGGCCGGCGACCAGGGCCGCTATACCTGCGACGCGCTGATCATCGCCACCGGCGCCAGCGCCCGCTATCTGGGGCTGCCGTCCGAACAGGCTTTCAAAGGCCGGGGCGTGTCGGCCTGCGCCACCTGCGACGGCTTCTTTTACAAGGGGCAGGAGGTGGCGGTGATCGGCGGCGGCAACACCGCGGTCGAAGAAGCGCTGTATCTGGCCAACATCGCGCGCAAAGTCACCGTCGTGCACCGCCGCGACAAGTTCCGCGGCGAAAAGATCCTGCACGACAAGCTGTTCAGAAAAGCGGACGCAGGCAACGTCGAGATCGTCTGGAACCACGTGCTCGATGAAGTGCTCGGCGACGATTCCGGCGTCACCGGCATCCGCGTCAAGCGCGTCGACGATCAGACCCCCCGGGAAATCGCCGTCAACGGCGTGTTCATTGCCATCGGCCACCAGCCGAACACGCAGATTTTCGCGGGCCAGTTGGAGATGGCCGGCGGTTATATCAACGTGCGCGGCGGCAGCCAGGGCGACGCCACCGCCACCAGCGTCCCCGGCGTGTTCGCCGCCGGCGACGTGATGGACCACGTCTACCGCCAGGCGGTGACCTCGGCCGGCAGCGGCTGCATGGCGGCCCTGGACGCCGAGCGCTATCTGGAGCGGCTGGCCGAAGCGCAGACATCCCCGCAAACCACCGCCGCGGCTTGAGCCGGCCGCCGGCGTCGCCCGCCCGATCGCGCCCGCGATTGGGTTAGACTGCAGTGGGGCAGGAAGGCCGACGATGAAGCTGTACTGCAGTCTGACATCGCCTTATGCACGCAAGGTGCGGGTGCTGATTGATGAGCTGGGGCTGCGCCAATCGGTGACCGAGGTGGTCGTCGACCCCTGGTCCGATCCCACTGAACTGCTGCACGGCAACCCGCTCGGCAAAGTGCCGGCGCTAGCCACCGACGACGGCTTGGTACTGCCGGACAGCCGGCTGATCACCGACTACCTGCTGGCACAGCGCGACGGCCTGGCGCCACCGCCGGTCGCTGCGGCCGCACGCTGGCGACTGGCGCGCGACGCGCAGTTCGCCGACGGCATCATCGACGCCGCGGTGGCGATGGTGATCGAAACCATGAAGCGCCCGCAGCAGTATCTTTGGCAAGGCTGGCTGGCGCGCCAGCGCCAGGCGATCGCACGCACACTGGAGGTGCTGGAGCCGGGCGCGGCAGCGCTGTGCAACGACGAGCGCGTCGGACTCCACGAAATCGCACTCGGCTGCGCGCTGGCCTACCTCGACCTCCGCTTTCCGCGGCTCGACTGGCGCGGCGGCCATTTGCGCATCAGCGCCTGGTACGACGGATTCGCCGAGCGTCCGTCGATGCGGCGGACGCGCCCGCCGGCATAATGCGGTACCGGCCGTCGCTGCTGCCCGGCTTTGCCACGATGTGGCTGGCGGCCTGCGCCAGCACGCCGCCCAACACGCTACCCAGCGCACCGCCGCCGCCGCACAACGCCATCCGCGAGGCCCTGCTGGAGGACGCGCTCGGCGAAATCGGCCGGCCATACGTCTACGGCGGCGCCGACGTCGACGGTTTCGACTGCAGCGGACTGACGCACCACGTCTATGCCGAGGCCGGCGTAAGCCTGCCGCGCACCGCCGCCCAGCAACGGCAGTCGGGCCGCACAATCCCGTTCGCCGATGCCGCACCCGGCGACCTGGTGTTCTACCGCTTCGGCAACGGGCTGCACGTGACGATCTATGTCGGTCACGGCAAGGTGGTGCACGCGCCGTCCAGCGGCGAAAGCGTCACCGTCACCGACGTCGACACGCCGTTCTGGCGCGGCCACTACCTCGAGACGGTGCGGGTTCTCCACTAAGACCTGTCCGCTCAACCGCCGATGATGATTGACGGCTTGTCGCCGGCGCCGTGCAGAATCAGCGCGTTCAGGCGCTTGACGAAGCCGGCCGGGTCTTCGAGCCGGCCGCCCTCGGCGAGCACCGCCTGACCGTAGAGCAGCTCGCCCAGATCCGCGAACTCGGTGGGGTCGGCGTCCGTAAGCCGCTGCGCCAGCGGATGGCCGGCGTTGATCTCCAGCACCGGCCGGAATTCCGGCGCGCTCTGCCCGGCCTGTTTGAGCATCTGCTCCAGCCGCCGGCTCAGCCCATGCTCCGGCGCCACCAGGCAGGCCGGCGACTCGGTCAGCCGCTGTGACAGTCGTACCGATTCGACCCGGCCGTCCAGCAACTTGCCAAGCCGCTCGCAGACGGGCCCATACTTCGCCTGCTCGGCGGTCTTGCCGGCGGTCTCGATCTTGCCGCCCAGATCCGCGGCGCCGCGGGCACAGGACAGCAGCGGCTTGCCGGCGTACTCGGTCAGGTGCAGCGCTACCCACTCGTCGACACGATCGGTGAGCAGCAGCACCTCGAAGCCGCGGGCGCGGAAACCCTCGAGGTGCGGGCTGGCCTTGGCGGTGGCAAGATTGTCGGCGGCCAGGTAGTAGATGCCGCTCTGGTCCGGCTTCATCCGGGCGATGTAATCGTCCAGCGACACGCTCTGGCCATCCGGGTGCGCGGTGCTGGCGAATCGGCACAGTCGGGCGATGCGCTCGCGGTTGGCGGCGTCCTCTACCAGCCCCTCCTTGAGCACCGCACCGAACAGTTTCCAGAACTTGGCGTAGTCGTCCGGCCGATCGCTGGCCAGCTCCTCAACCAGATCCAGCGCGCGCTTGGTCAGCGCAGCGTGCAGCTTTTCCACCACTCGATCGCTCTGCAGGATCTCGCGCGACACGTTGAGCGGCAGATCGGCGGAGTCCACCAGCCCGCGCACGAAACGCAGGTAGGGCGGCAGCAACTCGGCGGCCTGGTCGAGGATGAACACGCGGCGCACGTAAAGCTGCACGCCGCGGGCGTGGTCGCGGTCCCACAAATCGAACGGCGCCGTCGACGGCAGATACAGCAGCGCGGTGTACTCCAGCGCGCCCTCGACACGGTTGTGACTCCAGGCCAGCGGCGGCGTCGGATCATGGCTCAGGTGGGTGTAGAAGGCGCGGTAGTCGTCGTCGGAGATTTCCGCTTTCGGCCGCGCCCACAACGCGCCGGCACGGTTGATCGTCTCGCCGCTGGAGGCGCCGGCGTGCAGCCGGATCGGCAGCCCGATGTGATCCGAGTAGCGGCGCACCAGTGTCCGCAGCCGCTCGGGATCCAGGAACTCGCGGTCGTCGTCCTTGAGCTGCAGCGTTACCTCGGTGCCGCGACCGGCTTTTTCGACGTCCCCCAGCGTATAGCTACCCTGCCCGTCGGAACTCCAGCGCACGGCGGCGTCGGTGCCGGCGCGGCGGGTCAGTACCGTGACCCGGTCGGCGACGATGAACGCGGAATAGAAACCGACACCGAACTGGCCGATCAACTGCCGCGTCTTGGCGTCGTCGCCGGACAGCGATTCCAGATATTTGCGGGTACCGGAATGGGCGATGGTACCGAGATTGGCGATCACCTCCTCGCGCGACATGCCGATGCCGTTGTCGCGCACCGTCAGCGTGCCGGTGGCCTTGTCGGCCAGCAGGTCGATCGCCAGCTCGGCGTCGTCACCGAGCAGTTCGGGTGCGCGGATCACCTCGAAGCGCAGCTTGTCGGCCGCGTCAGACGCGTTGGAGATCAGCTCGCGCAGGAAGATTTCCTTGTTCGAGTAGAGCGAATGAACCATCAGATGCAGCAACTGCCGCGTCTCGGCTTGGAATTCGTGGGTTTCGGCGCTCATGTTCGTCGGGTTGTAAGGTCGTCGTGTCGTGGGAATCGGATAGAGAATTTTAGCTTTACGGGGAATGCATCGGCGGTCAAGCCGCCCGGCTCGATTGTGCACCGATTGGCGTTTCGGTCCGGGTGCCTTGGCATTCTCAAGCGCCGTCGCCCACTGCCGGCCGGCTCCGCGCGCGGCCGGAACGGCCGTTCAGCAACTGATGCGGCAACTGCGCGCCGAGGATCAGGTCCGACAGCGCCACTACGCCGCGGGTCTGGTCGGAGCTGTCCAGTTTGCCGTCGTCGGTCACCAGCGCAACTTCGCAATTGCACTCGCGCAACCTGCCGATGACGTCCAGCAGCAGGTCGGCGACGGTGACGAACGGCACATCGCACTCATCATCTCGGGCACGCCGTGCCCCTTGGCCTCCGGCGCGAAGGCCTTGACCAGGAAAGCGACGATCACGGCGCCGGCCATCGGAACCAGAACGATCCAGACGCCCCAAGGCAGATGCCACGACCCCAGCTCGCGGCCGCCGTGTGCCGGTTGGCGTCGTAATGCCAGTCCAGACGGCCGAAAAACGCGAAATTGTGGAACAAGCCGATCAGCAGCCGGAACACCACCGCGCCGCAGCCGGAGAAGGCACCGGTGAACACCGCCAGCGCGACGAAACCCAGCGTAGCGCCATCAACCCGCGCGGTCCCCAGCAGCGGCACCCCGCCGAAAGCGGCCGTCACCGACAAGCCGCGGGGTGTCGGCGCGGCCTCCAGGGGCTCCGTTGACGAGCGGATGCAGCGGCCATCGTCCTGCGTGACGCCAGCGCGAGTGAAAATCCATTATCGTGCGAGAATACCCCGCCCGGCCGCACTGATCGGCGTCGCGCAGCCATATTCGCCGCGCTCAACCGCTCACCGCCGACCAGCTATGATTCGCTGATTCGCCGCAAGCGCATCACCGGCCGCCGGGCAAGCGCAAACGATGAACGCAGTCGCCTACTTTCAGACGCTGAGCCGCTACCACCGCTGGGCCTACCGTCGCCTGTACGCCGTCGCCGGTCAGCTCGGCGAAGCGGACTACCGCCGGGATTGCGGGCTGTTTTTCGGCAGCATCCACGCCACGCTCAACCACCTGTTGCTGGTCGACCGATTGTGGATCGGGCGCTTGCAGGGAGAACCGTTCGAGGTGACCGGGCTGGATCAGGAACTGGTGGCCGAGCGTGGTGCGCTCGAGCGTTCGATCGACGCACACTGCGCGAAGATCGAACATTTCGTCGACGGACTCGACGATGCGCGCCTGAGCGGCGCTCTGGCGTACCGCAGCACCAAGGGCCTGCCGTTCGAACAACCGTTCGTGCTGCTGCTGGGACACGTTTTCAACCACGCCACCCACCATCGCGGCCAGGTCTCGGCGGCGCTGACCCGTCTGGGCCTGAAAGCGCCGGTGATGGATCTGCCGTATTACCTGCTGGAAACGTGAAAGCGCCGCCTGAGCGGCTGTCCGCGCGGCCGGCCCGCTCACCCATGCACGGCGCGGAACCGGGCGGCTGCCGCCGGTCAGCGACGCAGCAGTCTGGCCGCTTGATCGAGCCGGTCGCTGTAACGATCGATCGCCTCGGCGGTGACCGTCGAATAACGGTCAGCCTGCGACCACAGCCGCTGCTCGATCGTCTCGCGCACCGCCGGCAGGGTTTTGACACCGTAGCCGGTATAGCGCCCGGGCGCGTAGATCAGGTGCTCGAACCAGGGCCGACCGGGCAGGCCGCCGGCATCCAGAAGCGTCTGCTCCATTCCCCGCAGCAGGTCGTCGAGCCGGGCCTTCGGCACGTCCAGACCCGCCGTCGCAGCCTCGTCGTAGGCCCGATCGTAGGCAGCGGCGCTGCGTTTGAGACGCACCAGCGCGTTGTCCAACGGCGACAGATTCAGGTACGGCACCGCGCTTTCGCGCGCCGGCGGTCCGACCGGCCGCGTCGGATCGGTGGCCAACCGGAAAGCGTCGGCGTCGAGCAGGGTTTCCAGCGTCTGGCTCCGCCCGCGCTCGCGATCGGCCAGTTGATGCAGCTCTTTCACGTAACGGCCGATGGCCTCGGCCACCGCGGCAAAGCGCAGCGGCAGCACGTCGGCGTCGGCCACGCGCAGCATGGTGTGGCCGGCGGTCTTGGCCAGCGTCACGCCGTAGGCGAAGTCCGGGTCGCCGAAACGCAGATAGTGGTCGAACGAGTCGTAGCGCGAGTGGTAGATGCCGGCGTCGTCGTCCTCGCCGCCGTACTCCAGACTCAGCGTGGTGATGCCCAGATGCTGCAGGAACGAGCTGTAGTCGGAACCGGAGCCGAGCGCGGCCAGCGGCAGATCGCCGCCGGTCGCGGCGATTTTCGCCAGGCGCTTGGCCTCGTCCTTGGCCCCCTTCTCGAAGCCGTTCACCTCCAGTCTGGCGCGCAGCCGCCGGCGCACGGAAACACCCATCTCCGGATCGGTAATGCCAGCCGCCACCTGGTTGACCAGCGCCTGCAGCGCATGGCTGCCGCCGGCGTCGAGGAACCCACGCGCGTTGGTGTCGGAATTGACGTACAACACCGCGTGTTTCTTCAGCTCGGCGGCGTGCTCTTCGGTCCATTCGGTCGAACCGATCAGGCCCGGCTCCTCGGCATCCCAGCTGGCGTAGATCAGCGTGCGCTTCGGCCGCCAGCCGGTCTTGAGCAGGCCGCCGATGGCCTTGGCCTCGGCCAGCAGAGCGATGTTGCCAGCCAGCGGATCCCAGGCACCGAAGGTCCAGCCGTCATGATGGTTGCCGCGGATGACCCACTGGTCCGGATAGGTGCCGCCCTCGATCCTGGCAATCACGTCGTAGATCGGCTTCCGGCTCCAATCCGAGGCGACCGCCAGGTGCACCCTGGCCGGGCCGGCGCCGACGTGATAAGTGATCGGCAGCGCCCCGCGCCAACCCTCCGGCGCCACCGGGCCGCCGAGCGCCGCCAGCAGCGGCCGGGCGTCGGCGGCGGAGATCGGCAGCACCGGGATCTTGAGGATGTTCTTGACCTCATTCAGCGGCAGCCGCTTGGCGTCCTTGGTGGCGCCGATGCCGGGCGTCAGCGGATCGCCCGGGTAGACTTCCATCTTCTCCACCGAACCGCGCTGCACGCCAGCGGCCGGCCGCCAACCGCCCTTCGGATAGGCGTCGCCGCGCCAGTAGCCATCGTCCTTCGGGTCGGAATAGATGATGCAGCCGATGGCGCCGTGCTGCTGCGCCAGCTCCGGCTTCAGCCCGCGCCAGCCGCCGCCGTAGCGGGCGACGGCGATCCTGCCCTTCACGCTGACACCGAGCCGGGCCAGCATCTTGTAGTCGTCCGGCATGCCGTAATTGACATAGACCAGCTCGCCGGTGACGTCGCCGTCGCCGCCATAGACGTTATACGGCGGCAGCGCGCCGGCGGCGGTGGAGGTGCGGTCGCCAGGGACCGGCGGTTCGCGCAGCGCAGCCTTGAACGCGGTCGGCGCAACCATCTCCAGCGTCTCGGACTTCGGCGTCGGATACAGCACGTAGAAGGTTTCGAGATGCGCGTCCCAGCCCCAGGACTTGAACTGCGACAGCATCCATTCGGCGTTGACCTGGTCGTGCTTTGATCCGACCTGGTTCGGCGCCGAGGACATCCGCCGGAGCCAGGCGCGCAGGTCAGCCGGACTGAGCTGCGCATCGAAACGCTGCTCCAGCAGCGCTTGCCGCTGCGCAGCGGCGGCGCTGAAACCGAGCATCGGCGGCGATGGGGCATCGCCGGACGCCGCCGCCGAAACCGCTGCGGCAACGCCGAGCACGCCGGCACCGACCGTCCACAGAACCTGACGCATCGCAACTCCCCGTTTCGGTTTTCCGGCATGATAGCCGCGATCGCAGTCGGTGCAGAAGCGGGCCTGACCGTGGCATGCTGGCGTCTCAGCTCCTGAACCGTCGGGATCATGACTTATTTCTGGATCAAAACTTTCCATCTGGTGTTCGTCATCGCTTGGATGGCGGCAGTGTTCTATCTGCCGCGCATCCTGGTCAACATCGCCGAATGCGGCGACCAGCCCGCGGTGCGGCAACAGTTGGAGCTGATGGGTCGAAGGCTGTACCGCTTCGGCCACACCATGTTCGGCCTGGCGTTCGCCTTCGGCCTGGTGCTGTGGCTGTACTTCCACATCGCCGGCGCCTGGCTGCACCTCAAGCTCGTGCTGGTGGCTGTGCTGCTGGCGTACTATGTCTCCGCCGGCCGGATGCTCAAGGCCAGCGCTCGCGGCCGAGTGCTGCCCAGTGGACGCTGGCTGCGCTGGTTCAACGAAATCCCGCTGCTGCTGCTGATCGCCATCGTGTACCTGGTGATCGCCAAGCCGTTCTGAGGCACCATTGCGGCATCGATCGCGCAGCGGGCCGCACCGGCGGCGAAAACAGCGGGCAGGCCATCATTGCGACAAAGTTGCAAAAAAACCTGTAGGCGGGGGCGTGCACACAACGCCGCCGGGGAGAAAACCGAAGATGAGAGCTTCCATCCGGGTTGCCAGTTTGTGCCTGCTCGGCCTGCTGTCGGCCCTGCCGTCGCCCGTGCGGGCCACCGACGCGCTCAAACGCATCGGGGACTTCACCGCCGGCATGCAGCGCATGGACGGCTTACTGCCGCTGTACTGGGACGCCGCCGGCGGCAAGCTGTACCTGGAACTGCCGCACCCCGGCGAGCAGCTGCTGTTCTTCACCACGCTGACCCAGGGGCTGGGCTCCAACGACGTGGGCCTGGACCGCGGCCAGGTCGCCGACGCCAAGCTGGTGCGCTTGGAGCGCATCGGGCCGAAGGTATTGCTGGTGCAGCCGAATCAGGCGTTTCGTGCCGACAGCGACGATCCGGACGAACGGCTGGCGACCGAGCAGTCCTTCGCCAGCTCGGTACTGTGGGGTTTCAAAGTCGTCGCCGTCAGCGGACAGCGGGTGCTGGTGGACGCCACCGGTTTTGTGGTCCGCGACGGCCACGGCGCGATCGACGCGCTGGCCAAGGCCAAGCAGGGCAAGTTCAAGCTGGACGCCTCCCGTAGCGACGTCTACCTGCCGGGCACCAAGGCGTTTCCGCGCAACAGCGAGATGGAGGCGATCCTGACGCTGGACTACGACGACAAAAGCCAGCCGGGTGAATACGTACGCGACGTCACGCCGACCCCCACCGCGATCACCCTGCGCGAGCGCTACTCCTTCGTCGCGCTGCCGCCGCCGGGATACATGCCGCGCGTCAGCGTGCCGGGCGACGGTTATTTCGAGATCGCCTACGCCGACTACGCGGCGCCGCTCGGCGTGCCGCTGGTCAAGCACTTCATCGAGCGCCAGCGGCTGACCAAGAAGAACCCCGGCGCGGCGCTCAGCGATCCGGTCGAGCCGATCGTCTACTACCTGGACCGCGGCGCACCCGAGCCGATCCGCCAGGCGCTGCTGACCGGCGCCCGCTGGTGGAACCAGGCCTTCACCGCCGCCGGCTACCGCGACGCCTTCCGCGTCGAGCTGCTGCCGAAGGGCGTGGACCCGATGGACGCGCGCTACAACGTGATCCAGTGGGTGCACCGCGCCACCCGCGGCTGGAGCTACGGCGCGTCGATCGTCGATCCGCGCACCGGCGAGATCATCAAGGCCAACATCACGCTCGGCTCGCTGCGCGCGCGCTACGACTACCTGCTGGCCGAGGGTCTGCTGTCGCCCTACACCCGGCCCGGCCAGATCCCCGGCGCCTTGCAGCGTTTCGCCATGGCACGGCTGTCGCAACTGGCGGCCCACGAACTCGGACACACGCTGGGCCTGGCCCATAACTACATCGCCAGCACCGAGAAGCGCGCCTCGGTGATGGATTACCCGGTGCCGCTGATCAGCCTGACCCCCGGCGGCGAGCTGGATCTTGCCAACGCCTACGCCACCGGCATCGGCGCCTGGGACAAGGTGACCATCGACTACGGCTACCAGGACTTCCCGGCCGGCACCGACACCGCGACGGCGCTCGACAAAATCCTGACCGACGCGCGCGCCCGCGGCCTGCACTTCATGACCGACCAGGACGCGCGCCCGGCCGGCGCCGCCGATCCGCAGGTCAACCTGTGGGACAACGGCGTCGACATGGCTGCGGAGCTGCGCCACGTGATGAAGGTGCGCGCGGTGGCGCTGCAGCACTTCGGCGCCAATGCGATCCGCCGCGGCATGCCGTTGGCGACGATCGAAGACGCGCTGGTGCCGATCTATCTGTTTCATCGTTACCAGGTCGACGCCACCGCCAAGACTCTCGGCGGACTGGAATACGACTACGCGCTGCGCGGCGACGGCCAGCGGCCGACCACGCCGGTGTCCGCGAAACGGCAGCTCGAGGCGCTGGACGCGCTGCTGACCACGCTGGCGCCGGAGGCGCTGGCGCTGCCGCCTTCGCTGATCGCGCAGATCCCGCCGCGCCCGCCCGGCTATCCGTTCACCCGCGAGCTGTTCGCGCGCTACACCGGCCTGACGTTCGATCCGCTGACGCCGGCCGCCACCGCCGCGGACCTGACGCTGATCAACCTGCTGCAGCCCCAGCGCGACGCGCGGCTGGTCGAACAGCACGCGATGGACCCGTCGCTGCCAGGCCTGGCACAGGTCGTCGACCGGCTGATCGCCGCGACTTTCGATACCCGCGCGACCGACGGGTACCGGGCCGAGATCCTGCGCGCCGAGCAGACGCTGCTGGTGCAGCATCTGATGGATCTGGCCGCCGACGCCGACATGCCGCAGGTGCGCGCGGTGGCGGCGCTCAAGCTCGACCAGTTACGCCGCCGTGCCGCCGCGGCCAAAGGCGGCGACGAGGCCGAGCAGGCGCACCGCTTCGCGCTGGCCTCGGCCATCCGGCGTTTCGAAAAACGCCCGGCCGGCGCCAGCCCGCTGCCCAAGGCGCCGGTTACGCCGCCCGGCAGTCCGCTGGGCGATTAGGCGGCAAAGCTTTACCTTTCTTTGGAGTGATCCATGCGCATTCGCAGCTTGCTATGCGTGCTGGCCGCAGGCGGCCTGAGTTCGCTGGCGCTGGCCGCGGCGGCCGGCGTCTACGCCCGCGATCCGAACCAGCCGATCGACCGCGCTTACACCGACGCCATCGCGCGCGACACGACCGCTCCCGAGTTCAACTCGCCGCTGACCGACTACCTGCCGGCGTCGCGCACCGTACCGACGCCGCTTAAGGTGCTCGGGCATATCGCGGGCGCGCGCGACTGGCTGCCGTATTCGGCCGACGTGTATCGCTATTTCCGCGCGCTGGCCGCGGCCAGCCCCCGGGTGCGGGTGTTTTCGATCGGCAGAACCGAGGAAGGCCGCGAGATGATCGCGGTGGCGGTGGCCGACGCCCGGTTGCTCGACGACCAGGCCGCCAACCAGGCGCGGTTGGCGCAGCTCGCCGATCCGCGGCGCATCGGCATGGACGACGCCAGGGCCGACGCGCTGGTGGCACAGACCACGCCGGTCTACTACATCACCGGCGCCATCCATTCCGACGAGACCGGCGCCCCGACCGCGCTGATGGAGCTGGCCTACCGGCTGGCGGTGGACGACGCTCCCTACATTCGCGACATCCGCGAGCACGTGATCACGCTGATCACGCCGATCGTCGAAGTCGACGGCCGCGACCGCATGGTGGACCTCTACAACTGGCACCGCGCGCATCCCAAGGATCACTACCCGCCGCTGGAGTACTGGGGCCACTACGTCGCCCACGACAACAACCGCGACGCGATGGCGATGACGCTGGATCTCACCCGCAACGTGGCCGACACCTACATCGGCTGGCACGCGCAGGTGCTGCACGACCTGCACGAGTCGGTGCCGTTCTTCTACGACAACACCGTCGGCGACGGCCCGTACAACGCCTGGATCGACCCGATCCTGACCGGCGAGTGGCAGGCCCTGGGCTGGGACAACGTGCAGGAGATGACCAAGCTGGGCATGCCCGGCGTGTTCACCCACGGCGACTTCGACACCTGGAGCCCCGGCTACTTGATGTTCATCGCCGCGATGCACAACGGCATCAGCCGTCTGTACGAAACGTTCGGCAACGGCGGCGCCGACACCGAAAAACGCATCCTCACGCCGGATGAATACGCCCGCACCTGGTACAAACCCAACCCGCCGTTGCCGGAAGTCACCTGGTCGGCGCGCGACAACAACAACTACGAGGAAACCGGCCTGCTGATCGCGCTGCACTACTTCGCCGACCACCGCGCGCTGTTCCTGAAAAACTTCTATCTGAAAGCCAAGCGCTCGATCGAAAAACCCTATCACGCCGGCCCGGCCGCCTACCTGCTGCCGGCCGACGACGTGCGCGCCGCCTCCCAGGCCGCGCTGCTGCGCGTGCTGCAGCGCCAGCACGTGGAGATCCGCCGTCTGGACGCCGCCGTGACCGTGAACCTGGCCTCGGACCAGAACCGCGACCCGGCCGCCGCACAGTCCGCCGGCCCGCCGCCCGCCGCCGACCGAACCTTCCCGGCCGGCAGCTACGTGGTGCGCATGGACCAGCCCTACTCGCGCGTCGCCGACGCGCTGCTCGACCGCCAATACTGGTCGCCGGACGATCCGCAGCAGCATCCATACGACGACACCGGCTGGACTTTCGGCCCGCTGTTCAACGTCGAGGTGGTCCGCGTGACCGATACCAAGATCCTCGCGGCGCCGATGCACCTGGTACCGGCACCGTTGCCGTCGCCGGGCCGGGTCGAAGGAAACGGCCGATTTTGGCTGGTTGCCAACCACGCGCAACCGCAACTGATCCAGTTGCGCTACGCGCTGCCACACGCCAGCGTGCGTTCCACCGACACCGCGTTCGATCGCCTGGGCCGACACTACCCCACCGGCAGCCTGGTGATCAGCGGCGTCGATCGCAACACGCTGGCCGCCGCCGTCGACGCCGCCGGCCTGTCGGCGCAAGCGGCACCAGTGGCTCCGCCGGTGTCCACCCACCCGGTCGGCCTGCCGCGGATCGCGCTGATGCACACCTGGCTGGATACGCAGACCGAAGGCTGGTGGCGCATGGCGCTGGATCGCCTGCACATCCCCTACGCCTACATCAGCACCCAGGACGCGGCCCGGCAGGCCGACCTGCGCAGTCGCTACGACGTGATCCTGTTCCCGCCGGTCGGAAACGGCGTCAGCCCGCAGACGATCGTCGACGGCCTGCCGATGTGGGGCAACCCGATGCCGTGGAAGAAAACCGCGCTGACGCCGAACCTCGGACGGATCGACTCCACCGACGACGTCCGCCCCGGCCTCGGCGCGGCGGGGCTGGCCAACCTGCGACGCTTCGTCGACGGCGGCGGCCTGCTGGTGACCAGCCAGGACACCGCGCGCCTGGCGCTCGAACGGGGGCTGGCGCCCGGCGTGTTCGTGGCCGATACGCCGAAAGTGCGGGTGGTCGGCAGCGTGCTGCAGGCACGCTTCGTCGACGGCGCCGGCCCGGTCGCCGACGGCTACGACGACACTCTGGCCGTCTACAGCGCGCACGGCATGAGCTTCACCCTCAGCAACCTGGTCAGCGGCAGCGACGACCTACCCAACGCCGCCGACTACCGGCGGCCCACCGGCCGCGGCGGCCCCGACGCACCGGACGTACCGCAGGGCCGCCGCTACGTCCCGCCGCCGCCGCTGCCGGACGCCAAGCCCTGGCAGGCGCTGCCGCTCAACGACGAACAGGTGCGCAACAACCCCTTCGTGATTCCGCCGGACCAACGCCCGCATACCATTCTGCGCTTCGCGCAGACCAAAGACCTGCTGGTCTCCGGCCTGCTGGCGGACGGCGATCAACTGGCCAAGCGCGCCGCCGTAGTCGACGCCCGCTACGGCAACGGCCACGTCCTGCTGTTCGCCATCGACCCGATCTGGCGCGGCGAAACCATCGGCAGCCAGGCGCTGGTCTTCAACGCGATTTTGCACCGCGATCGGCTTTCGTCGGAGCCGAAATAGCACCGGACCGAACGCCGTTGTTGCCGAGCAAATCCACCGGGGAACCGGGGTCCGGGCCGGCAGCGTCACGTCGTTATGCCGTTGGTTTCTTTGTTTGGCGCTGGCGACGTTCTCCCACGAGCGCTGGGACGTGGGGCGCGTGTACGACGAGTTGAAAACGCGCCCCATCCAGCGCAGCCGCACACTGCACAGCAGAGCCCCAAACGGCGTTCGACGGGAATTCTACGGCTGGGTGTGGGTCGATTGCGCGGGGTACTGGCCTATGCAACAGCCGGCCGGCGCCCATCGACTACGCCGGCGCAGCCCTCCTTCACCGGTCACGTTCACCCGCTGCGCCCCGCTCAGCCGTGATGGGAGCCTTTTCCGCGCCGCGCAGGCTGGTACCGTACGGTCCAGGTCAAACCAATCGATCATGGTCACCAGACCGATGACCCAAATCTTATTCTCAAAAATCGACCGGGCAAAGCTGCCGCCGCCCGTCATCCAATCTTGCCCCGCAAGTTATCGGCGAGTGCGGAAAGCGCATTAGCGAGCTGCCTCGCGGTTTCCGGTGGCGGCAGCGGCAGCTTTAGGCTTTGCACGCCTGTGGTCGGATCGCGCTCGATCCAGGGATGCGCTGGAGCGTTGGAATCGTTGGCGGCCCCCAGAGCGGAAATAAGCTGCGCGCCGACCTGTGCCAAGGCTTGCCACGGATCGCTACCTGTATCGCGCGGCGATGCTCCGGCCCCATCGGTCCGCGCGCTCGTCATCTCGCCAGCGCCAAGGGTTACATCCGTATTTACATCTTCCACGAATCCGGCGTCATCGGCAGTGACGCCACTCCTTATTTCCTCAGCCGGTGTCACGGCCTCGCCCTCACCCATACGCCCAGTGACGTTTTCCACGTCCTTCATGAAACGGTTGAGACGCGAACCGCCGAGCGAAATCTCGCCGCTGCCGCCGTCGAGAATTCCGGCCGATAAGGAGCGTTTGAACGCCAGCACCGACAGCATGCCTTCCTCGATGCTGCCCTTTGCGACGAAATTGATGATCTGTACCGGCCGTATCTGGTCCAGGCGATGGATGCGCGCGATGCGCTGTTCGAGGATCGCCGGGTTCCACGGCAAGTCCATGTTCACCACGGTCGAAGCATGCTGCAGATTGAGGCCGGTGCTGCCGGCATCGGTCGACAGGAACACGCGGCAGGCGGGGTCGTCACGAAACCGCTCGACCAGCGCCGGCCGTTTGTCCGACGGCACGCCGCCGTGGAAGCTGACATAGCCCAGCCGGCGCGCTTCGAGGCGGCGGATGACGATGTCGTGGGTCCGCGTCCATTGCGAAAACACCACTGCCTTAGCCGCGGGCTCGGCGAACAATTCGTCGAATAAAGCCGCCAATTCGTCAGCCTTGACGCCATGGTCGGTTTCTCGGTCCAGCAGATAGGTGCTGTTGCACGACATGCGCATGTTCTGTAGCGCACAAGTCAGCCGCCGCTGATCCTTATCCGACAGAAACCTGGTCTTGCGCCAGCGCTGGACGATTTTCGCCACCACGTCGGCGTTTTCCTGGTGATAAAGCATCTGCATCTCGGTCATCGGCACCAGCAGGTTCTGGTCGGTCCGGCTGGGCAGTTGCCGCAACACCTCGGATTTGCGCCGGCGGATCATGATTGGCGCCAGCGTTTGGCCGATCTTCTCGAGACCCGTATAGCCGGTGACGCGCCCGGCTTCGTCCTTGATCTGATGCTCATGCAGCAGCTTCCAGGTCGGCCCCAGCCGGTGCTGATCGACGAACTGGACGATGGAAATCAGTTCTTCCAGCTTGTTTTCCAGGGGCGTCCCGGTCAGCACGATCGCATAGGCGCTGTCGATGCGTTTCAAAGCGCGCGCCGCGATGGTGTTCCAGTTTTTCACCCGTTGCGCTTCATCGACGATGACGAGTTCGGGTGCCCAGGCGGCGATCAGGTCGAGATCGGGCTTGAGTTTCTCGTAGTTGGTGATCTTGCAGAAATCATCCAGGGCATAGTCCTTCTGCCGTTGTGCTCGGCCGCCGTTGATGACGCGTGCCGCGGTTTCGCCCTGTCGTCCCGAGAAACGCATGATCTCGCTTTGCCACTGATATTTCAGCGAGGTCGGGCAGACCACCAGAACTTTCGAGACGCCGAAATGCCGCGCCAGTATTTCCGTCGCGGCAATGGCCTGTATGGTCTTGCCCAGCCCCATGTCGTCGCCGATCAGCGACCGGCCGGCCCGCACCGCGAACAGCGCGCCCTCGGCCTGATACGGATAGAGCGACACCTTCAACAACGTCAGCAACCCGGGATCGGCAGCACCGCGTGGGAACAACTGCTCGAGCTTTGAGGCCCGCCGGTCCGCATCCCGCCTACCGGCGATGAAATCGAGCGCATCATCGTATGCTCGCAACTCATGACCGCTCTTCGCCGCCACGGTCATGAACTGCTCCAATTCGCCAAAGCGCGTCTCCGCCAGTATCCCGTTGCGTTCGGTGTCGAACAAGGCCGCGGCGGCCTCCCTTACCGCCGGCGGGCAGTCCGTTCCCGCACGAAAATGCACGCTGCGCTTGCCGTCATTGCGCAAATAGATCTCTGAGAACGCAGGCCGGTAGCCGCGCGCAAACGCCGTCTTGGCGCCGCGCTTTTTCTCCAGCCGGGCGAGCGTAAATTCGATGTGCTTGCAGGTGCCCAACTCACTGGTGGCATAATCGGGGCATGAACAGAAATTGCCGCCTGGCCCCATGCCCCGGATCGCCACGCGATAGCAGGATTTCGAAACGGGATTGCTGACCCGAAACTCGGAGAAAAACGGCTCGTTACCCAGATTCTCAAGCCCGAAGGCCTGCTCGCGGCCGAATTGGCGGCGCAAGCCTCGTTGCCAATCCAACGGCGAAAGTTCGGCGGGCGCGTGGGTGCGCGAGAGCTTAGGTTCCTTTTCCGGTTTGATCGCGGAATTCAGGTTTAGGCGCTTGGATTTCATCGAAGCCCATTCCGTTCAGCAAAAGTTTCTCGCAAGACATTCATCTGGCATCCCATGCCTTTTCCCCCGTGCTGGCGCTACTTTCGTATTTCAAGCAACGCCGGATGACCAGTGTCCACGAAACCGATGATCGGCACATTACGGTTTTCACCAGCGTCCAATTGGTTCCGCCGCAGAGCCGGACTATTCAACCATGTAACCGAGCGCCCGGTATCCCGTTCGCCGCTTTGCTGCCATGCGCGCCAGCACTGGGACCATTTCATCGACATAGTCGACGACGACAACCTCGGTCTTCCCGTTATGCTGGCGGTGCAGACGGCCAACATATTGGGCCAGCGTGCCTTTCCAGGAGATGGGCATCGTCAGGAATAGCGTGTCGAGCCTTTGATCGTCGAAGCCCTCACCAAGATAGCGCCCCGTAGCAAGGATAAGCCGTTCCTGGCCATCGTCTACTCGGAGGGTAACCTCAGCCGCCTTGCGTTCGCCGGTAGACATCCCGCCCCGAAGGACGACAAGATTGCGCACGAAGCGCGAAAAGCGGCCTTGAAGATATTCGAGATGATCCCGGCGCTCAGTCAGCACGACCGGTGATCGCTTCGCCTCCAGCGCTTTCAACACGTCGTCGAAGATCAGGTTATTGCGCGGCTCATCCTGGGCGATGGCCGCATAGATCGCCGGCATAGAAGGACGGTCCGACCCCGCCAGAGGTGGCGGAAGTTGAAACTGCGTCGACCGGTGTTTGGCGCGGTGGGTAATCCCCCGTCCGACCGCATGCGCACGCGCATCAACGCGATGTCGAACAGGGCCACACTGCATAAAGATGATCGGATGGTGCCCATCTTTGCGAGCCACGGTCGCAGACAGCCCGAGCACACAGCGCGCTTTCGCCCGGCGGGCCACCAGCTCAAAACTCGCCGCCGAAAGATGATGGCACTCGTCGACAACCAGATGACCATAGTCCGCTACCATGTCGGATACTTCGCCTCGGTGCACGAGGCTCTGGATCAGCGCGACATCAATGACGCCAGTCGGCTTGCGGCGTCCGCCGCCAATGACGCCGATGTCCTTCGGATCGATATCGAGAAATGTCCTTAGCCGCTCCACCCACTGGGTGAGCAACTCGCGACGATGAACAAGAACGAGCGCATTGCGTCCGCGTTGCGCAATAAGAGCCGCGGCCACCGCCGTCTTGCCGAAAGCGGTCGTCGCCGCGAGCACGCCATGGTCATGCGGAAGAAGGGCCTCAAACGCCTTGACCTGTGGTTCGTACAGCGTCCCCTGAAACCGTACTCGGCTCGCAAGCGGACTGCCAATCACCCTCAGATCATTCAACTCAACCTCGGCGCCCTCGGCTCGGATCAGCTCAACAACCTCGTCGAGGCAGCCGCGGGGCAGCCCCACATGACGCCGATGAAGTTCGGCACAGGAGATAATTCGCGGTTTGCCGAAGGTCGGGAAACGCATGGACTGCGCACGATAGAACTCTGGGTTTTGGAAGGCCGCCAGGCGTATGAGCCGCGCCGTCGTTGCCGGCGGCAAATCGGTCCGATCGATATAGAGTTGGTCGGCGACCACTATCGTGATCTTGCCCGATAGGGGACTGTCAACCGGGCCCGCCCTGGGGCGCCGAGACGGAGTCATTCGCCAGGGCTCGTCCGCATCTTCATCTTCGACCGGCATGCGGACGCCCAGAATACGGCCCCGCGTCTCCGCATCGTCGACGATTTCGGCGGCGGCCCCGGCCGATAGCCGTGGCCTCGCCGCCAGAAACGCCCATTGGTCGTCGTATGGACGAAGGTCTTGGTCAATGAAGACACTGTTTCCAAGCTCGCGCGCCCGACGCTGCAAAGGCAAGGCAATCAGATTACCGAAGCCGCCGGCCGGCATGGTGTCCTGGCTCGGGAAAAAGCGATCGTATGAGGCGAAACCTATTTCGGGTCGACGCTCCATCGTCTCCGTCAGCATCGCCGCGCCAAGCTGCCGAGCGGTGCGCGCCGAAACCGACTCGGAGAAGAAAATCCACACATGCCCGCCATTGCCGGATCGAGACCGCTCAAGGGCCGCGGGCACGCCCTTGGCCTGGCAAGTCTCCAGCACGGCCAAGGCGTCAGCCGCCCAGCTCTCCTCGTCAAAATCGGCGGCCAAAAACCAGCAGGTCTCGTCAGGAAGCAGCGGATAAACACCCGCCACGAAATCGCCGCCAGAGCCGCGCTCACCCTCGCCGCGCAGATGCTTTTCGATGATGTCGTCGGTGACTGGGATGAAGGCTTGATGAGGGCAAGCCCCGCATTTCACCCGAGGCTTGCCGCATATCCCCTTAACCCACTCGTTGGCGCACGCGGGCGCATAGCCCGACTTGGCGGTCTTCCGGTTTTCCCACCTGACAGGGAATACGTCAGCGCGGCCTGCGAATAGGCGCCGAAACAGCGCGATCTTTTCCGCGGTGGGTGACGCGGCCATGACCCTAGGCGCATCTGCAATGGCGGGTGGTGAATGATTTGCTGCCGCCGCCGAGGACCGGTTCACGAGACCCCTCAGCGCGGCCTCAAGCTCTCTCCGCTCCGCTTCATTTGCGGCTAAACGAACTCGAATCTGCTCAATCTCGACCTCAAGTTCATGCGCAGTCTCGGCGCCACCGTCCAGCGCCAGTCGTTTCGACACATCTCCGCTCAGCCCGGCCTTCATGGAGTAGGCTCTCCAGTTGGTCGCCGGCCTCGTCTCACACGAGGCACCGGCGACTTGTCACCGGATTTCCAAGCCTTGATGTTCTGCACCTTCCATCGCAACGCTGGACAGATTTCTATAGCGGAGTGCACATAGGAGGCGCACCGCTGGCGAAGGTATAACGCCCGCGGTGCAGTCATTTTCGTGCGTTACGCCGATGACATCGTGGCGGGATTTGAGCACGAATGGGAAGCCAAGCGCTTTGTGGCGGAGCTTCCAGCATCAATTTGCCTCTCATGGTATCGATGTCTTCTGCCTTGCTACGCGCAATAAATACCATGAAAATACCATTGATGATGCAGATTACATTTATTATTGATTAGATTTATTTAATTTTTATAAATCAATGTGCTAAAAAATCCGGTCACTCCCACTCGATCGTCGCTGGCGGTTTGCCAGTGATGTCGTAGACGACGCGAGAGATACCCGGCACTTCGTTAACGATGCGGCGGGCACATTCGTCGAGCAGTTCATACGGCAGATGCGCCCAGCGCGCGGTCATGAAATCGATCGTCTCGACCGCGCGCAGGGCAATCACCGGCTCGTAGCGGCGGCCATCGCCGGTAACACCGACGCTTTTGCTCGGCACATAGACCGCGAATGCCTGACTGGTGCGCTCATACCAGCCGGAGCGGCGCAATTCCTCGATGAAAATCGCGTCTGCCTGGCGCAGCGCCTCGGCAGCTTGCGCGGTGACTTCGCCGAGGATGCGCACACCAAGACCCGGCCCCGGGAACGGATGACGCGTAACCAGTTTCCGCGGCAGACCGAGTTCCACGCCGATCTCCCGTACCTCGTCCTTGAACAACTCACGCAGCGGTTCGATCAGCTTGAGCTTCATCGTCTCGGGCAGGCCGCCGACATTGTGATGGCTTTTGATTACCCGGGCCTTGCCCGTCGCCGCGCCGGCCGACTCGATGACATCCGGGTAGATCGTGCCCTGCGCGAGGAACTCAATGTCCTTGAGTTGTTGCGCCTGTTCGTCAAACACCTCGATGAACATGCGGCCGATGATCTTGCGCTTGGCTTCCGGGTCGGTGATTCCGCTCAGCGCCTGGAAAAAGCGCGGCCCGGCGTCGACACGGATCACGCGCGCGCCGAGATGCTCGGCAAATACCCGCATCACTTGATCGCTTTCGCCGAGCCGCAGCAGACCGTGGTCGACGAACACGCAGGTGAGACGATCGCCGATCGCCGTGTGCAGCAGCGCGGCGACCACCGAGGAATCAACGCCGCCGGACAGCGCCAGCAGCACGCGGCCGGCGCCGACCTGCGCTCGCGCGCGGGCGATGGCGTCGTCGATGATGTTTGCCGGAGTCCATGCCGACCCGCAGCCGCAGAGTTCGTGCGCAAAGCGGTGATAGATGCGCGCGCCCTGCGGGGTGTGGGTGACCTCGGGGTGAAACTGCAGTCCGTAAAAGCGGCGGCCCTCGTCGGCCATGCCGGCGATCGGCACGTCGCGGGTGCTGGCGATGGTCGTGAACCCGGGCGGCAGTTCGACCACGCGGTCGCCATGGCTCATCCAGACGTCGAGCAGTCCGTGGCCGTCGGCGTTGGCGCGATCCTGGATGTCGCGCAGCAGCGCCGAGTGCCCGCGTGCGCGCACCTCTGCATAGCCAAACTCCTTGACCGCCCCCGCCTCGACGCGCCCGCCGAGTTGCATCGCCATCATCTGCATGCCGTAACAGATACCGAGTACCGGCACACCGAGCGTCCACACTGTCCGCGGCACACGCGGACTGCCATCGCGGGTCACGCTGTCCGGCCCGCCGGACAACACCACGCCGCGTGGGGCGAAGGCGACGACGGCCGCATCGTCCATATCCCACGGATGGATCTCGCAGTAGACGCCGCACTCGCGGATGCGCCGTGCGATCAGTTGAGTGTACTGCGAGCCGAAGTCGAGGATCAGGATCCGATCGGCGTGGATGTTGGCGACGGCGTGCGCCGGCTCAGGATTCGACGCGGTAATTCGGAGCCTCCTTGACGATCGACACGTCGTGGACGTGCGATTCCTTGATGCCGGCGAAGGTGGTCTTGACGAAACGCGTGTTGGTGCGTAGCTCGTTAATGTTGGCGCAGCCGGTATAACCCATGCAGGCGCGCAGACCGCCGATCATCTGGTGCACGATCGCCGATATCGCCCCCTTGTACGGCACGCGGCCCTCGATGCCTTCGGGCACCAGTTTTTCGACCTCGGTGGCGGTATCCTGAAAGTAGCGATCCTTGGAACCCTGCGCCATCGCACCGAGCGAACCCATGCCCCGGTATGTCTTGTACGAACGGCCCTGATACAGCTCAACTTCGCCCGGCGCCTCCTCGGTGCCGGCAAACAGACTGCCGGCCATTACCACGTGCGCACCGGCGGCCAGCGCCTTGGCGAAATCGCCCGAATAACGCACGCCGCCATCGGCGATGAACGGCACGTCCGTGTGCTTGAGCGCTGCGGCGACCTTCAGGATCGCCGAGATCTGCGGCACCCCCACGCCGGCCACCACCCGCGTAGTGCAAATCGACCCCGGACCGATGCCGACCTTGACCGCATCGGCGCCGGCATCCACCAGCGCCAGCGCCGCCTCACCGGTGGCGATGTTGCCGCCGACCACCTGCAACTCCGGATAGCGCCGCTTGATCGCCGCCACGCGGTCGATGACACCTTTGGAGTGTCCGTGTGCGGTATCGACGACGATCACGTCGACTCCGGCCTCGACCAGCGCGGCGACGCGGGCGTCGGTTTCCGGGCCGGTGCCGACCGCAGCGCCGACCCGCAACCGGCCGTGCTCATCCTTGCAGGCCAACGGGAAATCGGTGGATTTCTGTATGTCCTTGACGGTGATCATGCCGCGCAGCTCGAAAGCCTGGTTGACCACCAGTACCTTCTCGATTCGGTGTTTGTGCAACAGCCCGATCACTTCGTCGCGCGGCGCGCCCTCACGCACCGTAACCAGCCGTGGCTCCGGCGTCATGATGTTGGCCACTGCCTCGTCATAGCGGGTTTCGAAGCGCAGGTCGCGACTAGTCACAATGCCGACCAGCTTGCGCCCATCGACCACCGGCACCCCGGAGATCCGGTGGTCCCGCGTCAGTTTGAGTACTTGGCCGATGGTCATCGTCGGCGGCACGGTGATTGGGTCGGCGATGATGCCGGATTCGTATTTCTTGACCTGTCGCACCTCCGCGGCCTGGCGTTCCGGCGGCATGTTCTTGTGGATGATGCCGACGCCGCCTTCCTGCGCCAACGCGATCGCCAGGCGCGACTCGGTGACGGTATCCATCGCCGCCGACACCAGCGGGATGTTCAGCGTGATGCGTCGGGTCAGCGGGCTGCGCAAATCCACCTGCCGCGGCAGCACCTCCGAATAAGCCGGTTGCAGCAGAACATCATCGAAGGTCAGCGCTTCGTGCAGGATGCGGGAGACGGGGTCGGACTGCGGCATAAACGGCTTAAGGCAAAGCGGTATTTTACACGAGCCGGCCAGCCCGGCTCTGAGCACCGGGCTCGGATGGCGCAAACTAGGGCCTTGCTCCGGCACCGATCCTTTTCAGCACTGCGAAAACAACCTCCGCCGCAACGACTCGAGTAGCTGTGATCAAACCCAGACAAGGCACTGAAGAAGAAATACTGACGGCCGAACCGCAGGTTTACGCCGTCAGCGAATTGACCGAGTTGCTACGCGTTTTGCTGGAGGACAGCCTGCCCAACGTCCGGGTACAGGGCGAGATTTCAAATTTCTCGCGCCCCGCCTCCGGGCACTGGTATTTCACACTCAAGGACCAGCACGCGCAGATCCGCTGCGCGATGTTCCGTGGCAGCAACTACTACGTGCGCCCGCAGCCCAAAGACGGCGATCAGGTGCTGGCGCGCGGGCGTATCAGCCTGTATCCGGCGCGCGGCGAGCTGCAGTTGATCTGCGAGCACCTGGAGCCGGCTGGGGCCGGCGCCCTGCTGGCCGCCTTCGAGCGACTGAAGCAGAAACTGGCCGCCGAGGGTCTGTTCGACGAGCGGTACAAGCGGGCGTTGCCGGCGATGCCGCGCCACATCGGCCTGATCACCTCGGACAGCGGTGCAGCGGTACACGACGTCCTGACCACGCTGGCGCGACGCTGGCCGCTGGCGACGGTGACGCTGTGTCCGGTGCCGGTTCAGGGCGTCAGGGCGACGGCGGCGATCTGTCGCGCGCTGATCGAACTGCCGCAACGCGCGCCGGCCGAGCTGGTGCTGCTGGTGCGGGGCGGCGGTTCTCTGGAAGACCTGCGGGCGTTCAACGAAGAGAACGTGGCGCGTGCGATCCGCGCCTGTGCCGTCCCGGTGGTCACCGGGATCGGCCATGAAATCGACGTCACCATCGCCGATTTCGCCGCCGACCTGCGCGCCGCCACGCCGACTGCAGCCGCCGAGCGGGTCGCCCCCGACGCCGCCGAACTACGGTTGCGGCTCGACCAACTGCAAGTCCGGCTGGAAGCGCGCTCGCGCACGCACCTGACGGTGCAGACCGAACGGATACAGCGGCTGTCGATTCGCCTATCGGCTCAGCATCCGCGCCGGCGGCTGCAGTTGCGCGCCCAGCGCCTGGATGAACTCGAACTGCGGTTGCGCCGGAGCGGCCGTCGAAAAACCGCGGACTGCCGCGAACGCCTGCTTGCCGCCGCACGCCGGCTTCGAACAGCCAGCCCGGCGGCACAACTGGCGCATACCCGCCTGTCTATAGAACGTCATCAAACAATGTTGGCCACACGGCTGCACCTGCTGCTACAGCAGCAACGCGGGCGGTTGGCGCGCGCCGAAGCCTTGCTCGGCTCGCTGTCGCCTCAGGCAGTGCTAGGCCGCGGTTACGCGCTGGTGCGCGACGCCGAAGGCAGGCTGCTGCGCGGAGTCAGCGGCTTACGGCGTGGCGATGCCATCGCGGTAGAGCTGGCACACGGCGGTCTGGACGCGCGTATCGAACACGTCCGCGCCGATTCACCACCGGCGCAGAAGCCATAAGACGGTCACTGGCTGCTCACCACTCCTGGCTCGGTGTGCGATTTGTAAGGCCGCTCGCGACGCTACGATCCCCGCTTCGCGGGGCCCCTCCACGCTGCTCGGGGCTTTATTCGAACTCGCCGTGGCCGGCGTGGACGCGCCGGACGACGAAGTCGGCGGCTTGCAGGGCGGCGATGATCTGTTCAGTATGTGCCTGATCCTGTGCCTCCAGCAGCATCTCCAACGTCGCGCTCTTGGCATGCCGGCCGGCCGCCAGTCGTTCATGGTGGACCTGCACGATGTTGCCGCCGGCATCGCCGACGCAACCCGCAACCCGCGCCAGGAAACCCGGTGAATCCTCGATCTCGATCGACAGGCTGACCAGCCGCGACTCGTTGACCAGTTGCCGCAGCAGCACACTGGCCAGAAGCCGTGGGTCGATGTTGCCGCCGCAAACGATCAGCCCGACGTGACGGCCGGCGAATTTGGCGGGATCGGCCAGCAACGCCGCCAGACCCGCCGCGCCGGCGCCCTCGGCCACCACCTTCTCGACGTTGGCCAACAGCGCCACCGCACGCTCGATATGCGATTCCTCGACCCGCAGCAACTCGTGGGCGTGAGCGCGGATGATCGGCAGCGTCAGCTTGCCGACGCCCTTGACCGCGATGCCCTCGGCGATGGTCGGCCCGCCGCGCACCAGAGCGGGATCGCCGCGGATCGCGGCATAAGCCGAGCAGTAGCCGGCGGACTCGACGCCGACGATACGTATATCCGGCCGCAGGTCGTGAGCCGCCACCGCATTGCCGGCGAACAAACCCCCGCCGCCGATCGGGATCACCAGCGTATCGATCTGCGGCGCATCTGCCAGCATCTCCAACGCGATCGTACCCGCGCCCGCCATCACCAACGGATCATCGTAGGGATGCACCAGGGTCATACCGCGAACTTCGATCAGTTCGCGCGCCGCGAATTCGAAGCATTCGTCGAGGCTATCGCCGTGCAGAATCACCTCGCCGCCCAGTTCACGGGTGTTCTTGACCTTGGTGAACGGCGTGTTTCTCGGCATCACGATGGCGCTCTTGATGCCCAGGCGCGTGGCGTGATGCGCCACCGCCTGCGCGTGGTTGCCGGCGGAGACCGCCGCGACGCCGGCCGCGCGCTCGGCTTGGCTCAAATGCACCAGCTTGTTGACTGCGCCGCGCTCCTTGAACGCCGCGGTGAACTGAAAGTTCTCGAACTTGAGCCAAACCTCGGTGCCGGTGATCTTCGACAGCACCTGCGAAGGCGCACACGGCGTGCGTAGCACCTGACCGGCGATGGTGCGCGCGGCGGCGCGCACCTCTTCGGCGCCGATGGCGAAACCGGCAGCGTCATTCATCGCGCGGCCCGCGATAGACGACTTTCGACACCCGTCCGCGTTCGAACGTCACCGTGGTGCTCCGTGCACGCCCGTTGTGAAACACCCAACGCTTCGGATGCCGGGGATCGCCGCTGACCTGATCGGGCGTCTGGCGCAGCACCCGCTCGACCTGATCCGGCGTCATGCCGACGACCACCCGATCTTCCATCAGGCCCTTGCGGATCGCCGCCTCACGCGCCTTGCGGGCGCGATAATCGATCAGCCAGCGGCGATCGGCGTCATCGCGCGCCGCCTTGGTCTTCGCCGTGTTGCGATCCCAAGCCTCGGCCATGCCCTTTTCCGCCGGCCCCGCCGGCACCGTCTGCAGCGGCGGCAGCTGCGCTGGCCGCGCCTGCGACGAACAGGGACGATCGCTGTATAGTTCGTGGCCATCCTGCTGGCAGTGATAAACTGCGGACTGCGCCGGGAAACTGGCCAGCAGGAACGTCAGCGTTGGAAATAATCGACTGGCCGACCCGCACATACTTTTATCACCTTGACGAAAAGCCCTGACAGTCTAACTCGAACACGTTGCCAACACCTGCAGGGCGGTGATAATTGGTCAATTCATTCAAAGGGTTCGTTCAAAACTGCAGGCGGCGCCTTGCGCGCGGACGGTCATCTCCGGGTCACGCGCAGCCACGGTGACGGTGCCGACGGCAGAGCGGACCACGCGTCGATCAATGAGCCGCGCAACGATCTCAGCAGCGGCGCGGAACACGCAATCGAGCGACATCGGCGCTGCGAGTGGCATTGCTCACGCAAGCGTTTTTTCGTAGACGCGATAAGTCTTGTAGGGAAGCCCGCCCAGCGACTCGTTGATACGCCGCATCGGCAGATTGTCTTCCAGAATCCAGGACAGTTCGACCTGGCGGATGCCGCGCTTTTTCGCGGTCTTGCGCATCGCGTCGATGATCAGGAACGGCGCCAGACTGCCGACGAGACCGCCGGCGAGGCTGCGCTTGACGCCCATCAGCGGCACGCGCGCGGTTCTGGTACCGCGAACCTTGAGCCGCCACAGCAGTTTAATCCAATTGAACGGCAGCAACCTGCCGTTCAGATCGGCGATGGCCTCGTTGAGATTCGGCAGCGTGATGCCGAAACCCACCGGTTCGCCCCGCATTTCGACGATCGCCACCAGTTCCGGATCCAGCAGCGGTTTCATCGATTTGGCCATGTGGCTGACCTCGGCGTCGGTCAGCGGCACAAAACCCCAGTTGCCGGCCCAGGCGTCATTGAACACGGAAGTGATCGCGACGATCTCTTCGTTGTAGCGGCGCAGGTCGAGGTGACGGACCGTCAACTCGGGGGGGCGGGGCCGGTCGATTAGCGTGCGCGCCGACAGCGGCAGATCGTGATCCATGTCGTAAAGATAGGCGATCACGTCCTTGGCCTTGGCGTAGCCTTGCGCCTCCACGCGCGGACCGACGTAAGCTTTGTCGTGCCCCATCAGCAACATCGGCGGCGAACCGAAACCGTCGATCAGCAAGCCGGTCTCTTCGTTGATCGACAGGTTGAACGGCCCCAACACACGGCGACGGCCGCGCTGCCTGAGCCACTGCTCCGCAGCCGACAACAACGCGGCAAAAACACTCGAATCATCCTCCGCCGCAATCAATCCGAAATGTCCGTCGGCCGGGTTCCGGGCCAGCCGGTCGATCTGGGCGCTGATGCGACCGACATCGCGACCGTCGCGACAGGCCAGCCAGAACTGCACTTCGGCATGGTGAAAAAAAGGATTCTTCCTGGGCGAAAAAGCTTCCCGGCGCTCCAGCACCAGCGGTGGCACATAGTGCGGATCGTCCGCGTGCAGGCGCATCGGCAACTTGATGAAACGATCCATCTCGGCGCGCGTACGCACCGGCACGATGTCTATGGCCGCGGATTCAGCAGTCACTTGGCTCTGCTCTCCATATCACGCCGGGAACCGGCAGCGGCAGAACGCCGCCCAGCCCGCATCGTTGCTCCAATCCCATCCCCATCCAAAATCGGCACGCATGGCTGGCAGTGAACCGTTGCCGGCTCACACCGGCCAGCATCCGGCGGGAACGACCGTGATCCCCACTGCCCACCGACCGGCGTCGCCTCACGGACAGCCGAGCCGGAGCGATACGTCACATTGGCAATGTGGTTTCCGGGCCAGCTTGTCCGGAATTTTCCGTCGCCGCTGCGCGCCGCGACGCGGCACGTATTTGCGGCTCGCCGAGCCGACATCGCCCCCATCCTGATGTTGCCGCCAACGGGCGTTTTAACCTGCCGCCACGGCACGCATTTGCGGCCACACCAGACCAAGCTCACCGCCGATACGCGCGAACGCCTCGATCGCCCTGTCGATCTGCTCGGCGCTGTGCGCCGCGCTGACGCTGGCGCGCAGCAGCGGGTGGTTTGACGGCGTTGCCGGCGGCAACGCCAGATTCACATATATGCCGCTGTCCAGCAACGCATTCCAGAAACTCACCGCGACCTCGCGCGATTCCAACGCCACTGCGACCACCGGACTGACGTTCGGCCCGACGTCGAAGCCCAACCGGCTCAGTCCGTCATAAAGACGTTTCGCATTGGCGCCGACCCGGGCACGTAACCCGGTGTCCACGGCCAGGCGCGACAGCGCACAGCGGGTTGAGGCGATCACCGCCGGCGGCAGCGAGGCCGTGAACATGTAAGGCCGGCACACCAGACGCAGCAAGTCGAAATCGTCGACGTTGGAGACGCAGAAACCGCCGACACTGCCGAGACTCTTGGAGAACGTGCCGACGACGAAATCGACCTGGTCCTCGACACCGACGGCTTCGGCCAGACCGCGGCCGCGCTCGCCGAGCACGCCCATCGAATGCGCCTCATCGATCATCAAATCAGCACCGTACTGGCGCGCGACGGCGGCGATCTCCTGCAGCGGCGCAACATCGCCACGCATCGAGTAAATGCCTTCGACCACCACCAGCTTGCCACCCCGCCGTCCTTCCAAGCGCCGCAGGCGCTTGCGCAGATCCTCCGGACTGTTGTGTCGAAAACGGATCACCTCCGCCTGGCCCAGACGCGCACCATCGTAAATGCTGGCGTGGCTGTCGGCGTCCAGAATCAGATGGTCGCCGCGACCGACCAGCGTCGACAGCATGCCCAGATTGGCCTGATAGCCGGTGCTGAACACCATCGCGTGCCGTCGACCGAAAAACGCGGCCAGATCGGCTTCAAGGGAGCGGTGATCGGCATAATTGCCGTTGGCCACGCGCGAGCCGGTGGTGCCGGTACCATGGTGCAGCGCCGCCTGCCGCGAAGCCTCGATACATTCGGCATCAAAGGTCAGGCCAAGATAGTTGTTGGTTCCGAGCAGGATGGTCGGACGGCCATCCAGAACCCCCTCGGTGGCCGACAGGATCTCGTCGAACGTGACCGCGAACGGGTTGCGTCCGGTCGCCGCCAGTGCTTTGAGCTGCGGCTTCACCGACGCAAATTTATCCAGCAGACTCATGTCCGCGCCTCCTGCTGAGTCAGCGCCGCGACCGTGGCCACCAGATCGTCAACCGTTTCGACTTCGGCGATCCGCTCCAACGGCATCGAAATATCGAATTCCTCTTCCAGCGCAAGAATGAAATTCATCACCGCCAGCGAATCGATCTCCAGATCACGCACGATATGCGTGTCACCGTTGATTTCGATCGAGCGCGAAGAAGCGGCGGCCAGGCCACTGACGATACGAGCGCGAATATGTTCCAACTGATTCGACATGGGTATCCATAATATTCAGAAGAGATAAAAGCGACTACTCGGACATCCCTGGCGGTTGAAAGAGGGTTAAAAAACCGAGCCAGGATGCAAAAGATACCGGTTTGTCACGCACTTGTCACAAGAATCAGCACGTTGGCGCGGGCGGCAGCCAGCCCGCCTTGCGGTACCAGGCCACCGCATCGGCGAAACCGGAATCCAGATCGTAGCGCGCCTGCCAACCCGCCGGTGTTATCCGCTCGGCTTCGGACACCGTCCAGTCGGGATGGCGCAGCTCACGGAGTTTCTGCGAAGTCAGCATATTGATTTTCCCGAACCGGCACGCGGCGTCGCCCGCCGCAGCGATACCTTTGAGCACAGCCGCCGGCAACCGCACCAGCTTTGGCGCCGGGTTGCCAACCGCGCGTGCAGCGGCCAGCAGGATCTCGCGCCAGGAATAGCCCTGCGCACTCGCGTCCGCGATAGCGGCCACGATGCCGCTGGGCGAAGTCCCGGCCAGCGTCGCGATCGCCCGCGCCAGGTCGCCAACGTGAATCGCCGCCGCGCGCGCCGACGCCGGCGCCGGGATCGGAACGACGCGGTGACGCGCAAGCTGAAAAAACACCAATGTCTCGCGATCGCCCGGACCATACACCGCCGGCGGCCGCAGCACCGTGACCTGGGGCCCGAGCATCGCCAGCGCCTGATCTTCGCCGGCACGTTTGCTGGCGGCGTAGTCGGAAAGCCGCGGCTGTCGCGCGGCGAGGCTGGATATCAGCAGGAAATGTGCATGCGCGGCGTGTTCGCGCACGGCGGCGGCCAACGCGCCGGTACCGTCACGGTTGGCCGCGAAAAAGAGCGCGCGCGACGGCGCCTTGATCAACCCCGCCAGATGAATCACCACCTGCGCGCCGTCGACCAGCCGCGACAGTGCGGCGCGATCGCCGAGATCGCCCGGCACCATTTCGAGGCGCAGCTCCTGCCAGCGGGGATCGGCAGGTTCGCTGCGCACCAGCGCACGCACGCGATAGCCGGCTTCGAGCAGCGCAGCGACGACGTGGCGGCCGATAAAGCCGGTGGCTCCGGTGACCGCCGCCAATGGTTTCGCGTCAGACCGAGACAGCGACATCACAATCGTCGAACGCGCCCCGGAGATAGAGCTGTTTGGCCTTGGAACGGCTGAGTTTGCCGGAGGAGGTCTGCGGCAAGGTTCGCGGCGGTACCGGAACCACGCGCGCGACGACACCATGACGGGAACGCAGCACGCCGCCCACCGCCTCCCGCAGTGCCTCGCGCGCGCCCGGATCGCTGCTGCGGCATTCGAACAGCACTACGACTTCGTCGGCCGAGTGACCCTCGACCGAGAACGCCGCGATACCCCCTCTGCGCAGTGCCTCGATCTCCGTTTCGGCAGTCCATTCAAGATCCTGCGGCCAGATATTGCGACCGTTGAGCATGATCAGATCTTTTGCGCGCCCGGTGATGACGATCTCGCCATCGTGCAGATAACCAAGATCGCCGGTATTCAACCAGCCGTCGGACGACAGCACCCGCGCGGTCTCTTCCGGTTCGCCAAAATATTCCCGCATCAGGCTCGGGCCACGAACATGCAGCACGCCGACTCGACGCTCCGGCAGCGCCCGGCCGCTGTCGTCGCGCACTTCCACCTCGTGGCTCGGGAGAATTGGGCCGCAGTGCACGAATTCGCGGACGCGGCCGGTGGCGCCGTCTTCCGGCGGGTAAGCGACATGCTCCCGCTCGAGCCGCTCGGTGTCGACACGATCAATCCGCAGACCGGCGTCGAGCGGCGCGAATGCCAGCGCCAGCGAGGCTTCCGCCATGCCATAGCTTGCGACGAAAGCGGTACGCCGGAAACCGCAGGCAGCGAAAGTTTCCGAGAATTGCTTCAGCAGATGCGGCCGGATCATGTCGCCGCCTATGCCTGCAACCCGCCAGCTCGACAGATCCAGCCCCGGCGGCAGGCCGCGCTCGGCCCGGCGCACGCACAGCTCGTAGCCGAACGACGGACTGTAGGCCAGCGTCGCGCGGTTGCGCGAAATCAGCTCCAACCACAGCAGCGGCCAGCGGGCGAAATCGCGCGCGGGCAGAAGATCCACAGACATCTGACGGGTGATCGGCGTCAACAGGAAACCGACCAGACCCATGTCGTGGTACATCGGCAGCCAGCTCAGGCAGCGATCGTCGGCTCCCGCGCGCAGTCCGTTAGTGATGATGTTGCCGGTATTGGCAATCACCGCACGATGGGTCACCGCGATGGCCCGCGGGAAGCGGGTGCTGCCGGAGGAAAACTGCAGGTATGCCAACCGGTCGGCGGCCGGCTCCGGCAACGCCGTCGGCACCTTCGGCGCCTGCGGCAGATGCGCCGGCACACCGACGAAGACGAGTTTCAGACCGGCGCATGCCTCCTGCACCCACGCGTCCAGTGACGCCGGCCCCAGCACGGCGGCTGCGTCGGCTGCCAGAACCATGCGCTGCAGATGCTCCAGGTAGTGCTTGCGTCCGCCCAAGGCAGCGGGTAGCGGCAACGGCGCCGGCACCAAACCGGCGTACTGGCAGGCGAAGAATGCGCGCGCAAAGTCGCCGTCCGTTTCGGCCACCAGGCCAACCCGTTGTCCGGGAGTCAAGCCCGCGGCCAACAGACGCTGCGCCCAATTCCGCGCCTGATCGCGCAACTGGCGGTAGCTCACCGCTTCCACCAGCTCGCCGCGGCCGGAATAGAAATTGAGCCCGGTGCGCCCCAGGGCGGCAAAATCGAGCGCCTGCGTCAACGTGGTGAACCGCGGAGTCACGTCGGCTCTAATCCCGCTGCAGGTGGGCGTAATTTGGGTCATCTAACCTTTCTCTTTGCAAATTTGTGTTAGAACCCACGCCGAAACAGACTGATTCCCTGACCAATTCCCAACGCCGCCTCTTGTAATGATACCACTTTGAACGGCGCTGACTGCTGATGTTGGACGGCCGCAACCTGTTCGTGCACCACGGCCGGCGCGCGGGCGGGCGGGCGCGATCGCAGCGGAGACAAGCAGCGAGACCGCCGGCAGATCTGCTGAAGTGCCCGCCGCCGGCTGATTTCGGGCTGTGGCGCCAATGCGCGCCGTAACCTGCCGGTCGCGCACTTGTCCACCACTTCGCATTACGCCTGCGGTGCCGTTTCGCCTGCGCGCCGTAGATCGCGATCTTCATGCCTTGGCCCCAGCCCTGGTCTCACAGCCCGAAACGCCCTGGAACTGTGCACATCCACCATGTGCACACGCAACCGATCGGTGTCCGGCCACGTGCGTCGAGATGCTAAGCATAAAACGACTCGACCGCCGCCGACAGCGCCGGCGGGATCAGCCGCTGAAACATATGGATATCGGTTCAGCCCCCTGGCCCAGGCAATGCGGCGTTTGACCATGCGTCAGGCAAATAAATCCAGCGCTTGCATGGCGTATGCGCCGAGGCCCGGCACCTCGTCATGACAAGCCCGGCGCCGGTCGTCGATAATGCGCGCCCGCCGCGTTCCCCGCGCGCACCCATCCGTTCTTCCCAATCGGCACCGCGATGAGCCAATACGTTTACACCATGAACCGGGTCGGCAAGACCGTCCCGCCGAGGAAGGAGATTCTTCGCGACATCTCCCTGTCTTTCTTTCCCGGCGCCAAGATCGGCGTGCTGGGTTACAACGGCGCCGGCAAGTCGACGCTGCTGCGCATCATGGGCGGCATCGACCAGGATTATCACGGCGAGGCGCGGCCGCAGCCCGGCATCAAGATAGGTTACCTGCCGCAGGAGCCGCAGCTCGATCCGACCAAGAACGTGCGCGGTAACGTTGAGGAAGCGTTGGCCGAAATCAAAGCGGTCCAGGCCGAGCTGGAACAAGTGTACGCCGCCTACGCCGAGCCCGATGCCGACTTCGACAAGCTGTCGGCGAAACAGCAGGCGCTGGAGGCGAAGATCGCTGCCGCCGATGCGCACAACCTCGAGGTGATGCTCGACAAGGCGGCCGAAGCCTTGAGCCTGCCGTCCTGGGATGCGCGGATCGAGCAGCTGTCCGGCGGCGAGCGCCGGCGGGTGGCGCTGTGCCGGCTGCTGCTGTCCAAGCCGGACATGCTGCTGCTCGACGAGCCGACCAACCATCTCGACGCCGAGTCGGTGGCCTGGCTGGAAAAGTATCTGCACGATTTTCCCGGCACCGTCGTCGCCGTCACCCACGACCGCTACTTCCTCGACAACGTCGCCGGCTGGATCCTGGAGCTGGACCGCGGCCACGGCATCCCCTGGCCGGGCAACTACTCGTCCTGGCTGGAGCAGAAGGAAAAGCGCCTCGAGCAGGAGCAGAAATCCGAGGACGCGCACATCCGGGCGATGAAGGAAGAGCTGGAGTGGGTGCGCAAGAACCCCAAGGGCCGGCAGGCCAAATCCAAGGCGCGCGTCAAGGCCTACGAGGCGCTGGCCAGCCAGGAATTCCAGAAGCGCGCCGAAACCCGGGAACTGTATATCCCGCCCGGTCCGCGGCTCGGCGAACTGGTGATCGAGGCCGACGACCTCAAGAAAGGCTACGGCGGCCGTTTGCTGTACGACAATCTGAGCTTCCGCGTGCCGCGCGGCGCCATCGTCGGCATCATCGGCGCCAACGGCCGCGGCAAAACCACATTGTTCCGCATGCTGATCGGCGACGAGAAACCGGACGGCGGCACATTGCGGATCGGCGACACAGTGAAGTTCGCCTATGTCGACCAGAGCCGCGACGCGCTGGACGGCGGCAAGACCGTGTGGCAGGAGATCAGCGGCGGTCTGGACATCATCCGCGCCGGCAGCTTCGAGATGCCCAGCCGCGCTTATCTCGGCCGCTTCAATTTCAAGGGCGAGACCCAGCAGAAACGCATCAGGGATCTGTCCGGCGGCGAGCGCAATCGCGTGCACCTGGCCAAGCTGTTGCTCGGCGGCGGCAACGTGCTGCTGCTCGACGAGCCGACCAACGATCTGGACATCGAAACCTTGCGCGCGCTGGAAGAAGCGCTGCTGGACTTCGCCGGCTGTGCGCTGGTGATTTCGCACGATCGCTGGTTCCTGGACCGCATCGCCACTCACATCCTGGCGTTCGAGGACTCGGGCGAAATCGTCTTCCACGAGGGCAACTATCAGGAGTACGAGGAGGATTTCCGGCGCCGCACCGGCGGCGAGCCCGGCGTCAACCGGCGCGCACGGCACAAGAAACTGGCCTGATGTGCGCGCGTCACCGGGCGGCACGGGTGAACCACGCCGGTCCTCCCGACTGCCCGCGTCTGGCCGGCCCGAGCGGGCTGCGCTTTCTGAACGACGGCGCTACCGACGATCCGCTCGACGTGCCGCTGGCGGCTTTGGTGGCACGGCATCCGTGCCCTGGATTCGGCGGCGGTAATGCCGTGCTGATGCTCGGCCAGGTGCTGTAGCCGACGCCATCGACGTGCTGTCGGCGGTGGCGCTGCCGAGCCCGCGGGCGACGCGCACGGCGGCCGGCCTCGCCCCGGCCTGCGGCCGGGCCAGATAGCGGCCGCGGCGCCGCTGGCTTAGGGTGTGCGTTGAACCGATCACCACGTAGGAGACGCCGCCGATGGCCGCACCACAGACCCATAACGTCGCGCAACTGCTGGTCGCCTGCATCGAGGCCGAGGGCGTCGAGTACGTCTTCGGTATTCCCGGCGAGGAGAACGTACATCTGGTCGATGCACTGCTCGACTCCGGCATCCGTTTCATCCTGACGCGCCACGAACAAGGCGCGTCGTTCATGGCCGACATCTACGGCAAGCTCAGCGGCCGCGCCGGGGTGTGTCTCGCCACACTCGGTCCCGGCGCCATCAATCTCTGTCTCGGCACCGCCGACGCGCAGCTCGACAGCCATCCGCTGGTGGCGCTGGTCGCCCAGGCCGGTCTCGACCGCAGCTTCAAGGAATCGCACCAGGTGGTGGATCTGGAAGCGTTGTTCCGGCCGATCACCAAGTGGGTAGGCACGGTATCGGTGCCCGAGGCTGTCGCCGAAATTACGCGCAAGGCGTTCAAGCTGGCGCAGAGCGAGCGCCCCGGCGCCACCGCGGTGGTGCTGCCCGAGGACATCGCGGTGGCGCCGGTCGACGACCGGCCGCTGGCGATCAATCAGCCGCACGATACCGATCCTTCACCAGGGCAGATCAAGCGCGCGGCGGCGCTGCTGGGCCGGTGCAAATATCCGATAGTGCTGGCTGGACCCGGCGTGGCGCGCGACAGCGCGAGCGGCGCGCTGCGCCGGTTTGCCGAAGCGCTGGATCTGCCGGTGGCCACCACCTTCGCCGGCAAAGGATGCTTCCCCGACGACCACGCCAACGCCTTGGGAACGGTCGGCTTCATGCAGCACGACTACGTCAATTTCGGCTTCGACGCCGCGGACCTCGTGATCGCCGTCGGCTACGACCTGATCGAGTACGCGCCGACGCGCTGGAATCCTCGCGCCGATAAAACCATCATTCACATCCACCGCACGCCGGCGGAAGTCGACGCCAACTACCAGCTCGCGGTCGGCATCCAGGGTGGCATCGCCGCCAGTCTGGATGCACTGGCGGCGGCTGCGCCGCGTTGTCCAACCGCCGACCGCAACGCCATCGAGCGCGCCAAGCACCTGCTGCGCAACGAACTCGTGCGCGGCGCCGGTGACGGCGCCTTTCCACTGAAACCGCAGCGCATCGTCGCCGACATCCGCGCGGCGATGGGCCGCGAAGACATCGTGCTGTGCGACACCGGCGCGCTGAAGATGTGGATGGCGCGGCTGTACCCGTGCTACGCGCCGAACACCTGCCTGATCTCCAACGGCCTGGCGACGATGGGCTTCAGCCTGCCCGGCGCGCTCGGCGCCAAGCTTGCCGCGCCACAACGCCGGGTGCTGGCGACGATGGGCGATGGCAGCTTTCTGATGAACTCGCAGGAACTGGAGACGGCGATGCGCGAGAAAATCGCTTTCGTGGTGCTGATCTGGACCGACGGCGAGTACGGCCTGATCCACTGGAAGCAGCAGCTGGAGACCGGCCGCCCGGCCCACATCGCTTTCACCAACCCTGATTTCATCTCGCAGGCTGAGAGTTACGGCTGCCGCGGCGTCCGCATCACCGCCGCCGGCCAGTTGCTGCCGGCGCTGCGCGAAGCGCTGGCGCTGGACACCGTCACCATCATCGACTGCCCGGTGGATTACCGTGAAAACGCCAGCCTCACCGAGCGCCTCGGCAAGTTGACTGCGGCGCTGTAACGCCGCCCGCCGTCACGGCCAACCCCCGGCGGCGGATTTGACTGAGCGCCCTGCCACGGCCTCGTGGCAATCGCCGGGATCGCTATCGCAGTCGTCAAATTAGGTGAAAATACCCACAAAGACATGAGTTAAATCATCTACAACCGGGCGCAGACAAGCCCGGCGGCGCCGCGCACAATCGACGCCAAGGAATCGATTCGCCGCAGCCGTGGTGTCACGACCGGCGATTCGGGGAGAGCGAAATGAATTCGACTCGAGGCGGGAGGCACCGGGGGGTGCCGGAAGCCCGCCAGGCGAGCCACCGATGGCTGGCGCTACTGCTGTTTTCCCTGTGCTCGTCGGCACTCGCGGCCGGCGCCGATGACTGGCCGCTGACCGGCGCGTGGCGTCCGGGGCAACCCGGCGACACGCCGGCGCAGGTGCTGGCCGAAGCGGCGCACGGCCAGCTGCAGCCGTTCGACCCGGCGCAACTGCATCAGTTCGTCCGCAATCCCTACGGCGCCTGGTTGGTGCTGTGGCCGCAGGCGCCGGGGCTGTCCGGCGCGCGGGTGTTGAGCATTCCGTCGCCGCCGCTCGGCCGGGTGGTGCTGTACGGCGCCGACGGCCCAGTGGCCTCGGCCGACATCACCGACGCGCAATCCGCATCTGTCGGCTTCGGCTGCCTGGCGCTCGAGATCCCCGCGCACTGGTCAGCCGCGGCGCCGCTGCTGGTCAGGTTCGAACCGGCCACCACGATCAACGTGCCGGTGGCGTTCCGTCTGCAAAGCCTGCAGGTCTTCAAACGCATGGATCTATTGTGGACGCTGACCGCCAGCGCCGGCTTCGGCGTGATGCTGGCGATGGCGCTGATGGCGCTGTGCTTCGGCTTGATGCTGCGCGACGTCACCTTCGGCTGGTACGCCGGCTACGTGACGACCTACGCACTGATCCAGGCCATACAGACCGGTTTTCTGTTCCATCCGCTGCAATGGGGCATGACACCGGAAACGGCGCTGCGCATAGGCGTCATGGCGACCGCGATTTCGGTGGCGTGCGCGGTGATGTTCATGCTCCGCTTCTGTGCGCTGGAACGACACGCGCCGCGGATGCGGATACTGCTGCTGGCGTTGACCGTCACCCTGCTGGCGTTGACCGCACTGCGGTTCAGCGATCAGCCGGAACTGCGGCAGGTGGCGCAGAATACGCTCAACCCGTTGATCGCCGTCGGTGCCGGCATGGCGCTGCTGGGCGCGTTCATCGCGCTGCTGCACGGCTCGCGATCGGCGGTCTTCTTCCTGCTCGGCTGGTTTCCGCTGTTGACGCTGACGGCGCTCAGCAGCGCCCAGGTGTCCGGCGTTCTGCCCGGTTTGATCTGGCTCAACGCCGCGATGCTGCCGGCCGGCGCACTGGAAGCGATCGTGTTGTCGCTGGGGCTGGCCGACCGCGCGCTGACCATACGCCGCGAGCACGCCGTGGCCCGCGCGCTGGCGGATCGCGATCCGCTGACCGGAATTCTCAACCGGCGCGCCTGGATCGAGATGGCGCAGGCCCGCATCGACCGTACCGGATCTCGGCCGCAGACGCTGCTGTTCATCGACCTGGACCGCTTCAAGACGCTCAACGACGTCATGGGTCATGCCGCCGGCGACCGCGCCCTGAATGCAATTGCCGAGGCCATTTCCACCGAGCTGCGACCGGACGATCTGGTCGCCCGCCTCGGCGGCGATGAGTTCGCGGCGCTGCTGAACAACACCGATGGCGAAAAAGCCCTGCGCGTCGCTGAGCGCCTGCGCAACCGCGTGGACCGCCTGGAAATTCCTGTCGATCCGTCCGGGCAGCGCCTGAGCTTGAGCGTCGGCCTGGCGCAACTGCATGCCGGCGAAAGTCTCGGCGTCCTGATCGAACGCGCCGATGCGGCGATGTATGCGGCCAAGGCGCGAGGGGGGAACCGCTGTATGGATCGACCCGACGCCTTGTCGGGACGGATCCTGCTGCGCCAGCGGAAGCCGGCCGGCGCTTTGACCGCCGCGACCGAGCCACCTGCAGGGGATCGCCTCCGCTAGCGAGCCGATCCCGCCGCACGCCGGCGTGCCGCCTTGCACCGAGGTCGCCGGTAACGTCCGCGGCCGGACATTGGCGCCGCAGCCCGCCGGGCCGCTACCATGCCGGGCCATGATCGACGTCTTCACAGCCCACCGCGGGCCGATTCTGCTCGCCTTCGGTCTATATCTGCTGATCTGTCTGGTGCTCGGCTTCGTCGCCTGGGCGCGTACCCGCAGCCTCGGCGATTACATCCTCGGCGGCCGCTCGCTGAATCCGTGGGTTACCGCGCTGTCGGCACAGGCCACCGACATGAGCGGCTGGCTGCTGATGGGCTTGCCGGGGCTGGCCTACGCCGCCGGCATCGCTTCCGGCTGGATGGCCCTGGGTCTGGCCATCGGCACTTACCTCAACTGGCGTTATGTCGCCGCGCCGCTGCGCGAAGCCACGCAAAAGCTCGACGACGCACTGACCCTGCCCGACTACTTTGAACGCCGTTTCCCGGCGCGTACGCCGACGCTGCGGCTGCTGACCGCCGCTTTTATTCTGATCTTTTTCACGTTCTACTCCGCTTCCGGGTTCGTCGCCGCCGGCAAGCTGTTTCAGGTACTGTTCGCTCTGCCGTACCGCGAGGCGGTGCTGGCCGGCAGTCTGGCGATGCTGGCTTATACCTTCTTCGGCGGGTTTTTGGCCGTGAGTTGGTCGGACGTCCTACAAGGCAGCTTGATGTTCGTCGCACTGGTGATCGTGGCGTTGGTCGGCATCGCCCACGCCGGCGGCCCGGCGGGAATGATGGCGACGCTGGCCGGTCGCCACGCCGACCTGCTGGATCCGTTCTCGGTTGCGGCGGGCGCGGCCGGCACCGTCGGCGTGGTCTCGCTTCTGGCCTGGGGTTTGGGCTATCCCGGTCAGCCGCACATCCTGGCGCGCTTCATGGCGATCCGCTCCGCCAGCGAGATGCGCGCGGCACGGCGTATCGCGATGATCTGGGTGGTGAGCGTGCTGGTGGCGGCGATCGTGGTCGGCCTGGCCGGTGCCGTCAACCTGACCACGCCGCTGGTGGGCGGCGACCGCGAAAAAGTGTTTATGTTCCTGGCCGTGCGCGACTTCCCGGCCTTCATCGCCGGTGTCTGTCTGGCGGCGATCCTGGCGGCGATCATGAGCACCGCCTCGGCGCAATTGCTGGTGGCCGGCAGCGCGGCGGCGCAGGATTTCTACCGCGGCCTGCTGCGGCCTGGCGCCGGCCGGAGGGAACTGCTGTGGACCGGACGGCTGGCGGTACTGGCGATCGCCGCGCTGGCCATCGTGCTGGCCCTGTCCTCGCATCAGAACGTGCTGAACCTGGTGGCCTGGGCCTGGGCCGGCTTCGGTGCGGCGTTCGGCCCGGCCATCGTCGCCTCCTTGTACTGGCCGCGGACCACGCGCGCCGGCGTGCTGGCGGCGATCGTCGCCGGCGGCGCCACCGTGATCGTCTGGCATTATCTCGACGACCGCTGGCTACACTGGGGACTGTACGCGATGGTGCCCGGCGTGCTGCTGGGCACCGCCGCAATCCTGATCGGCAGCCGGAAGACGGCGTGACATCCCTGTCCGGCCATCCGCCGCGCACGCAGCGGCAGTGGTTCGCCTGGCTTGCCGAGCACGCTGCGGACCGCCCGCTCGATGTCTACGGCCAGGGCGCCGAGGTGCAGGCATTCGAGGCCGAGGTCGCCGCGCTGCTGGGCAAGCCGGCGGCGGTGTTTGTGCCCAAGGGCGTCATCGCGCAGCAGGCGGCGCTGCGCGTCTGGTGCGACCGACGCCGCGTCGCCGCGGTCGCCGTGCATCCGCGCTGCCATCTGGTCGAAGACGAGGATCTCGCGCTGCAGCACCTGCACCGGCTGCGACTGCTGCCGGTCGGCGCAGGCGATCAGCCGTTTTCCGCAGCCGATCTGGACGCGGTGCACGAAGCGCTCGGCGCCGTCGCCGTGGAACTGCCGTTGCGTCGCGCCGGCTTCAAGCTGTCGAACTGGAACCAACTGCAGGCGATCAGCGCCTGGGCGCGCGGCCGCGCCCTGCCGCTGCATTTCGACGGCGCCCGGCTGTGGGAATCCCAACCCCATTACGGCCGGCCGCTGGCTGAGATCGCCGCGCTCGCCGATTCGTTGTACGTGTCGTTCTACAAGGGTCTCGGCGGACTCGGCGGCGGCGCGCTGGCCGGAGCGGAAACGTTCATCGCCGCGGTCCGGCCGTGGCTGACGCGCCACGGTGCGTATCCGTATGCCATCGCGCCGTACGTGGTCGCCGCCGGCGCCGGCCTCACCCGCCACCTGCCGAAAATGTCCGGCTACGTCGCGCGGGCGCGGCGCCTGGCGACGGCCATCGGACGCATCGAAGGCCTGCGGGTGATCCCCGATCCGCCGCACACCAACGGTTTCCAGGTCCGGTTTCCTGCGGCCACGACCCTGCTCGAGCCGCGGCTGCGCGAAGTCGAGAGCCGGACCGGCGTGCAACTGTTTCCGTGGCTGCGACCGGCGGCGGACGGCTGCTTCGGCGAGGTGCAGATCGGCGAGGCCGCCGAGACGCTCGGCGACGACCAGGTTCTCGCCGCGCTGCGCCGGCTTGTCGCACCACCGCCGGCATGAGACTTTCTGCATCGACCTCAAAGCCATGCGGCGATGCGTATACGCGGTCGCCGCCGCGGCGGGTGCACGGAAGTGGCGCGCTGCGACGCGCGCCGCCTAGCCTTTCAAATACAAGAGGCACTCCTGATGATCGCGGAAAGCGATGACCACAACGACGACCTGGCTTATCGCTGGCGCAATGGCGCCCTGCAGCCGATCGCCTACCCGCAGCGGACGGCGCTGGACGCGCTGCTCGGCATCGAGCGGCAGAAGCAGGCGCTGCTGCAGAACACCGCGCAGTTTGTCACCGGCCGGCCGGCCAATCACGCGCTTCTGACCGGCGCCCGCGGCACCGGCAAATCCTCGCTGGTCAAGGCCATGCTGACCACCTTCGGCGATCGCGGCTTGCGATTGGTGGAGGTCCATCCGCACGATCTGGTGGATCTGCCGGAGATCGTCGCCCCACTTCGAACCAGGCCGGAGCGCTTTTTGCTGTACGTGGACGATTTCTCGGTCGCCGCCGCTGATCCGGCGCTGGTCGCGCTGAAAACCGCCCTCGATGGGGGAATCGAAGAGCCGCCGAGCAACGTGTTGATCTGCGCCACCGGCAATCGTCGACACCTGGTCCCCGAATATCAGCGGGAAAACGACGAATACCGGATGGTCGACGGCGAACTGCATCCGGGGGAATCCGCCGAGGAAAAGGTCTCACTGTCCGAGCGCTTCGGTCTGTGGCTGTCGTTTCCGCCGTTCGACCAGCAGCAATACCTCGAGGCGGTGCGCTTGCACCTTCGGATTTTGGGCGCGACGCGTTGGGATCAGGCGACGCAGCAGGCGGCACTGCGCTGGGCCCTCGGACGCGGTTCGCGCTCCGGCCGGGTCGCGATGCAGTTCGCCCGAGATTACGCCGGACGCCAGGCGTCAGAAAAAGGCTGATCAGCGCCGGTTGATCGGATAGCGGCCGAGATCGCCTCGAAACGGCTGCGTCAACAGTCGATCCAGCCGCAGCTCGCCGGGATCGCGGAACTGCTCGATGCCGATCGTCATGCCGGTATGACTGGCGATCGGCTGCGGCCGATAGGTGCCGAACAGTCGGTCCCAGAACGAGAAATTAAAACCGTAATTGCTGTTGGTCTCGTTGGGCAGGATCGAGTGATGCACCCGGTGCATGTCCGGCGTGACGATCGCTAGCCGCAGCAATCGATCCAAACCTCGGGGCATGCGCACGTTGCCGTGATTGAACAATGAGGTCGCGTTCAATATCACCTCGAACAGAAACACCACGGCCGGAGACGGACCGATGGCGGCGATCGCCGTGAATTTGACGGCCATCGACAGCAGCAATTCCAGCGGGTGGAAACGCACCCCGGTGGTGGTATCGAAATCCAGGTCGGTATGGTGCATCCGGTGCAGCCGCCAGAGCACGGGTGCGGCGTGCATGAATACGTGCTGCAGGTAGATGGTCAGATCCAGCAGCACAAAGCCGATCAGCCCCCGCAGCCACGCCGGCAGCCCCAGCATCAGCGCCAAAAGCCCCCAGCCCTGCATTCGAACCCCGGCGGCAAACAGCACCGCCGAAATCGGAAACACCGCGGCGATCAAGCCGCTGCCGATCGCAACCACCGCCAGATTGCCCGGCCACCGCCGCCAGCGCGTGGCCGCGCGCAGCCGTCGCGGCGCACGCGCCTCCCACACGGCCATCACTGCGAGCACGCCGGCAAAAGCAGCCAGGCGCCAGATGGCCGGTCCGCCGGCCAGCGCCCCCAGCCTGTGAGCAACGCGTCCGATCATCAACCCGAGTATAGCGCCGGCCGGCCTTCGAATTACCGTTCCGATCGACCCGGCACGATCGGCAAGCCACCCCATGATTGTTCCGGCTCCGGCTTCGAACATCCGCTGTACCGCTCCCGGGGAGTGACCGACTCCTGTCGCGTTGCACCCGCCGCCGGGGATCGCGCTGCGTTCGAGGATCACGCCGTTGGCGATCAGCCGGTCGTCGTTCTCGGTAGCGAGCCACGCACTGCGCCTGCACCTGGTCGCGATTGGATCCGAGAGCACCGCTCAATCTAAACTGACTCGATGAATCGCCGTCCCGGCCTGCTGCTCGCTGTGGCCGCCGTGCTGTTACAGACGGGGCAGCCGCTGTTCGCGACGATGGCGCCGGCGACGGCCCGACCGGGAACGCTGTCGAGTCAGCGCTGCCACGGAACCGCCGCAGCGCCATACGCCGCGCAACGCCCGATCGCCGACCGGGTCGAAGCGGTGCAACCGGCGGCCCTGCACTTGGGCGGCAGCCACGCCGACGGTTGCTGCTGCCAGGGCCCGTGGAACTGCGGCGGACCCTGCGGGCTGTTGGCCCTGGGTGCTGGATCGCCGGTGCTCGCCGTGCCAGACCCGGCGCACATCTGGCCGCTGCCGACAAGCGCTCGACCGGCGGCCGCCCACCTGCAGGAACTGCTCAAACCACCGATCGACTCCTAAAAACGCCTGCTCGATCCCCGACACCGAGGTGCTGCTGCACTTAACCGGCAACATGGACCGCTACAACTTCGCCTTCAACGGCCTGACCTACGACCAGAGCCAGCCGGTGCGTTTGCCTTACCGCCAGCGCATCTGGGTGACCCTGGTCCACGACACCATGATGGAACACCCGATCCACCTGCACGGCATGTTCAACGAGCTGGACACCACCGCCGATCACCGGCGGCGGCCGCTCAAGCACACGGTCAGCGTCAAGCCCGGCGAAAAGCTGCACTACTACCTGACCGCCGGCGAGCGCGGCCGCTGGGCCTATCACTGCCACCTGCTCTACCACATGGAAGCGGGGATGTTCACCACCGCGGAGGTGGCGTGATGGCTACCATGAACCGGAAACTCGCCATCGCGGCGTTTGCCGCAACGCTGCCGCTGACCGCGCTGGCCCAGCAGCAAGCGACCCGACTGCCGCGCCACGGCCTCGGTGCCGGTCTGTCGGATATCGATTCGGGCTTGCGCCTGCGCAATGAGATGCGCCGGCAGTTCGCGCCCTACATCGGTGTCACGTATGAGAAAAAATACGGGCAGGCCGCCACGTTCGCGCGCGCCGAGGGCGCTGCGGTGGAGGACTTACGCTTTGTCGCCGGCATTCGGGTATGGTGGTAACTGGGAGAATCACCAATGAAAACGATCAAAACACTGTTGGTGCTGCTGATCATCGCGGTCGTGGGCCTGGGCGTGTACGTATACTCCGGCGCTTACAACATCGGCGCCGACGTGCCGCATACTCCCCTTGTCTACTGGCTGATGAGCACGCTACGCGAGCGCTCCATCGAGGTTCACGCGCAGGGTATTTACGTGCCCGCCGACCTCGGCGATCCAAAAGTCGTCCTCAAAGGAGCCGGGCAATACGCAGCGATGTGTACCGGCTGTCATCTCGCTCCGGGCATGAAAGACTCGGAAATTCGGCCCGGCCTGTACCCGAAACCGCCGAACCTGTCCAAGGTGCAGGTCGATCCGCGGGAAGCATTCTGGGTGATCAAGCACGGCATCAAGATGAGCGCCATGCCGGCCTGGGGTAAGACCCACGACGACGCCACGATCTGGAGCATGGTCGCCTTTCTGCAAAAATTGCCGACCCTGACCCCAGAACAATACAAGGCGATGGTTGCGGCAGCGCCACCGGATCAGGAAATGGAATCGATGCACGGCGGACACGGGCACACCGGCGCTGCAGACGAAGACGCGATCCACCCCGTACCCTCCTCCACAGCCCCGGCACCATCGACTTCGAGTTGACCGGAATGCTCACGCTGCCAGCGCCGCAAAGCGCGCGCAGCGGCGTGTTCGCGGCGCTGGCCGCCGCGCTGCTGTTCGGCGCCAGCACACCGCTGGCTAAAGCACTATTAGGCGATACATCTCCGCTGCTGCTCGCCGGCCTGCTGTACCTCGGCAGCGGAGTCGGCCTGACACTGGCGCGTCTAGTCCGCGACCGCGGCTGGCGCGGCACTGCTCTCGACCGGCGCGACGCACCCTGGCTGGCTGCAGCGATCGGTTTCGGCGGCGTGCTGGGGCCGGTATTGCTGATGTTTGGCCTGTTGTACACGTCGGCGGCTTCCGCCTCGCTGCTGCTGAACTTGGAAGCGGTATTCACCGCGGCGATCGCGTGGTGTGTGTTCCGCGAGAATGCCGGAGCCCGCATCGTGCTCGGCATGGGCGCCATCGTCGCCGGTGCGGCGCTGCTGTCCTGGCCGACGGCAGGCGGTTCTACTCGCGGCGATGCGCTGGGAGCGCTCGCCATAGCCGGGGCCTGCCTGTGTTGGGCACTCGACAACAATCTGACGCGCAAAGTGTCAGGCGGCGATGCGTTGTTCATCGCCGGCGCCAAAGGCCTGGTCGCCGGCTCCATCAACACAGGGCTGGCGCTGGTTCTGGCCGCATCTTTGCCGGCGGCACCGGCACTCGGCGCCGCGTTGCTGGTGGGACTATTCGGCTACGGCGTGAGCCTGGCGCTGTTCGTGCTGGCGCTGCGCCGCCTCGGCGCAGCGCGCACCGGCGCCTACTTTTCCACCGCGCCGTTCATCGGTGCGGCGCTGGCCATCCTCGTCCTGCATGAATCAACGCCACCGTCGTTCTGGTGGGCCGGTGGATTGATGGCGCTCGGTGTCTGGCTGCACCTGACCGAACGCCACGTGCACCAACACACGCACGAGCCGCTGACGCACACGCACTCTCATGTGCACGACGAACATCACCGGCACGCGCACCCGGACGGCTGGGACGGACGCGAACCGCACAGTCACGAACACACCCATGAGGCTGTGACGCACGCCCACCGCCACTATCCGGACATCCACCACCGACATGCGCATTGACGACAATCCGGAGGACCGCACGTGATGCTACTGCAAGCCTTGGGTCACGCCCTGTACACCGCCGCGGCGATGGGCTGGGAAATTCTGTGGGGGCTGATTCTCGGCTTCCTGATGTCGGCGGTGGTCGACGTGCTGGTCTCCAAGGCCGAGCTGCAGAAGCTGCTGCCGGACGCCTCGCCGCGTTCCATCGTGCGCGCCAGCCTGCTCGGCGCAGCCTCCTCGTCCTGCTCCTACGCCGCGGTCGCGATCGCCCGCTCGATCTTCTGCAAGGGCGGTGATTTCACTGCGGCGATGGCGTTCCAGTTCGCCTCCACCAACCTGGTGATCGAGCTGGGCATCCTGCTGGTGGTGCTGATGGGCTGGAGTTTCGGCGCGGCCGAGTTCATCGGCGGCCCGCTGATGATCGCGCTGCTGGCGCTGATGTTCCGCCTGCTGCTGCGCCCGCGGATGGTCGCAGCGGCGCGGGCGCAGGCCGAAAAGAACCTCGCCGGCAAAATGGAAGGCCACGCCGGCATGGCGACGATGGCCAAGCAAGGTCGCTGGCGGGACCGTCTGGGTTCTGGCGAGGGATGGACGGCGATCAGCCATTACTTCGCGATGAACTGGTCGATGCTGTGGAGTAACTGCTCACCCGGTTTCGGCGTAGAGCTGACCGGATAGGGCCATTTGGATAGCGACGAGAGGGTTGTAGCCTTGGTTGGCCATGGTCTGCAGATAGCTGGAGATGCGGCAGTAGGCCTGGGCGAACTCGGCCTTGCGCAAGCAGCCGGAGACCTTCTGCTTGACCTTGCTCATGCGCAGATCTCGCTCGGCGCGGTTGTTGGTGAAGGGGACGTTGGCGTCTGTGGCGAACAGCAGCACGGCGGTCTCGTGCTCCCTCAGACGCTGCCAGAGATTATGGGCATCGGATTTGGCGACCGGGCCGCGTGTGCCGTTCTGCTTTGCCGGGATGGGTGGCAGCTCCCGCTCGCCGCGGGTGAGGATGTTGCGGCAGCGTTTCTGCAAGGCGCCGTACTCGCGCGGGGTGAGCCGTTTGCGCTGGCGCTTGGAGACTTTGGCGCAGGTCTGCTGCAGGAGCCGCTTCATGTTGCCGGCCCAGGCGTAGCCGTTCGCCTCGAGGATAAAGGTCAGCTCGCGCAACAGGTGTGCGCCACAGAGCCCATGGCGGCAGTGCTCATAGGACAGGCAGGAGGCCCAGCAGTCGTGGACGATCACCCCTCCGTAGCGGGGGATGATGCCGATGGCGGCCATCGCCTCGAGGCCGCGCTTCTCATGCACGAACTTCAGGGTGATGTCCCCTGCCGAGCAGACGTGGAGCCAATGATTGCGCTTGTCGACGCGGATCGAGGTCTCATCGACATGCATCGCCGGCTGGGTGAGGATCCGATCGATCGCCAGTCTCTCCCGGCGGGCCAGCGCCAGGTGCAGCTGCAGCACGTACTTCAAGATCGTGGCCTCGGAGATCGCCAGGCCCACCAGGGTCTGGATCGAGTGCTGCACGCGCTTCAGGGCGATCATCTGGGCAAGCAGCAGGTTCAGCGCGTACGCCTTGATGCCCGAGCCGTACTGCAGGGGTCCGGAGAAGGTCGCGGGGAAAGGAGTGTCAGAAATTCTGTGTGAGCCATACGATGTCCTGATAAGGACAAAGGAGCACGTATGGCGACGCAAGTGGAGAAGCCGTCGATTGACGGCGAGCTGTTGGACCGGCTGTTGGCCGGGCGCGATCCCAAGACCGTTCTTGAATCCGAGGGTCTGATCGGCGATCTGAAGAGAGATTACGCTTCGCTAATCGGCCCTACGATCCTCAGGCGAGATTGGCCGGGCCGCGAGTATTATGGGTGCGGCGATACGGATTCATAAACCATTCCGACGCAAACTTCTTGCGAGGCACATGCCATGAGCGACATTCATCCTCCCGGCGAAGGGATCCAGCCTTCCGCCGAGCCGTCCACACCCTTTGGACAGAACATCAAGCGGGGCAGCACGTGGATGCGGCTGCTGTTCATGATCGTCTTCTCGCTGCTGTACCAGATGGCCGAGTTCGTGGTCGGCGTCGTGATCATCCTGCAGTTCTTCTGGGTGCTCTTCACGGGCAGGAAGAATCCGGCCTTGGTCGAGTTCGGCCAATCGCTGTCGACGTACGCGTATCAGGTGCTGCGCTATTTGACCTTCAACATCGAGCAACGGCCGTTCCCGTTTGATCTACGCTGGCCTATCGGTCCGCCGACGCCTTGAGTACACGCAGGGTTGGCAAAATCGTACGTGGACGTGATGAAGATCGCGTTACCGTCGTCCTGAGGGTTGCTGCTCGCACCAGCTTAACCAGCGCGCCGGAGCGACAGTGGCCTGGTATTGACGTATTAGCCGCCCTCATTTTCGGCGATGGCTTTTCCTCAACAACAGGAGTTTCCTGGCCGCCGCGATGGGCCTCACGGTGACCCCCCGGTAATCGGACTGACTCACCGATCGATTTCCGCATGACGCCACGCAGGTATTCGGCCGGCACCGGCTCCAGCCTCGCGCCCAAACACGATCTTCCGCGCTCGCGCAGGCCTGCACTTCGGCCGGCGACGGTGGCCATCCTGTGCGAAACTTGAGCCCGCATGCTCCCCAACCTCGGCGATATCGAAGAAGCGGCGCGGGCCGTCTATTCGGTCATGCCGCCCACCCCGCAATATTGCTGGCCCTTGCTGTGCCAGCGGGTGGAGACGGAGGTCTGGGTCAAGCACGAAAACCATACTCCGATGGGCGCTTTCAAGCTTCGCGGCGGGCTGGTCTATTTCGATGACCTGACCCGGCGCAACCGGGTCGACGGAGTGATCACCGCCACACGTGGAAACCACGGGCAGTCGGTCGGGTTCGCTGCAAAGCGTTATGGGCTGCCGGCCAAAATCGTGGTTCCGTTCGGCAACAGCGCGGCAAAGAACGCCGCCATGCGGGCGCTCGGCGTGGAACTGATCGAGCACGGGGACGATTTCCAGGCGGCGCGCGAATTCGCCGTGGCGCTGGCCCGGGACGAGTCGCTGCACATGGTGCCGGCCTTCGATCCCCGCCTCGTCGCCGGCGTGGCCACCTACAGCCTGGAGTTGCTGAGGGCCGTCCCGGACCTGTCGACGGTTTACGTTCCGATCGGGCTCGGCTCCGGCATCTGCGGCATGGTCGCCGCGCGCGATGCGCTTGGTCGCAATACGCAGATCGTCGGTGTCGTGTCGGCCCATGCCCGCGCCTATGCCGCCTCCTTCACCGAGAAGCGGGCGGTCGACGCACCGGTATCCACGGCTCTCGCTGACGGCATGGCCTGCCGCACCCCGGAACCCGCGGCGCTGGAGGTGATCCGGCGCGGGGTCGATCGAATCGTGGAGGTCACCGATGGTGAAGTGGCGCGGGCGATCCGCCTCATTTTCGAATGCACCCGCAACGTCGCCGAGGGCGCGGGTGCCGCGGCGCTGGCGGCGGTCCTGCAGGAAAAGAACCGGCTGAAAGGCCGTAAGGTCGGCATCGTCCTCTCGGGGGGAAATATCGACAGCAACGCCCTGGCGCAGATTCTTGCCGAGCCCGTCTCGGATGAACACTGAGCGCCGGCCGCTCTCATTTTCGGCGACGGCTTTTCCCCAACAACCGGAGTTTCCGGGCTGCCGCGAAATTCCAGCGCCCGCACACATGAAACAAGGCGCCTGGTTCTTCGGGGAACCTCACAGCGAAAGACCGTGACAGATTCGGTGAACCCGAGCGACATCCTGCCGGGCACCTCATCGCGGCCGCGATGAGGTGCGGACGGCGTGCGGTTCCGGTTTGAGACGGGGCTGCGGCCGGGCATGGGGCGAAGGCCGCGCACGCACCTGATTCCGCTCCGGCTGCCGCGCGACGGCCGGATACGGCGCGCGCGGCGGCGGCGTCTGCCGGCGGTCGAAGCCCCGGTCAAAACCATGATCAAGCGGCTGCGCCCGCGGCTTGGCGCGGGGTCGCGGCGCGTCCGGACGCGGCGGCGGGTTCTGACGCGTCACGGGCGGTGCCTGCCTGAGCCGCAGGTTGCCGTTGCCGCGTTCGCCCGGCGCGCCGGCGCGCGGCATGGCCAGTATTCGCGGCCGGCCGTGGCTGACTCCGGCGAACTGCGCGCGATCGCCGCGGGCCTGCTCGAAGTGGCGGAGCTGTGCCGGCGTCGGCCGCCAGTGCCGCTCGCGCTCGACGATGCGTTCGGATTCGCCCGGCCGTGCGCGCAATCCGCCGGGACCACCGTTATAGCTGATGTGGCCGGCGAAAGCCCGGCGCGTCACGGCGCGCTCGTAGACGTAGTGCACGATCGTCACATTGACGTTGTTGACGGCACGGTTGTAGTAAAAATGCGGGCCGTTCCAGTAGCCGCCGTCGTAGCGGTAACCGCTATAGCCGTAACCGTAGTCGACGCCGCCATAGAAACCAACCTGCGGCGCCCAGTAGCCCGGATGCCAGAGATAAACGCCGTCGGCCCAGGCCCAATAGCCGGGCGTCCACAGCAACCCCGGCTGCGGCGCCAACACCCAGGTGCCGGGCACCCAGTAATAGTCACCGGCATCGGCATCCCAGCCCCAGTAACCCGGGATCCACAGATAGTCCGGTCCGGGGACGGGCGGCTGCGAATAGAGCGGCAGCGGCGGCGGCGCGATGCGCACCGCTACCAACACGTCGGCCGACGCCGCCGACTCGGCGCTCAGCGCTGCGATCGTCAACAGCAACACGCACAGGGCTTTGCTCATCGACGCACCCTCCTCGAAAATCTGTCACCAAGACCCACGATGGGCATGCGCGCACGGTAAACCGGCGGCGATGAACGTTCGCTGAGTGGATCGTTCAGGCTTGGTTCAGACACGCGGCGCGGGCGGCACCATCGCCCGCTGGAAGACGCGGCCGTGCACGCACGCTTGCACGCAACCGGTCAACGTGCGAAACAATCCAGTTCGAAACCTGCCAGCGGATCATCGGGAGATCATCGTGTCGGAAAAAACCGGAAAGACAGCAGTCGTGATGGGCGTCGGTCCCGCGCTCGGCTTGGCGGTGGCGCGGCGCTTCGCGCGCGAAGGCTTCGCCGTAGCGCTGATGGCGCGTTCACCGCAACATCTGCAGCCGTGCCGGGCCGCGATCGAAACCGAAGGCGGCCGCGTGCTGGCGCTGCCGGTGGATGCGACCGATCCGGCGGCGGTCCGGCACGGCTTCGAACAAGTGCGCGACACGTTCGGTCCGGCTGCGATTTTCGTCTACAACGCCGGCGCCTACGAGCCCGGCGGGATTCTCGAGATCACGCCGGACCAATTCGAACGCTGCTGGAAAGCCAATTGCTTCGGCGGTTTTCTCGGCGTCCAGCAGGCCCTGGCCGATATGTCGCCGCGAAAGACAGGCACCGTCATTCTGGCCGGGGCCACGGCGTCATTGCGCGGGTCGGCCGGCTTCGCCAATCTCGCGGTCGGCAAGTTCGGCCTGCGGGCACTGGCACAGTCGATGGCGCGGGAATTCGGTCCGCAGGGAATTCACGTGGCGCACGTGATCATCGACGGGCAGATCGACACGCCCAGGCTCAGGAGCCGGCAGCCGGAGCGTTCACCCGAGACCACCCTGGCGCCGGACGCCATCGCCGAGGTCTACTGGCAGCTGCATATGCAATCGCCTCGTGCCTGGACTCTCGAACTGGATCTGCGGCCGGCGCCGGAGCGGTTCTAGGGCCTTTGTCTAGGGCCTGTCCAGAGCCTGCCCAGGGCCTGCTGCGGAACCCACGACGAACCGGGCGTTTCCGCCGCGCATCGGGTTATCGTGCCATGCCGAACGCCTTGAGGATAAACGCGTAGACGTCCACGGTTTCGTCGATCTGCTTGGCGGTCGGTTTGCCCTGGCCGTGTCCGGCGCGGGTCTCGATGCGGATCAGGATCGGTTTTCCGCGCCGGTCGGCATGCTGCATCGCCGCGGTGAACTTGAAGCTGTGCGCCGGAAACACGCGGTCGTCGTGATCGCCGGTGATCACCAGCGTCGCCGGGTAGCCGACGCCGGTGCGCACGTTCTGGTACGGCGAATAGGCCAGCATGGCCTTGAACTCAGCCTCGTTTTGCACCGAGCCGTAATCGGATTCCCAACCTTTACCGACGGTGAAATCGGCGAAGCGCAGCATATCGAGCACCCCGACCTGCGGCACCGCCGCGGCGAACAACTCCGGGTGTTGCTCTTCGGTGGCCGCCACCAGCAGACCGCCGTTGGAGGCGCCACGGATCGCCAGCCGCTGCGGATTGGTCCATTTCTGCGCGATCAGGTATTTGGCCGCCCAGGCGAAGTCGTCGAACACGTTCTGTTTGTGCAGCTTCATGCCGGCCTCGTGCCAGGCGCGCCCGTACTCGCCGCCGCCGCGGAGGTTGGCCACGGCAAAGACACCGCCCATCGCCAGCCAGCCGGCCACCGCCGGCGAAAAGTCCGGCAGGATCGGAATGTTGAAGCCGCCGTAACCGTAGAGGATGGTCGGGTTATCGCCGTCGAGCTTGACCCCCTTGTGCGCGGTGATGACCATCGGCACCCGCGTGCCGTCCTTGCTCCGGTAGAACACCTGGCGGGTTTCGTAGTCGGCCGGATCGAACCCCGAGAGTTCCGGCGTGCGCCACAGCGTGCTCTTGCCGCTGGCCAGATCCAAGCGGTAAATCGACGGCGGTGTCGTGTAGCTGCTGAAGCTGTAGAAGGTCACCGGGTCGTCGAAACGTCCGGCGAAACCGCTGACGGTGCCGATCCCCGGCAACCGGACCTCGCCCAGCGCCTTGCCGTCCGGCGCAAAACGCGCCACGGCACTGTGCGCGTCGCGCATGTATCGGACCACGATCTGGCCGCCGACCATGTGCGCCGATTCGATGGTGTCGCCGTTCTCCGGCACCACCGTGCGCCAGTGCGCCGGTACCGGGTTATCGGTATCCACCGCGATCACGCGGTAGCGCGGCGCGTCCTTGTCGGTGACGAAATACAACTGGCTGCCGACATTGCCGATGAAACTGTAGGCGGCGTCCGGCTCAGCCATCAGCGGTACGACCTGCGGCTGCGCCGCGCCGAGATCCTCGTACAGCACGGTGTTGCGCACGTCGGTGCCGTGTTCGGCCTCAATCAACAGATAGCGGCCGTCGTCGGTCACCTGGGCGCCGACGTACCAGTCCGGCGCGTCGGTGCGGCCATAGATCACCCGATCTGCGCTCTGCGGCTGGCCGAGCGGGTGGAAATAGATCTTCTGGTACTGATTCGCCGCCTTCAGTACGTTGCCGCCCGGCGGCGCCGCGTAACCGGAATAGAAGAACCCCGAAGCGTCCTTGTTCCAGGTGGCGCCGGCGAACTTGATCCAGCGCAGCGTGTCCGGCAGATCCTTGCCGGTGGCCACGTCGCGCACGCGCCAGATCTCCCAGTCCGAACCGCCATCAGACAGACCATAGGCCATCAGCCGGCCATCTTCTGAAAACGCCGCGTCCTTCAGCGCCACGGTGCCGTCCGGCGACAGCCGGTTGGGATCCAGCAGCACGCGCCAGCCGGCGTCAGGGGAACCCGTGCCGACATACAACACCGATTGGTTCTGCAGACCGTTGTTCTTGGTGACGCTCCAGAACCGTCCATGGCGTTGCGGCGGGCTCCAGCGCGGATAGTTCCAGATGCGCGTCAGTCGTTGACGAATCGCCGCGCGGCCGGGGACGGCCTCGAGATACGCACGGGTGAGGCGGTTTTCGGCCCGAATCCAGCGCCCGACTTGCGGCGAGTCGATGTTTTCCATCCAGCGGTACGGATCGGGCACGCGCACGCCGAAAAAGTCGTCGACGTGATCGCCGCGACCGGCGCTCGGATATTCGAGTCCGGCCGCGGCGGCAACATTGGTCAGCACGGTCATCGACAGCACGGCGAACAGGCGGAACATGACGGCATCCTTTGATCGTTTGACACCAAGATAGAACCTGCCGCTGCGGTGGGCTCGTGTCCGGCTGACTTACGCCAGCGGCGGATAATCGGTATAACCGCGAGCACCGCCACCGTAGAAAGTGCCGGGATCCGGCGGGTTCAGCGCTGCGTTTTCGCGCAAGCGGCGCGGCAGATCCGGGTTGGCAATGAACGGCCGGCCGAAGACCACCGCGTCGGCGTAACCGCTACCGATCGCCGCGACCGCCAGTTCGCGGGTATAGCCGTTGTTGACCAGCCAGGCCCCCGAAAAACACCGGCGCAGCGCCGCATAGTCGAACGGGATGTCGCGGGCGCCGCCGGTATCGCCCTCGATGACATGCACGTAAGCGATCTTCAGCGCATCGAGGCGTTCGACCGCGCGCCGGAACAGCGCCGCCGGATCGGAATCCCGCATGTCGTTGAACGACGACACCGGCGCCAGACGCACGCCGACCCGCCCGGACCCGACCTCGGCGGCCACGGCCTGCATCACCTCGAACAGCAGGCGGCTACGGTTGTCGATGCTGCCGCCGTAGCCGTCGTCGCGCTGGTTGCTGCCGTCGCGTAGGAACTGATCCAGCAGATAGCCGTTGGCGGCGTGCACTTCGACCCCGTCGAAGCCGGCGATGCGGGCGTTGGCCGCTGCCCGCCGATAGACCTCGACCACGCCGGGGATCTCGTCGGTGCGCAGCGCGCGCGGTTCGGAAACGTCGACATAGCCGCTGGCGACGTAGGTCTTGGTGCGGGCGCGGATTGGCGACGGCGCCACCGGCGCCTGCCCATTCGGCTGCAGGCTGACGTGGCTGATGCGGCCGACGTGCCACAGCTGCAGCAGGATTTTGCCTCCGGCTCGGTGAACCGCCTCGGTGATGCGCTTCCAGCCGTCGACCTGCGCGGCGCTGTGGATACCCGGCGTCGCCAGATAGCCCTGGCCCTCGGGGCAGACCTGTGTGGCTTCGGCGATGATCAAACCGGCGCTGGCGCGCTGCGCATAGTACTCGGCCATCAGCGGTGTCGGCACGTTGCCGGGGAGTGCGGCACGACTGCGCGTCAGCGGTGCCATCAGCACGCGGCTGGACAGCTCCAGCGCACCCGCGCGCAGCGGTTTGAACAAGACCTCGACCGAATCAGCAGCAGCAGCAGCACGACCGTCCATCTTTTCTCCTGGGCATCAAGCGGTGGAATGCGCAGTTCTTGGGGCACTACCGGCGCGGTTCAAGAGCCACCGCACGGCCTGGCGCGCAACGGCGCTAGACTGTGCCGATCTCGAACCATCACGGGCCGATGTCCGAAGACACTCGTTTCGAGACGCTGGCGGTTCACGCCGGTCGTCGGGTCGATTCCCACACGGGCGCGGTGGCGCCGGGCATCGCGCTGTCCTCAGTGTACTCGCCGGACGCCGGTTCGGACTACAACTATTCTCGGGTCGATAACCCCAATCGACGCCGGCTCGAGGCCTGCCTGGCGCAATTGGAAGGCGGCACGGCCTGCGCCTGCTTCGCATCGGGAGTCGCCGCGGCCAGCGCGGTGCTGCATGCGCTGGCGCCGGGCGATCGCGTCTTGGTCACCGAGGACGTCTATTACGGCAACCGGCTGCTGCTGACGCGCGAGCTGGCGCGCTGGGGGCTGGAAGTGGTGTTCGTCGACACCACCGACATCACCGCAGTCAAAGCCGCCTGTACGCCGCGCACGCGGCTGATCTGGGCCGAGACGCCGTCGAACCCGATGCTGCGGATCAGCGACATCGCGGCATTGGCCCAACTGGCTCACTCGCGCGATATGCGGCTGGCGGTGGACAACACGTTTGCCACGCCGGTGCTGCAGCGGCCGCTGGCGTCGGACGCCGACCTGGTGGTGCATTCAGCGACCAAGTACTTCGGCGGCCACAGCGATGTCCTCGGCGGCGCGGTGATCGCACGCGATGACGACAAATTCTTTCACCGCGTGCGTTCGCACCAGATTACCTGCGGTGCGGTGCCGTCGCCGTTCGACTGCTGGCTGCTGCACCGCTCAATCGCCACCTTGCCGCTGCGGGTCCGCGCACAGTGCGCCAACGCGCATGCGGTGGCCGAACATCTGGCGCGGCATCCGGCGGTGGCCGAGGTCCGCTACCCGGGGCTGCCGCAGCACCCGCAGCATGCACTGGCGATGCGGCAGATGCGCGCCGGCGGCGCCGTGGTCAGCTTCAGGCCGCACGGCGGCCGCGGCGCAGCGGAGGCGGCCGTCGCCGCCGCCCGGCTGTTCACCCGCGCCACCAGCCTCGGCAGCGTCGAGAGCCTGATCGAACGGCGCGCGACCGCCGAAGGGCCCGACAGCGCCACGCCGCCCGACCTGATCCGGCTGTCGATCGGCGTCGAACACGCCGAAGACCTGATCGCCGATCTTGATTACGCGCTGGGTGAGGGCACACGCTTTTGGCGTGACTCAATGTCACGCCCGGCGGACCCGAACGCCCGGCCAAGGATGGCCGGGCCGGGCTCAGAATGAACCACTGACCTCGCGCCAAGGATGGCGGCCACGGGAGCAACATCCAACGATCCACGCTTCGGTCCCGCCTCTCGACATTCAGGTCCGATTCACGCCGCGGTGCTAGAGTGGGCCGAGAATCGTGGAGACTGTCGATGAAGAGGATTCTGCTGATTCTGTGCGCTGCCCTGCTGCCGCTGGCGGCGACGGCCCATACCCGGGTGTTCGTCGGCATCAACAGCGGCGGCTACGCAGCCCCCGGCTACTACGGTTACGGCGGCTACCATGGCCCGCAGTTCGGCTTCGCCGTCCACAGTCGCCACTTCGGCTTCGGCTATTCCGGTCTGCTGCCGGGCTACTACTACGCGCCGCCGCCGGCTTATTACTACGCGCCACCGCCGGTGGTTGTGGTCGAGCCGCCGCCGGTCGTGATCTATCGCGATCGCGACTGCTACTGGCGCGACGGCGTGCAGTACTGCTACGAAAACTGAAACTGCCGCCGATTCTGAATAGGGCTGCAGCGTGCCCGCGGTGCTTCCCCTTGCGGGCAACGCCGGTCTCTGCCGATTCCACGATCGCGGCAGCAACCGCCCGCCGCGGCGGGCTCAAGTCATCAAACAGCCGCTGACCAGTCCGACGCTCAGTCGCGGAACGACGAATCAAGGCGGTCGAGTTTGCGCAGCATCGCGGGCCACACCACCGCGCCGCCGAGACCGCGCGTGACCTGCTGCGCCTGAGCCTGAATACCCTTGAGGACCGGCTCGGCGATCGGAACCAGCTCGCCGCCGGCCGCTGCGTGCACCTGGATACGGCAGGCGGCGATCAGGGTGTACGTGGCCAGAAAGCTGTCCGCAACCGTCGCGCCTACGGTCAGCAGACCATGATTGCGCAAGATCAGAAAAGTCTTGTCGCCGAGGTCGCGCACCAGACGCGGCTTTTCATCCTCGTTGAGCGCCACACCCTCGTAGTCGTGGTAGCCGAGCGAAGCCAGCGCGAACAGTGACTGCTGCGAGATCGGCAACAGTCCGCCCTGCTGCGCCGACACCGCGACCCCGTGCGGCTCGTGCACGTGCAGCACGCACTGTGCGTCCTCGCGGGCGGCGTGGATCGCGCTGTGGATCATGAAGCCCGCCGGATTGACCGGGTACGGCGAGTCCATCACCTTGCGCCCCGCCAGATCGACCTTGACCAGATTGCTGGCGGTGATCTCCTCGAACAGCATGCCGAAGGGATTGATCAGGAAGTGATGCTCCGGGCCGGGAATACGCGCGGAGATGTGGGTAAATATCAGGTCATCCCAGCGATACAGCGCGACCAGCCGGTACGCGGCGGCCAGGTCCACGCGCAGCGCCCATTCCTCCTTCGACACGCGATCGCGCAGCGGGGCATTTTTAGCGTCGTTCATGGTCTTTCCGGCCGGCGTGGATTCGTCTCCATTGTGCCTGACGCCCTTGCTTGTTTCAGTGTCGGCCATCCTTGGTGCGATTGCAGAGCTTCGATCCGGCCCCGGCTCGCGTTAGGCTTATGTCCGTGGACCATTCTTTCGCCGAAGCGCCGGTGCACGACGCGGTGACCGCGATCATCGAGCACGACGGTCAGGTGCTGCTGCTGCGCCGCTGCGAAAACCTGCTCGCCTTCGCCGGCCATTACGCCTTCCCCGGCGGCAAGATCGATCCCGGCGACGCCGCGCTGGCGCCGCCGGGGTTCGAATCTCCGCGGCCGCAGGCGCTGGGAGCGCTGGCGCGCGAATTGCGCGAGGAACTGGGCCTGGATCTGTTCGCGCCGGGGGCCGGGATCCGGATCGAGCATCTGACGGAAGTCGGCTTTGCGCTGACCCCGCCGCTGGCGCCGCGGCGTTATGCGGTCCGTTTCTTCCGCCTGCGGCTGCGCAGCCGTCCACGGCTGTCAATCGACACGCGGGAGCACGATGCTTTCGCCTGGGCCGCGCCGGGGCAATGGCTCGAACGTTACGCCACCGGCACGCTGCTGCTGGCGCCGCCGACATTGATGGCCCTGCGCGACCTGAACGAAAACCCGGAAACGCCAACGCTGTCGCGCCTGGCACAATTCGGCGGGGACGGAACCTGGAACGACCCCGACGGACCGGCTCGCGACACGGTGTCCGGAACGGTGGGTGCGGGAGCGGGCCGCGGACCCCGACCCACGCCCTCCTCCGGCGCGAGCCCTCCGCCCCCTCCCGCACCCACCTCGCTGCGCTCGGGCACCGTGTCGGGGCCGATCCCGGAACACGAACCGCTGGCCGGGCTGCGGGTGCTGTTCGTGCGCTCCAACACGCTGCCGCCGGCTGCGCACACCAATTGCTTCCTGGTCGGAGACGAAGGCCGGCCGCGCTTGCTGATCGACCCGTCTCCGGCCGACGAATACGAATACCGGCGCCTGCGGCGCCAGGCGGCCGGGCGTTTCGATGCCGTCTTCCTCACCCATCACCACCCCGACCACCACGAGCGCGCCGACGCCCTGGCGCGCCAATGTGCGGTGCCGATCCTGTGCAGCGCCGACACGCACGCGCGCATTCGCGCCCGCTGGCCGGGTTTTTTCGATCGCATCGACGTGCGCGAGGTCGCCGACGGCCAGGCCGTGACCTGCTGGCTCGGCCGCGCGGTGCACGCGCTGGCGGTGCCGGGCCACGACGCCGGGCAGCTCGCGCTGCTGCCCGAAGACCGGGCCTGGTGCATCGTCGGCGATCTGATCCAGGGGATCGGCACGGTGGTGATCGCCCCGCCCGAAGGCGACATGGGGATCTATTTCGCGACGCTGGAACGTGTCATCGCCCTGGATCCGGCGGTGATCCTGCCCAGCCACGGCCAGGCGCTGGGCGGCACCTATTATCTGCGCGCCGCGCTGAAACACCGCCGCGTGCGCGAAGAGCAGATACTCCGTCTGTATCGTGCCGGCGCCGACGAGAACCGCATGCTGGTGGAGATTTACGCCGGCACCCCGGCGGCCCTGCTGCCGCTGGCGCGAGTGAACATCCGCAGCCACCTCGACAAACTCGCTGCCGAAGGGCGTCTTTGATCCGGCGTTCTGCACCGTCTGTCTGCGGTTCAGCCTTCATTCAGAATCGCAGCATGATACTGCGCCCGGGCAAAGTTTTGTTAACGCCAGCGGGCGTTCGGAGGAAACCAGAATGTTCAAACGCAACCTGCCATGGATCGGCGGCGCTGCGGTCACGATGCTGGGGATCGGTCTGGCCGCTTGCTCGGGCTCGTCTTCGTCAGGCCAGATGCAGTTGGCGGTGGCCGACGCGCCGGTCGACGGCGCCACCGCGGTGGTGGTCGAGTTCACCGGCGTGGAATTGCTGCCGAACAACGGCAGCCCGGTCGAGCTCGACTTCGCTCAGCCGAAGATGATCGACCTGATCAAGGACAGCGGCACCGCCTCGGCAGTGCTGTTCGACCAACGGCTTGCTGACGGCGCCTATACCCAGGTCCGGCTCAAGGTCCTCGCCGACGGCGATCCGTCGCACTCCTTCATCACATTGTCGGACGGCACGACTCATGGCCTGCAGATTCCCAGCGGCGCGCAGACCGGACTGAAGCTGGTCTCCGGCTTCAACGTGCCACCCTCGGGCGTGGTCGATTACACCATCGACTTCGATCTGCGCAAGGCGATCACCTGTCCCAACGGCCAGAGCGCGTGTTTCCTGAAACCGGCACTGCGGCTGGTCCGCGACGATAGCGTCGGCAACATCGCCGGCACGGTCGACTCCAGCCTGGTGCCGACCGGCTGCGCGCCGGGCGTCTATCTGTATACCGGCGACGTCACCGCGCCGGAGGACTACAACAGCACCGCGCCGTCCACGGATACGAATCAGCCGATCGCGTCCAAGGTACCGCTGGCCAACAGTGCCGGCACCGGTTACGACTATCAGTTCACGTTCCTGCCGCCGGGCAGCTATACCGCCGCGTTCACCTGCCAGGCGGCCAGCGACAACCCGGATCAGAACGACTCCCTGACCTTCAACCCGGTCGAAAGCGGCATCGGCGTCACCGCCGGGCAGACGACCACGGTGAACTTCCCGGCGTCGACTTCCACAGCACCCTGACGCGGGGCAAGCCTGCCGACAGCCGCGGAAGAACACACTGCGGCTGTCGGTTGGTGCATCAGACTCACCAGACCCACTACCTGGCGGCGGCCGGGCCATCCAACGCCAGCTGGTAGCGCAGCTCGCGTGCTGGCCGTCCCCACACGGCGCAGTCCTTGCTCTCGGTGAGGACGAAACCGAGCGCGGTGTAGACCGCCAGCGCACGCTCCAACCCCTCCACAGTCCATAGGAACACCGAGGAAAAGCCGGCGTGCCGGCAGTAATCGACCACCGCCTCGACCAGCCAGCGACCCAGACCGAGGCCGCGCACCGAGGCGTCGGCGTATAGCAACCGAAGCTGTGCAGTGTTGTCGGGACATTCGCAGATAAACACTGAGCCGACCACGCGGCTGGCTCGCTTGGCCAACCACACGCGGGAGCGGCGCGGGTCGGCATCGAGAATGAATCCGGCGGCGATCTGTGCGCAATAGCCCTCGTGCACCGCGTTAAAACCGTAGTCACGAGCATTGCCGACGCCGTGGATGCGGATCAGCTCACCAAGGTCGCCCGGCTCGAAGGCGTGAGCGACCGTGATGCTGGCTTCGCGCAGCCTGTCCGTTAGGTCCATCGGTTGGTCTCCATGACTATCGTCATCGCGAGCGCGCACAGCGCGCGTGGCGATCTCGACATCGGAGCCGCCGCCACAGCTTCGATCAATGTCGGGGGCGGCGTCGCGAGGTTGCTTCGGCCTTCGGCTTCGCAATGACGTTCCTCGCAATGACGTTTTCATCCGAGCGCCGCATCGACCGCGGCCAACAGCCGGCCGTCGGCGACCATCGCCGCCACCGCGTCGATGTAAGGCTTGAGATAACAGTCCCGCTCGACGAACGGCACCTCGCCGCGGATCAACTCGTAGGCCGCCTGCGTCCCCTGCCCGAGACAGGCCTCGCCCGTCAGCGCGCCACGGCGGAAATCCACGCCCTGGGCGGCGGCCAGCAGCTCAATGGCAAGGATGACGGCGACGTTGTCGACGATCTGTCGCAGCTTCAACCCCGCGGTGACGCCCATGCTGACGTGGTCCTCGACATTGGCCGAGGTCGGGATCGTGTCGACGCTGGCCGGGTGCGCCAGCACCTTGTTCTCGCTGGCCAGCGCCGCGGCGGTGTACTGGGTGATCATGAAGCCGGAGTTGAGTCCGCCGTCGCGGGTTAAAAACGCCGGCAGCACGTGGGTGTTGGAGGCTTCGTCGGTCAGACGCATGATGCGGCGTTCGGAGATGTTGCCGAGCTCGGCCGCCGCCAGGCCCAGGTAGTCCATGGCGATGGCCAGCGGCTCGCCGTGAAAGTTGCCGCCCGAGATCACTTCGATCTCCTCGCCTTCGAGAAAGATCAACGGATTGTCGGTCACCGCGTTCAGCTCCAGCTCGAACAGCCAGCGCGAATAGGCGATGGCGTCGCGCACGGCGCCGTGCACCTGCGGAATGCAGCGCAGCGTGTACGCATCCTGCACGTAGGCGGAATCGTTGGCCGGGCGCGCGAAATCACTGCCTTCGAGCAACGCGCGCAGGTAGGCCGCACAGTCGGCCTGGCGCGGCAGCGGGCGCAGCGCGTGGATGCGTGCGTCGAACGCCGCCGTGGTGCCATGCAGCGCCTCCAGGCTCAGCGCGCCGGCGATGTCGGCGATCTGCGACAGCGCCTCGGCGCGCAGCGTCTCCAGCACGCCGAGCGCGGCCATCACCGCGGTGCCGTTGGTCAGCGCCAGGCCCTCCTTGGCGGCGAGCACCACCGGCGCCAGCCCGGCGGCGGCCAGCGCCTGCGCGCCGGGCAATACCTGTCCGCGGTATTCCGCCTCGCCCTGGCCGATCAGCGGCAGACTCATGTGCGCCAGCGGCGCCAGGTCGCCGGAGGCGCCCAGCGAACCCTTTTGCGGGATCACCGGGTGCACGCCACGCTCCAGCATCGCCAGCAGCAGCTCCAGCGTCGTCCGGCGCAGGCCGGAATAGCCGCTGGCCAGCGTGTTGGCGCGGATCAGCATGATCGCGCGCGTGGTCGGCACATCGAACGGCGCACCGACTCCGACCGCGTGGCTCAAGAGGATGTTTTTCTGCAGTTGCTCGACCGCCTCCGGGGCGATCACGCGGTCCTTGAAGGCGCCGAACCCGGTGGTGATGCCGTAGGCCACGCGGCCTTCGGCCAGCAGCCGCTGCACCGCCGTGGCCGATGCGTCGACCCGCGCCGCAGCGTCCAGCGACAGCGCCAGGCGCAGCGCACCCGGCGCTGCGAAAGCCACCTCGCGCACCTGCGCGAAACTCAGGTGCCGACCGTCGAGAATCACTTCATTCACACCAGTCTCCCGTTCTTGACGACGGCCGCTACCGGATTGCCGCCGAAGCTGTAGGCCAGCTCCCGCCAGTCCCGGCAGTCCAGCAGCAGCAGATCCGCCTGCTTGCCGACCTCGACCGAACCCACCTCGGCGCCCAGACCCAGGACATGGGCGGCGTTGACGGTCGCCGCATTCAGCGCCTCGGCGGGTCTGAGCTTCTGGTAGCGGCAGGCGATGGCCATCGCCAGCGGCAGCGACGGACACGGCGCCGACCCCGGATTGCAGTCGGTGCACAGCGCCAGCAACCCGCCCGCGTCGACCAGCGCGCGGGCGTTCGCGTAGCGCTGGCCGAGATGGAAACTGGCCGCCGGCATCACCACCCCTACCGTCGACGAGCGTGCCAGCCGCTGCAGCGACTCCGGCGTACTGGCCTCGAGATGATCGACCGAGACCGCTGCCAGATCCAGCGCCGCGTCGAGGCCGCCGAGCGCTTCGAACTGATCGACGTGCGCGCGCACCGGCAGACCCAGGGCACGCGCCGCGGCCAGCAGGCGGCGGCTCTGCGCGACGTCGAACGTGCCGCGCTCGCAGAACACGTCGCAGGCCAGCGGCACGCCGCGCGCGGCAAAGCGCGAGCGGGCGTGCCACTGCCGCGCCGCCGGCAGCAACTTGTCGATGACGTGATCCACGTAATCGCCCGCACGTCCGGCATACTCCGGCGGCACCACATGCGCCGCCAGCAGTGTCGGCACCAGGTCCAGCGGCAGCGCGGCATCCAGTCGCTCGATCGCCGCCAGCATCCGCAGTTCGGTTTCCAGATCCAGTCCGTAACCGCTCTTGATTTCGACGGCGGTGGTGCCCAGACGCAACATCTGCCGCAGGCGCGGCGTGGACTCGTCCACCAGCCGGTCGAGACCGGCGGCGCGGGTGGCCGCCACCGTCACCAGGATGCCGCCGCCGCTGGCCGCGATCTGCTGGTAGCTCTCTCCGGCAAGCCGTCGCTCGAATTCCCCGATCCGGCTGCCGGCGTACACCACGTGGGTGTGGCAATCCACCAGGCCCGGCAGCAGCGCGCGGCCGGCGGCATCCAGCCGTTCGGCCGCCGGATGGCGAGCAGCCAGTTCGCGGGTAGACCCGATCTCGCGGATCCGGCCGGCGGCCACCGCCACCGCCGCGTCCTCGATCACCCGCAGCGCGCCGAGCGCGGCGCCGCGCAGCGGTCCGCCGGTGCCGGTGACCAGCCGCGCGCGCTCGATGACCAGCGCCGTCATCGCCAGACCGTGCCAGCCGTCGCGACGGACGCGTCGTTCATCGCGACATCGGGATCTTGACCCTCCGACCGCGCGCGCAGTCGATGGCCTCCGGATAGCCGGCATCGGCGTGGCGTGCGACGCCGAGGCCGGGGTCCGCCGTGAGCACCCGTTCCAGACGGCGTGTAGCTTCGGGCGTTCCGTCGGCCACGATCACCTGCCCGGCGTGAATCGAGTAGCCGATGCCGACGCCGCCGCCGTGATGGATGGAAACCCAGGAGGCGCCGGCTGCGGTATTGACCAGCGCGTTGAGCAGCGGCCAGTCGGCGATCGCGTCCGAACCGTCGCGCATGCCTTCCGTCTCGCGGTTGGGGCTGGCCACCGAGCCGGCGTCCAGGTGGTCGCGGCCGATCACGATCGGCGCCTGCAGCTCGCCGCTGGCCACCATCTCGTTGAACCGGAGACCGGCCCTGGCGCGCTCGCCGTAGCCCAGCCAGCAGATGCGCGCCGGCAGACCCTGGAAGCGCACGCGCTCGCGTGCCATTTTCAGCCAGCGCTGCAGGTGCGCATCCTCGGGGAACAGTTCGGCCACCGCCGCGTCGGTCCGGTGGATATCCTGCGGGTCTCCGGACAGCGCCACCCAGCGGAACGGCCCCTTGCCCTCGCAGAACAGCGGCCGGACATAGGCCGGCACGAAACCAGGATAGGCGAAGGCGTCCTCGACGCCCGCGTCCAGCGCGCGCTGGCGCAAGTTGTTGCCGTAGTCGAAGACCACCGCCCCGCGCTTTTGCCATTCGAGCAATACGCGCACGTGCGTGGCGATCGAGGCCAGCACCCGGCGCTGATAATCCCCGGCGTCGCGCTCGCGCAGCGCATCGGCCTGCGGCAGCGTGAGACCGGCCGGAATGTAGCCGCGCAGCGGATCGTGCGCCGAGGTCTGGTCGGTGGCCACGTCCGGCACCACGCCGCGCTCGAGCATCGCCGGCAGCACCTCGGCGGCGTTGCCGCATAGCGCGATCGAGCGCGGCTGGCCGGCCTCCTGCGCGGCGTGCGCCCAGCTCAGCGCCTGGTCGAGATTCTCCGCCAGGCAGTCCACCTGCTCGAGCTTCAGCCGCCGCTGGATACGCCAGGGATCGACCTCGACGAACAGGCCCACGCCGTCGTTGAGCGTCACCGCCAACGGCTGCGCGCCGCCCATCTCGCCCAGGCCGGCCGTGACCACCAGCCGTCCCTTGAGCGAACCCCAGCCGTGCTTGCGCGCCAGCGCACCGAAGGTCTCGTAGGTGCCCTGCAGAATGCCCTGCGTGCCGATGTAGATCCAGGATCCGGCGGTCATCTGCCCGAACATCGTCAGACCGGCCGCTTCCCAGCGGTCGAAGTTCTCCTGCGTGGCCCAGTGCGGCACCAGGTTGGCGTTGGCGATCAGCACCCGCGGCGCATCGGCATGCGTTTTAAACACCGCCACCGGCTTGCCGGACGCCACCAGCAACGTCTCGTCCGCTTCGAGTTTTTTCAGCGATTCGAGAATCGCCTCGAAACAGTCCCAGTTGCGCGCCGCCTTGCCGCGGCCGCCGTAGACGATCAGGTTGTCCGGATCGAACGCCACCTCTGGATCGAGGTTGTTCTGGATCATCCGGTAGGCCGCCTCGATCTGCCAGTTGCGGCAGGTCAGCCGCGTGCCGCGCGGCGCACGGATCTGATGCTTCATCGCTTTCCTCCACGCGCCGACTGGCGGCGCGGCGAATTCGTTTCACCCAAACAGGATTTTTACGGCACTATCGATTTTCATTTGAACCCATTCCCTCGATAAATTCGATTTCATGCAGCTTGCGCCAGCGCCGCCAGGTAATGCCAGAGGGCGACGGCGACCAGCCGCGCGGTGCGGCCGTCCACGTCGAAAGCGGGGTTGGTCTCGGAAAATTCGATGATGCGGGTGCGCGGCTCGGCGCCGGCGGTACGCGCCAGCCAGCAGAACTCCGCGGCGCGCAGACCGGAAGGATTGACCGCCGATACGCCGGGTGCGTCGGCAGCGCTTACCGCGTCGAGATCGAAACCCCAGAACAGCGCCGCGGCCTGCGCCGGCGGTCCACCGAGCAGAGCGCGCAGGCTCGCCGCCAGGCCGCGCCCGCGCAGTTCGCCGAGACTGACGAGATTGGCGCCGAGACCGCGCAGTTCGCTCTCGTAGCCGGCGGCGTTGGCAAACGGCTGCCAGCCGAGCACGGTGTAGCGGCGCGGATCCAGATGTCCGCCTTCGACCAGTTGCCGGTACGGCGTACCGCTGTTGCACGGCGTATCGGTGCGGAAATCGAAGTGCGCATCGACGTTGATCGCGGCGACCGGCGGGCTCGCGCCGGCCAGCGCCGAAGCATCGGGAAACGACACGTCGTTGCCGCCACCGAGTATGACGACGCGCTTGCCGACCGCCAGCAGCGCGGCCACGATCTCGCGCTGGCGCATGTGACTTTCCTCCAGCGTCGGCGCCGGCCTCAAGTCGCCGAGGTCGCAGAGCTTGAGGTTGTCGATGCGATTGGGCGTCAACCGGTAGAACCAGCGCCGCACTTCGGCCGGCGCGCGCGCGGCGCCGACGCGGCCGCGGTTGCGCGCCACGCCTTCGTCCACCGGATAGCCGAGCAGCACGACGTCGGCAGCAGCCAGCGCCTGCGGTCCGCGCCCCACCCGTTCGCCCAGGCGCGGATCGCGCGGATCCTCGCGGCGATAAAACAGCTCTTCGGCAGCCGCCTGCAGGTATCGGGCGGCCGGATCGTCCGGCGTCGGCATCGGCGCAGTATAAGCTGGCGCCTCAGCGCTTCGACGCCAGCTTCATCTCCAGCGTCGGCCCGTCATCCCGCTTCTGCAGCGCCTTGACCGGCATCCAGTCGAGCGCCGGCGCCGCCCAGAAGCGCACCACCTTGTGCGGGTTGTCGATGCGCTCGACGATCACCGTGTCGAAGCTGCCGAACGGCACCGTCACCCGGTCGCGACCGGTGATGCGAAAGACGTCGGTCTGGATGTTGTGGTCGTCGACCAGCACGAATTCGCCATCGTCGGCAACCGGAGCAGCCTGCGCCTGCGCGATCGCCCACAGCCGCACCGCCTGCTGCAGCGACAACGGATCCACAGCGCCCTTGGGCAGCGCCCGCGGGCCATTGCGACCGCCGCTGACGACGTCGTTGTTCCAGTCGAAGCGTAGCGTGTAGTTTTTGCCGGCGCCGGACGAGACCATCTGCCGCGGCACGATATGGCCGGCGCGCACGCAGAACCACGCGCGCTGCTGCGGCGAGCCGTAGAAGATGGACACCAGCGCGCCCGGGTGGGTCAACGAGTCGTAGGTATAGCAGTCCGGACCGGACGGGTCGGGCGCGAGCCGGAATTCCGTCTGGCCGACGCCGACACCGCCCCAGGAGACGTCGTAGAACAGATCGAGCTGCGGCAGCTTGGGTTCGTCGGCATGCGCCAGCGCTGCCGCCGACAGCAGCACCAGCAACGCACCCGCGGTGGTTTTTTTCATCGGAACTCCGGCTCCAGGTCACTCAGCGTCAGCGGCGCCGTCAGCACACGGCCGCGGAACACGGCGCGTCCGCCGTCCTGCCACAGCTCGCCGCGCGCCCACCAGCTAGCCGCCTGCGGATAGATCTTCAATTCCACCTGTTCCAGCACCTTTTGCGCAAGTCTGTCTTCGTCATCGTCCGCGGCCACGCTTAAGGCGCCCTGAATCACCCGTGGTCCGCCGTCCACGGCGGCGGTGACGAAGTGCACCGTGGCGCCATGGCGCCGGCTGCCGGCGGCCAGTGCGCGACGATGCGTATGCAGGCCGGGATGATCCGGCAGCAGCGACGGATGAATGTTCAGCATCCGGCCGTGCCAGGCGGCGACGAAGCCCGGCGTCAGCACGCGCATGAAGCCGGCCAGCAGCAGGCCCTGCGCGCCGTGTGCGCGCAACACCGCATCCATTGCGGCGTCGAAAGCGTCGCGACCGGGGTAACGGCGGTGATCCAGAGCCACGGTCGGCACCGCATCGCCGCCGCACCGCTCCAGCGCCGCCGCCTTCGGGTCACTGCTGAGCACCAGCGCCGGCCGGGCGGCGATGCGGCCGTCGGCCATCGCCGCCAGCAACGCCTGCGCGTTGCAGCCGCGGCCGGAAACCAACACCGCCAGCCGCCGCGGCGCGGATCGTCGCAATGCCGCCGCATTCAAGCGTAAACGACGCCGGATTCGGCACCCGCTGCGGCGGCCACGATCTCGCCGAGACGCCAGGCGCGCTCGCCCTGGGTCGACAGCTGCGCCAACGCCGCGTCCGCGTCCGCCGCAGCCACCGCCAGCACGAAGCCGACGCCGCAGTTGAACGTGCGCAGCATTTCGCCCTGTTCGAGCCCGCCCTGCTCGGCCAGCCACTGAAAGATCGGCGGCCAGCGCCAGCTTTGCGTGTCGATGCGCGCGCCGCAGCCGGCCGGCAGGACCCGCGGCAGGTTCCCGGTCATGCCGCCTCCGGTGATATGCGCCATCGCCTTGACTTTCACCCGCGGCAGCAGCGCGCGCACGGCGGGCACGTAGATGCGCGTCGGCTCCAGCAGCACGTCAGCCAGCGTGCGCTGGCCGAACACCGAGTCGAGCCGGTGTCCGCCGCGCTCCAGGATTTTGCGCACCAGCGAATAACCATTGGAATGCGGGCCGGAGCAAGCCAGCGCGATCAACGCGTCGCCCGGCGTGACGCCGCGCCCGTCGATGATATCGTCTTCCTCGACCACGCCGACGCAGAAGCCGGCCAGATCGAACTCGCCGCGGGCATAGAAGCCGGGCATCTCCGCGGTTTCCCCGCCGACCAGCGCACAACCCGCCTGACGGCAGCCGGCGGCGATGCCACCGATCACCCGCGCGGCGACGCTGCGCTCCAGCTTGCCGGTGGCGTAGTAATCCAGGAAGAATAGGGGTTCGGCGCCGGTCACCAGCACGTCGTTGACGCACATCGCCACCAGGTCGACGCCCAGACCTTCGATGCGATCAGATTCGACGCCGAGCCTGAGTTTCGTGCCGACCCCGTCGGTGCCCGACACCAGCACCGGCCGTCGATAGCCGGCCGGCAGGCGCACCAGCGCGCCGAAGCCGCCCACGCCGCCGAGCACCTCCGCGCGCAGCGTCGGCTTGACCAGTTTCTTGATGTCCTCGACCAGCGCATCGCCGGCGTCGATGTCCACGCCTGCGTCGCGGTAGGAAAGCGGGGGTGAGGCGCCGGGCTTCGCGACCACGGGTCGCGACGACTCCGAACGCCCGGTCATGGACGGCCGCGCCGGGCCATCCGAAAGCCCTCGATGTCTCGCCATGGATGGCATGCTGAATATAAGGGACTGCGAGTATTCTACCGGCCTTATCCACGATCCGCCGCATGAACACACCGCCCCGCCCTGCCGCCAGCGAACGCCTGCTGAGCCTGCTCGAACGCCACTGGCCGTGGCTGGCGTTCGCCGGGGTCGCGCTGGTGCTGCTGGATCTGCTGACGCCAATTCTGACGCCATTCGTGCTCGGCGCCGCGCTGGCCTATCTCGGCGACCCGCTGGTCGACCGGCTGGAACGGTTGCGCCTGTCGCGCACCGTCGGCGCGGTGATCGTGTTCGCCGTCTTCCTGGCGTTGATGACGCTACTGCTGCTGCTGCTGGCGCCGCTGCTGACCCGTCAGCTGCTGCTGATGATCCACCAGATCCCGGAATGGATCCGCTGGCTGCAGGACGTGGCCCTGCCGCGCCTGGGCATCGGACTGCCGGCCGGTGTGCGTCCCGACGCCGACAGCCTGAGCCGCGCGCTTGCGCAGCATCTGCAGCAGGCCGGCGGCATCGCGACCTCGCTGGCCGCCGCACTGGGCCAGTCCACGCCGCGAGTGCTCGGCTTTATCGCCCAGTTGCTGCTGATTCCGGTGGTGACGTTCTACCTGCTGCGCGACTGGGATACGCTGGTGGCGCAGGTGCGCCGGCTGATTCCGCCGCGCTGGCTGCCGGCCGCGGACTCGTTCGCGCGCGAGGCCGACACCGTGCTTTCGGCCTTCATCCGCGGGCAACTGCTGGTGATGCTGGCGCTGGCGGCGATCTACAGCGTCGGGCTGTCGCTGGCCGGTCTCGACGCGGCGATCGCAGTCGGCATCGGCGCCGGTCTGGTCAGCTTCGTGCCGTACCTGGGTTTCATCACCGGCACCTTGGTGGCCACGCTGGCGATGCTGGTGCAGACGCAGGGATTATTCGCACCCGTGCTGTGGGTGTGGATGGTGTTCGGCATCGGTCAGACCCTGGAAGCCACGGTGCTGACGCCGAACCTGGTCGGCGACCGCGTCGGCCTGCACCCGGTGGCGGTGATCTTCGCGCTGCTGGCCGGCGGCGAGCTGTTCGGGTTCGCCGGCGTGCTGCTGGCGCTGCCGGTGGCGGCGGTGTTGATGGTGCTGCTGCGGTGCGCGCGTTCGCACTGGCTGGCCAGCCCGCTGTACCGCGGCCCGTCGCCGCCGGATTCCGGTTGATGCGCCAGTTGCCGCTGGCGGTCGGGCTGCGCGAACCGCTGGATTTCGACCATTTCGTGGCCGGCGACAACGCTGCGGCACTGGCCGCGGTACGCCGCGCCGCCGACGCCTTGGAGCCTCCCCTGCTACTGCTCGGTGCCGCCGGCACCGGGAAAAGCCACCTGCTGCAGGCCGCCGCGGCCGTCGCTCGTGCCGACGGCCGCGGCGCCGTCTACCTGCCGCTCGGCGACTGCCTTGACCAGTGCCCGCCGGCGCTGTTGGAGGGCGCCGGTGACACGCTGCTGTGCATCGACGAGCTGGAGCACGCGACCGGGCACCGGAACTGGCAGCTGACCCTGATTCGCAGTCTCGACGCATGGCGCGGACGCGGCGTGCTGGTGGCCGCGCGCGGATTGCCGGCCGGCCTGCTTCCGGATCTGCGCACTCGCCTGACCGCCGGCGCGCGTTTCGTGCTGCAGCCGCTCGGCGAGTCGCATCTGATCGAGGCACTGAAAAGCCGCGCCGCGGCGCGCGGGCTGGAGCTTTCGGACGAGGTCGCGCGATTCCTTCTGCACCGCCTGCCGCGCCGCGTCGCCGCGCTCCTGGCCGCGCTCGATGCGCTGGATACCGCCTCGCTCAGCGCCCAGCGCCGGCTGACCGTCCCCTTCGTCGCCCAGGTGCTGGGTGAGGGATCGCGCTTGGCGACCACTGGTCGCGGCGATCACGAACGCCCGGTCAGGGATGGCCGGGCCGGGGCTTGATCCAAGCCGCCGACCTTGCGCCAAGGATGGCCGGCACGGGAAACATCGAGGCAGCCGCGCTTGGCGACCACCGGTCGCGGCGATCCCGACAATTCGCCACAGGCGGGCCCGAAGGGCGAACACCAACGGGTGAGTAACGCCCGGCCGTCGCACAAGATCCGGAGCCCATGACGGGATCCCGTCGATCGCACGGTAACCTGTGTTTACGATACCCGCCCGTGCAAGGAAAGGTTTTCCGGCCTGCACGGCTCGGGGATCGTCGCAGCGGAGGCCAGCGGTGCGTGGTTTGCGGATGGCGTGGCTGCTGTGTCTGGGCTTCTGCCTGAGTCCGGCGGCGGCGGCGGGCAACACCGCACTCGCGATCCGCATACTGGATCCGTCGTTGGCGAACCCGTCGCCCACCGTCGTGACGGACGACTCTCTGGACGCTCACTTCCGGACCTTCGACGATCGAGGCACCGGCCGCCCGACGGGTGCATTCTGGCTGAAACTGCTGCCGTCGAAAACCGCCATCCCGGCCGATCTGCCGGCACTGACCATGCGCGTGGGGCGGCAAACGCGCATCCGGATCTTTGCCCAGGCCGATGGCACAACTCCTCCACGCGCGCATGATCGCCATGACCTTTGGCGCGTTGATGGTCCTGGTGCTGGTCGCGCTGCTCATCTGGCTGATGTTGCGTGACAAGCTGCTGCTGCTCTACGCCGGATTGTTCTCGCTGCAGGCGCTGTACATCGCCTACTTCTCCGGGCAGGCGTTCGACTGGCCGGTCCTGTCCTATGCTCTGCCGCTCGGATCCTGTACGTGGAACGTGCCCATCGCGCTGAGCGGCGCCTTGGCCAGCCTCCTCGCACGCGAAATCGCCGAGCTGCGGCGCTTCTGATCGCGCTTGGGGTCGCCGACAAGCTGCGCGATCAGCGGCTGGCGTTGACGGCAGCCGAACGCCGTGCACAGATCGACCCATTGACCGGCGTGCTCAACCGCCGTTCGTTCCTCGAGCAGCTCGACGCCGCGTGCCTGCGGATCAGGGCGCGCGACTTGCCGCTCGCGCTGCTGTTCATCGATCTGGATCACTTCAAGGAAATCAACGATTCATACGGTCACCCGGCCGGCGACACCTGCCTGCGGGCCAGCATCGATCCGATTCGCTCCGAACTGCACCAGTCGGATGTCATCGGCCGTTACGGCGGCGAGGAATTCGTCGTCATTCTCAGCGGCGCGGACGCGGCTGCCGCGCGCGCGGTGGCGGAACGGATCTGCAGGCGCGTCGCCAGCACGAGCGTCGAGGGTTTCAACCCGCCGATCAACCTGACGTGCAGCATCGGCATCGCCGCGAGCGACTCGCTCAGCGTATGGTGAGAACGTCTGATCGCCCGTGCCGACGAAGCGTTGTACGCGGCCAAGAGATCGGGACGCAACCAGGTGAAAATCGCCACGCCCCTCGCCGCGTAGCCCGGCCGCACCCGATGGCAGTCAACGCCAAGTTGCCGGACGACATGGCCGGTTTGCCGCTGTGGCCGGAGATGCGGCAGCCGAGCAGCGTTGCTTGCGGCGCGCAACCCGCTGCCCCCGCTCCGCTCAGCGCCCGATAGCAGCCGGCGACCTCGTCTGTACAGCGCGCGCTCTCGCTGTCCAGCGCGCCGCCAGCACCAGGGTGACGAACAACAGCGCAGCTAGCGCCGCCAACGCCCAAGCAATCGTCCTGCGCTGCGGCTGCGCCATGCCTTCGGCCAGCAGCCCGGCACAGTAAAACGCCGCGATGAAACCGGCCCAGGCCGCAGTATAGGCGCGACCGCGCAGCACCCCCGGCACGAATCCGGCCAGCGGCAGCACCACCAGCGGCCCCAGCGGCAACCCGCACCACACCGCCAGAGCGACCGCCAGCACGCCGTCGGCCGCCAACGCCAGACCGCGCACCACCCGGATTCCCGCCGGCATGGCGGACATGCACGATACCGTGGTCATCGCGCCGACAGGCGCAGCGCGATGTCGGCCACCCGCCGGCCGAGGGCGAACGCCAGCTCCAGCTCGTCGTCGTCCGGCGTCCGCCATCCGGCTCCGGTGCCGGCGTGATGGCTGGCGCCATAGGGTGTGCCGCCGCTGCGCGTGGTGTTGAGCCGGCGTTCGCTGTACGGCAAACCCAGCAACAGCATGCCGTGATGCAGCAGCGGCAACATCATGCTCAGCAGCGTGGTCTCCTGGCCGCCGTGCAGACTGGCGGTGGAGGTGAACACCGCCGCGGGTTTGCCGGCCAGCGCGCCGGCCAGCCACAGATCGCCGGTCGAATCGAGGAAGTATTTCATCGGCGCCGCCATGTTGCCGAAGCGGGTCGGGCTGCCGAGTACCAGGCCGGCGCACTCGCGCAGATCGCGTTGGGTCGCGTACGGCGGGCCGTCGCCGGGAATCGCCGGCGTCACGGCCTCGCACTCTGCAGAGATCTTCGGCACCGTGCGCAGCCGCGGCTCCGCACCCGGCGCCGAGGCCACGCCGCGTGCCACCCGCCGCGCCAGCGCCGCAGTGCCGCCGCCGACCGAGTAGTACAGCACCAGGATTTCGATCATCGGCGCGATTGTAGTGGCAGGCGATGGCCCGACCGCCGCCGATGCCCGGCTTCAGCGCGGGGCATCGGCGCCGTAAAAGCGCTGTTCCCAGGTTTTCTGCCGGACGCCGGCCTCGCGCACGAACGGCGCCAGCGGACCCAGTCTGAGCAGACCACGATTCAGCGCCGCCCACGGCTGGCGCAGCGGTCGCGCGAAATCGACGAACAACACCACCCGATAACCGCCGGTATCGTTCCAGACCTCGTGGTTGAAGCTGTCGTCGAAGATCATCGCCTTGCCCTCTTCCCAGGGCAGCACCCGGTCGGCGACGCGAATGCGGCAGCGCTGGCGCGGCTCCGGCACCCGCAGGGCCAGGTGCAGCCGCAGCACGCCGTTGTAGGCTCCGCGATGCGGCGGGATGTGCTTGCCGGGGGACAGGATCGAGAACATGGCGGTGGATATGCCGGGAATCGTGCGCAGCAGCGCCCGCGTGCGCGGACAGCGCCGGGCGTTACCGCTGCAGTCGGTGCCCATCGCCATCAGAAAAAAGGTCTTCCAGTCGTCGTCGGTGGTGATGGTACTGACCTGCTGGAGAATCTCGTGAAAGCTCGGCATGCGGTCGCGAAAACTCATGACCGCATCGAGCTCGGCCCGGATCTCGCGCCAGTGCGCCTCCAGCCGGGCCACCCAAGGAAACAGCGCCGGATCGTATACCGGCGTATCCGGGTGAACCGACACGCCGGCAACGAACGCCTCCAGCCGATCCTGCAGTCGCAGCGCCAGACGCCCCAGGCGCGAGCGCGGCAGCGCCAGAGTGTGGCGGCGGCTGCGCAGGACTTCCGGCGGCAGCGCGGCGGCAGTCGAAAGCGGCGGTTCGGACATTTGGATTCAACCCCCCACGTCGGTTGTGTCGCCGGCTGGCGCGCAGTGTAACCGTAATGCAACTTTCGGCGCGGCAAGCTCTTGCACGGCCCCGGCAACTGGCGCAGAATCGCCGACCGGCCGGTCAGTAAGCCGGCCCGATGCGCTCGAGAACTTGAACCCCATCCGTATGACCGATGAAAAACCGCCGGCGGCCGGCGCCGGAGACTGCGACGCCATCACCGCGCCGCTGTGCGGCGGTGCGCGGCAGATTCTCGATGCCGCCCGCAGGCTGTTCGCCGAACACAGCTACGAGGGCGTGTCGGTGCACGATATCGCCGCCGCCGCCGGCGTCAGCAAGGCCAACGTTTTCCATCACTTCACGTCGAAGGAAGCGCTGTACCTGACGACGCTGCGCGAGGCGGCGCTGCAGACCGCGGCCGAGGTCGAGTCGCTGGTCGCCGGGCCCGGCGATCACGCCGGCAAACTGCGGGCGCTGGCGGGCTTGATCCTGGACAAGATGCTGCAGGATCCGCAGCAGACCCGGCTGTTGCTCCGCGAACTGCTGGAGCACGGCACCGAACGCGGCCGCGAGCTGGCGCAGCAGGTGTTTGAACGCAACTTCCAGGCCGAAGTATCGCTGTTCCGGCAGGCGCAGCACTGCGGCGCGTTTCGTGGCGACGTCGACCCGGTGATCGGCTGGCTGGCGATGATCGCCGCCAACATGACGTTCTTCCTGTGCCGCGATGTGCTGCGGCACAACCCCGATTTCAATTACGCCGACAAGCCGGAGGCGTTCCTGTCGGCGGTCTGCGACGTGTTGCTCCACGGCCTGGCGGCACCGGCATCCGCAGCGCCGGGGCGATCACGGGAGCCCGTGTCGTGAGCCGGCTGCTCGCCATCGTTACCGCCGCCGTGACCGTCACGCTCTCGGGCTGCGCCGTCGGCCCCGATTTCAAGCGCCCGCCGGCGCCGCCGGTGGACCGCTATACCCGGCAGCCGCTGCCGGCTGCGACCGCGAGCACCGCCATCGCCGGCGGCGCGGCTCAGCGCTTCGCCCCCGGCGCCGACATTCCCGGTCAGTGGTGGGCGCTGTATCACTCCGCGCCGCTCAACGCGCTGATCGACGACGCGCTGCGCGCCAATCCCAGCCTGCAGGCGGCGCAGGCGGCGCTGCGGCAGGCGCGGGAGGTGTACCTGGCCAGCGTCGGCAATCTGTTTCCGTCGTTCGACGGCAACTTCCGCGCCACCCGCCAGAAGACTTCCGGTTCGCTGTTCGCGGCGCCGGGCTCCAACGGCGTGATCTTCTCGCTGTACAACGTGCAGGCGCAGGTCTCGTACACCGTGGATCTGTTCGGCGGCGTGCGCCGGCAGATCGAGGAAAACCGCGCGACGGTCGACTTCCAGCGCTTCCAGTTCGAAGCCAGCTATCTGACGCTGACCTCCAACGTCGTCACCGCCGCGGTGCGCGCGGCGGCGGTGCAGGCGCAGATCGAGGCCGCCGAAGAAGTGGTCGCGGCACGGCGCCGGATTCTCGACTCCGTGCAACGGCAGCTCGAGGCCGGCGGCGCTTCGCAGGCCGAAGTGCAGCAGCAGCTGGCGCAACTGGCGCAGGCACAGGCGGCACTGCCGCCGCTGCGCACGCAGAAGGCGCAGTTGGAACACCAGCTGGCGGCGTTGACCGGGCGCTTCCCGAGCCAGATGTCCCCGCTGCAGCTGACCCTGGATCAGCTCACGCTGCCGCAGCAGCTGCCGCTGAGCCTGCCGTCGAAGCTGGTCGAACAGCGCCCGGACGTGCGCGCCGCCGAGGCGCAACTGCACCGGGCCAGCGCCGCGGTCGGCGTGGCCACCGCCAACCTGCTGCCGCAGTTCACCATCACCGGCTTCCTCGGATCGGTGGCCACGCACTTCGGCGATCTGCTGTCGCCGGGCGGCGGCATCTGGAACCTGTCCGGCGGCGTGCTGATTCCGTTCTTCCACGGCGGCACCCTGCTGCATCAGAAGCGCGCGGCGGTGGCGGCCTTCGAACAGGCCGCCGCGCAGTACCGCAGCACGGTGCTCAACGCCTTCCAGAACGTCGCCGATGCGCTGCGCGCACTGACCGACGACGCCGACGCGCTGCAGGCCCAGCACGACGCCGAGCGTGCGGCCAAGCGCAGCCAGGACATCGCCGAGCAGCAGTACGCAGCCGGTGCGATCAGCTACCCGGTGCTGCTGCAGGCCGAATTGACCTACCAGCAGACGCGCTCGGCGCTGGCCCTGGCGCAGGGCGCGCGTTTCGCCGACACCGCGGCGCTGTTCCAGGCCCTCGGCGGCGGCTGGTGGAACCGCGGCGACGGCGACCTTGCCGAAACCGCGGCGCCGGCGGCCGCGAGCAGCACGCGCTGAGGCGGCCGCCGGCCACCCGCGCGCCTCCCGAACCGGATTTGAACAGAGAGTAACGATGACCAAGCGCATGTTGTTGATGCTGGGGATCGTCGCCGCGGTGCTCGGCGCCGTGTTCGGCGCGGGCGCGTTCCGATCGATGATGATCAAGCGGTTCATGGCCACAACTGCCAATCCGATACAGACGGTATCGGCGACCGTGGCCGAGTACTCCGAGTGGCAGCCGCAGATCGCGGCGGTCGGCAGCCTGCGCGCCGAGCGCGGCGCGGATCTGGCGGCGCAGGTCGCCGGCATCGTCACCGCGATCCATTTCCGCTCCGGCCAGGACGTCCGCGCCGGCGCCGCGCTGATCGACCTGTACGCCGACGACGACATCGCGCTGCTGCATTCGCTGCAGGCCCAGGCGCAGCTGGCGCAGATCAATTACGACCGCGACCGCAAACAACTCGCGGCCAAGGCGATCAGTCAGGCCCAGGTCGATACCGATCTGCAGAATCTGAAGGTGGCGCAGGCGCAGGTGGCGCAGCAGCGCGCGGTGATCGCCAAGAAACGCATCGCCGCGCCGTTCGCCGGGCGGCTGGGCATCCGTCAGGTCGATCTGGGTCAGTACCTGAGCGCCGGCACGACGATCGTCACGCTGCAGTCGCTGAACCCGATTTTCGTCGACTTCTACGTGCCGCAACAGCAACTGGCGCAACTGCAGGTCGGCCAGGACGTCGCCGCCAGGACCGACACCTATCCGGGCAAGTCATTCTCCGGCCGGCTGTTCGCGCTCAACAGCGCGGTCGATTCCAGCACCCGCAACGTGCTGGTGCGCGCCGAGCTGGACAACACGCAGCATCTGCTGCTGCCGGGCATGTACGCGACCGTGGAGGTGGCTTCGGGAAAGCCGCAGCGCTACCTGACGCTGCCGCAGACGGCGATCGTCTATAACCCCTACGGCGACACCGTTTATCTGGTCGAGAAGAAAACCGAGCACGGCAAGACCTCGTTATCCGCCAGGCAGACCTTCGTCACCGTCGGCCCGACCCGCGGCGACCAGATCGCCGTGCTCGAAGGCGTCAAGCGGGGCGAGCAGGTGGTCACTTCCGGACAGATCAAGCTGCGCAACGGCACCCCGCTGGCCATCGACAACTCGGTGGCGCCGAGCGATCGGGCGCATCCGCAGATCACCGAAAACCAGTAGGGCTGCGGACTCGGAGTACGGCATGAAATTCACCGACATCTTCGTCCAGCGGCCGGTGCTGGCCACCGTGGTCAGCCTGCTGATCCTGGTGCTGGGGCTGCGTTCGCTGGCGTCGCTGCCGATATTCGAGTTTCCGCAAACCGAGAGCGCGGTGGTCACGGTGGCCACCACCTACTTCGGCGCCGACGCGCAGACGATGGCCGGTTTCGTCACCACGCCGCTGGAGAACGCCATCGCCCAGGCCGACGGCATCGACTACATGACCAGCTCGAGCACCACCGGCTCCAGCAGCATCACGGTCAACCTGTGGCTGAATTACGACGCCGACAAGGCCTTGACCGAGATCAACACCAAGGTCAATTCGGTGTTGAACCAACTGCCGCCGCAGTCGCAGCAGCCGACGCTGTCGATCAAGATCGGCGAGACCCTCGACGCGATGTACATCGGCTTCAACAGCACGGTGCTGCACTCCAACCAGATCACCGACTACCTGATCCGCGTGGTGCAGCCGAAGCTGCAGGCGGTACCCGGCGTGCAGACCGCGGAGCTGATCGGCGCCAAAAACTTCGCGCTGCGCGCCTGGCTGGACCCGCAAAAGCTCGCCGCTTACGGCCTGACCGCGGCCGACGTGTTTCAGGCGCTGGCCGCCAATAACTACATCTCCGGCCTCGGCAACACCAAGGGTCAGATGGTGCAGATTCCGCTGGCCTCCGGCACCGACCTGCACTCGCTGGACGGCTTCCGCGATCTGATCGTCAAACAGGCGGGCGGCGCGCTGGTGCGGCTGGACGACGTCGCCGAAGTCTCGCTGGGCGCCGACAACTACGAATCGCAGGTCGGCTTCGACGGCAAGCAGGCGGTCTACATCGGCATCCAGATCGCGCCCAACGCCAACCTGCTCGACGTGATCAAGGGCGTGCGCAAAGTGTTTCCGGAGATCCAGCAGCAACTGCCGCAGGGTCTGAACGGCCGTATCGTCTACGACGCCTCGAAATTCGTCAGCGCTTCGATCAGCGAGGTCGAGCACACGCTGATCGAGGCGCTGCTGATCGTCACCGCGGTAATCTTCGCCTTTCTCGGCTCGCTGCGCTCGGTGCTGATCCCGGTGATCGCGATTCCGCTGTCGCTGATCGGCGCGTTCGCGATGATGCTGCTGTTCGGCTTTTCCATCAACCTGCTTACGCTGCTGGCGCTGGTGTTGGCGATCGGCCTGGTGGTGGACGACGCCATCATCGTCGTGGAAAACGTCAACCGGCACCTGGAAGACGGCATGCGGCCGCTGCCGGCGGCGGTCCAGGCCGCTCGCGAGCTGGGCGGGCCGATCCTGGCCATGACCGTGGTGCTGGTGGCCGTCTATGTACCGATCGGTTTTCAGAGCGGCCTGACCGGCGCGCTGTTCACCGAGTTCGCATTCACGCTGGTCGGCGCGGTGACGATCTCGGCCATCGTCGCGCTGACACTGTCGCCGATGATGTGCTCGAAATTTTTGAAGCCGCACGAGGAACTGCACGGCTGGGAGCAGCACCTGGTGGTTTTCATCGACGCCCGCTTCCGGCAGCTGCACGGTCTTTATGAGCGCGTGCTGCATGGCTCGCTGAACACGCAGCCGGTGACGCTGACGTTCGCGCTGATCGTGCTCGCCAGCATCTGGTTCCTGTACGCCGGCAGCAAGAGCGAGCTGGCGCCGCAGGAGGACGAGGGCGTGGTGATCGCCCTGTCCACCGCCGCGCCGGACGCCACGCTGCAGCAGCGGCAACTGTATTCGCAGCAGGTATACCGGATCTTCGCCAAACACCCGGAAACCGATCGCGTATTCCAGCTCGACACCCCCGGTCAATCGATCGCCGGCATGGTGTTGAAGCCGTGGGATGAACGCGAACAGACTTCGATGCAACTGCAGCCGATCATGCAAAACGAGCTGAACCGGGTCGCCGGCGTGCGTATCGTCACGTTCCAGCGACCGCCGCTGCCGGGCAGCCGCGGGCTGCCGGTGCAGTTCGTGATCAAGACCACCGACCCGTTCGAGCGCCTGGACCAGGTGGCGCAGCAGTTCTACCGCACGGCGCAGAAAAGCGGCATGTTCGCGTTCGTCGATGACGATCTGAAGTTCGACCAGCCGCAGGCCAACGTCAGCTTCGATCGCAGCCGCGCGGCCCAGCTCGGGTTGACGATGCAGGACGTCGGCAACACGCTGGCGGCGATGCTCGGCGGCGGCTACGTCAACTACTTCAGCCTCGGCGGGCGCTCGTACCGCGTGATCCCGCAGGTACAACAGCAGGATCGACTCAACGTCGATCAGATCAACCACTACTACATCCGCACCGCAAACGGCACTGCGGTGCCGGTGGCGACGATCGCCAGCGTCAAGATGACCACCGTGCCGGAATCACTGAACCATTTCCAGCAGTTGAACGCGGCCACGATCCAAGGTGTGCCCGCGCCCGGGATCACCATGGGCGAAGCACTGGGCTATCTGCAGGATCTGGCGCAGCGCACGCTGCCCGCCGGCTACACCGTCGATTACGCCGGCCAGTTGCGCCAGTTCGCGCAGGAATCCACCGGCTTTCTGGTGACGTTCGGCTTTGCGCTGATCATCATCTTCCTGTCGCTGGCGGCGCTGTTCGAGAGCTTCCGCGACCCGATCATTATCCTGGTGTCGGTGCCGATGTCGATCGCCGGCGCGCTGATGTTCATCTACCTGGCGGTCGGCGGCGCCGACCTGAATATCTATACCGAGGTCGGCCTGGTGACGCTGATGGGGCTGATCAGCAAGCACGGCATCCTGATCGTCGAATTCGCCAACAAACTGCAGGCGCAGGGCATGTCCAAGCGCGAGGCGATCGAGCAGGCCGCCGGCATCCGGCTGCGGCCGATCCTGATGACCACCGCGGCGATGGTGCTCGGCGTGATGCCGCTGCTCATCGCCAGCGGCGCCGGTGCGGTGTCGCGCTTCAACATGGGTCTGGTGATCGCCTCCGGCCTTTCGATCGGCACGCTGTTCACGCTGTTCGTGGTGCCGGCCATGTACCTGCTGATCGCCGAGGATCACGGCAAGCGCCGCGAGACCGGGGCGCTGCAGCCGCAGCAGGCTTGAGGCGGCGGCCGGCAGCAGGCGCTGTTAAGAAGACAGCGCCGCCAATAAACGCAAAGAACGCAAATACAGAAATCTTTTCATTCGCGTTTATTTGCGGACTGAAAAGGCTGTTCAATTCGGCGACCAGCGCCGGTTCAGCAGCTTGAGCACCAGGTATGGATAATCGGCGCGGCCAGTCGAGCCGTTGTAACGTGCCAGCGCCTTGACCCAGTCGCCGTGGCTGGCGTCGATGTAGTAGCGCAGGATGGTGCAGCCCATCCGCAGGTTGGTGTGCAAGTCGAACAGGTTGCCGGCCGGATCGCCGATCTCCTCGAGCCAGAATGGCATGATCTGCATGTAGCCTTGCGCGCCGGAAGCCGAAATCGCGTAGCGATCGAAACCGGACTCCACCTGGATCACCGCCAGCACCAGTTCCGGTTCGACGCCGGCGCGGGTGGCTTCCTGGTGCAGCACTTTGAGAAAATGCAGCCGTTTTTCGGCGTCCGGCATGAACGGCGCCAACCGCCCCGCCATATCGACGAACCAGACTTCGGCCGCATAGCGGTCGTCGAAATCGGCCGGCGCCTTCATCGCCACCGCCAGCGCCGCGCGCAACGCCGGGCTCGGTTCGCCGGTCGGCCCTGCCAGCGCCGGCCGGCACAGTGCCAGACTTACCAGCAACAGCAGGACCTGCCTCACGCCGACAGTTTCTCTCGTACCGCAGCAGCGGTGGCGGCGATCATCTCGGCGGCACCGGCACCGCGCCGCTTGTATTCGAACTGTCCGGCCGCCAGCCCGCGTTCGCCGACAACCACCCGATGCGGAACACCGATCAGATCGGCGTCGGCGAACATCGGGCCGGGCCGCAGGCCGCGATCGTCGAGCAGCGTCTCGACGCCGGCCGCAGCCAGCTCGTCGTAAAGATTTTGAGCCGCCTCCGCGACCGCCGTCGATTGGCCGGCACCGATCGGGCAGACGATCACCGAGAACGGCGCAATCGCCTCCGGCCAGACGATGCCGGCCTCGTCGTGACGCTGCTCGATCGCCGCGGCGACGATACGGCTGACACCGATACCGTAGCAGCCGGCGACCGGTATCCGGTCGCCGCCCTGCTCGTCCTGCACGCGCACGCCCAGCGCTGCGGTGTACAGCGCGCCGTTCTGGAAGATGTGGCCGACCTCGATGCCGCGCACCAGTTGCAGCCGGCCGCGTCCGTCCGGGCTGGGATCTCCGGCAACGACATTGCGCAGGTCGGCAACCACGGGTTCGGTACAGTCGCGACCCCAGTTGACGCCACGCAGATGAAAGCCGACCTCATTGGCGCCGCAGATGAAATCCGCCAACATCGCCGCCGAGCGATCGGCGATCACCGGCACGCACGCGCCGACCGGGCCGAGAAAACCGGGCGGGCAGCCGAACGCGGCGCGTATCTCGGCCTCACCCGCCAGCTGCAGCGGCGCCGCCACCATTGGATGCTTGGCCGCCTTGACGACGTTCACCTCGTGATCGCCGCGCAGCACCAGTGCCGCCAGCGGCTGCTCACGGCCTTTGACGACGACCAGCTTGACGGTGCGCGACAACGGCTCGCCGAGCAGTCCGGCCACTGCCTCGCAGGTGGTCTGGGCCGGCGTGGCGACGCGCGCCAGCGCTTCAGCCGCCGACGGCCGTACAGCAGGAATCGCCGCCTCGGCCGCTTCAAGGTTGGCGGCGTAATCCGAAGCATCGCTCACCGCCAGCACGTCCTCACCGGAGCCGGCCAGCACGTGGAACTCCTCGCTGCGGTCGCCGCCGATGGCGCCAGAGTCGGCCTTGACGATGCGAAACTCGACGCCGATCCGCTCGAAGATCCTGGCGTAAGCCGCGCGCATGTTCCGGTACTCGCGCTCCAGATCGTCGGCCTCGAGGTGAAAGCTATAGGCGTCCTTCATCAGGAACTCGCGGCCGCGCATGATGCCGAAGCGCGGCCGGATCTCGTCGCGGAACTTGGTCTGGATCTGGTACAGCGTCACCGGAAGTTGTTTGTAGCTACGGAGATCGCGGCGGATCAGGTCGGTAACCACTTCCTCGTGCGTCGGCCCGAGCACGAAGTCACGCTGATGCCGATCCTCGATCCGCAGCAACTCCGGCCCGTACTTGGTCAAGCGCCCCGATTCCTGCCACAGCTCGGCGGGAATCACCATCGGCATGGAGATTTCCTGCGCCCCGGCGCGGTCCATCTCCTGCCGCACGATGGTCTCGACTTTCCTCAGAACACGCAGCCCGAGGGGCAGCCAGCTATAGATACCGGCGCCGAGTTTGCGGATCATGCCGGCGCGCAGCATCAGCCGATGGCTGACGATCTCGGCGTCGGCCGGCGTCTCCTTGGTGGTGGGCAGCCACAAACGGGATAATCGCATTGGTGAGCATCGCAAGTTTTTGGGAATCAGCGCGGATTTTATCGGGACTCGCGTGATTCCCGCCGGCTGCGGTTTTGTTACGCTGCATTTGGGGCCGATTTACCGAAGATGAACTGGCTAACGAGGTTGCGGCAGCTGGCGCTGGGGCGCGCGCTGGATCCGATGTCGGCCGACACCCGGCGGCACATCGTGCTGGTGGCGCTGCTGGCCTGGGTCGGTCTGGGCGCCGACGGGCTTTCCTCCTCGTGCTACGGTCCGGAAGAGGCTTTTCTGGCGCTTGGGGCGCATGCTCATCTTGGGCTGTACCTGGCGCTGATGACCGCGCTGACGGTGTTCGTCATCGCGCTGGCCTACAACCAGGTGATCGAGCTGTTCCCGTCCGGCGGCGGCGGCTACAAGGCGGCGAGCCTGCTGATCGGGCCGTACGCCGGGCTGGTGTCCGGCGCCGCGCTGATCGTCGATTACGTGCTGACCATCGCCATCTCGGTGGCCAGCGCCGGCGACGCGCTGTTCTCGCTGCTCGGAGTGCCGGCGCAGGCCTACAAATTCAGTGCGGAGCTGGCGATGGTGGCGCTGCTGCTGGGCCTCAACCTGCGCGGCATGAAGGAATCGATCCAGGTGCTGCTGCCGATCTTCCTCGGTTTCTTCGTGCTGCACCTCGGACTGATCACCTACGGCGTGGCCTATCACGCGCCGCGCTGGCCGCAGCTGCTGCCCGCCACGCTGGCCGACACGCGGGCCCTGGCCCGGCATGCCGGCTGGCTGTTCACCGTATCGCTGCTGTTGCGCGCCTATTCACTCGGCGGCGGCACTTACACCGGCATCGAGGCGGTGTCCAACAACGTCAACGTGCTGGCCGAGCCGCGGGCGCGCACCGGCAAACTGACGATGCTCTACATGGCCGCTTCGCTGGCCTTCACCGCCGGCGGCATCATCCTGCTGTATCTGCTGTGGCAGGTGACGCCGCAGCCGGGGCAGACGCTCAACGCCGTGGTGTTCGGCAAGATCATCGGCAGCCTCGGCCTCGGCGATCCATGGCTGCGCCATGCGCTGCTGGCGCTGGTGCTGGCCAGCGAAGGCGGACTGCTGCTGGTGGCCGCCAACACCGGTTTTCTCGGCGGCCCGGCGGTGCTGGCAAACCTGGCGGTCGATCGCTGGGCGCCGCGTCAGTTCCGCCAGCTGTCCAACCGCATGGTCACGCAGAACGGCGTGATCGTGATGGGCATCGCTGCGCTGCTGATTCTGCTGTGGAGTCACGGCGAGGTGTCGCTGCTGGTGGTGCTGTACAGCATCAACGTATTCCTGACCTTCTCGCTGACGCTGTTCGGCCTGTGCAAACACTGGTGGCGGCAACGGCGGTTCGCCGTGCCCTGGCGCCCGCGGCTGCTGCTGGCCGCCTGCGGCCTGCTGCTGACCGGTTTCATCCTGCTCGTCACCATGGTCGAGAAATTCGCCGACGGCGGCTGGCTGACGCTGGCGGTGACCGGCGCGGTGATCGCTGCCGGTCTGGCCATCCACCGTCACTACGGCCACACGCGGCGGCTGATGGCGCGCATCGACGACGCCTACTCGCTGAAGATGGACTGGGACGAAGCCGCCGAGGGACCGCCGGTGGATCCGTCCAAGCCGACGGCGGTGCTGCTGATCGGCGCCAATCGCGGCGCCGGCATGCACACGCTGCGCTGGGTGCTGAAGATGTTCCCGGACCGCTTCGCCAATTTCCTGTTCGTCTCGGTCGGCGAAGTCGACAAGCAGAGCTTCGACGGCACGCGCACGCTGGCCTCGTTGCGTACCAAGATCGAAAACTCGCTGCACTACTTCACCAGCTATTGCGCCAACCGCGGCCTGGCGTCGCGCGCCTACGCCGGCTACGACGCCGATCCGCAGGCGGAACTGCTGCGCATCGCCCGCCAGGTCGGCGCCGAGTTCGGCGACTGCGTCTTCTTCGCCGGCACGCTGGCCTTCTCCGAGGACAACCTGCTGACGCGGATGCTGCACAACCAACTGCCGCTGGCGGTGCAGCGCAGCCTGCTGGCCGACGGCCGGCAGATGATCATCGTGCCGATTCCGCTGCCGGAAGAAGCCCCGCGCCACGGACCGCGCGACGCCAGCCACATCCGTTGAATCAGAGCGTTGAATCAAAGTCCGAACGGCAGCCGCACGCCGACGCGCGCCTCGTTGAAGCGCAGGCGCTGGCCGCTGCCGTCGCCGAAGCGGAAATCGTCGTAGCGGTATTCGGCGAACATGCGCAACTGCCGGCCCAACGGCAATTCCAGTCCGGCGCGCGCCTCCGGGCCGTCGGCGTCGGATAGATTGACGTAGCCACCCTCGCCGTACAGCGCGAAGCCGAAACCGTCGAAACGCACCCCGCCGAAGTAGCCGGTGCCGTCGTCGTTGGAATGACCCAAATCGACACCGCCGGAACGCACCGTCTGCCCAAAGTGTACGTAGTCGATGCGGCCGTACAGCGACAACGGCGAAAACGGCACGAAGAAATTGACGCCGCCGCCGGCCCGCGCCTCGCGCTGGTCGAGATGACTGCCGGCGAAACCGCCCGCCGGCGCGACGAATTCGTTGTTCCACTGGTAGGAAGCGTCGGCGAACAAACCGAACGGCAGGTTCAACCGGCCACCGATGCCGGCACCGCTGCCGGAGAAATGATCCGGCGAGCCGGACGGCAGTTGCACCTGATAGCTGTAGTACGGCCACAGCACGCCGGAAAACGGCAGCGGCGCAGCCGGCGCCAACGCCGGCGCGGCGATCAGAATCCACGCCAGCAGCGGGCGCAAACGGGAATATCGCGGGTTCGGCATCGGATCTTCCATGACGGCACCTGCGTCGCGACAGGCAGCCGCACCTTGCCGGGCAGCGGCTGAACTGCGGCTGAACTGCCGCTCCCGCAATACCGACGCCTTGCGGTCTGCACGGCGCTGCAAGCGCGCCGGCCGCTGCCACAGGGCGCCCCGGCAAAGGCAAGGTCGTCAGTCGACGGTGGCCAGCGCCGTTTCCAGCCAGCGGCCGTGCCGCCAGCGATACGCCGACAGTTGCAGCACGCCGCGGGTATCCAGCCGAACCAGCAGCCGCAGCGGTTCGCCGCCGGGTGCGGCGGTGGCCTGCGGCGCGTGCGCGTCGAGCACCCGCGCCCAGAGCGTGCTGCCGGATCCGGTCAATCGCGCTGCGTCCAGCCCGGATGTCGCTTCGACGATGCGCTCGGGAAAACCGCCGCGCGCCAGCACCAGCGCGTCCAAGCGCGGGCCGCGCCGCTGTGCCAGCGCCAGTAGGCGCAGCGTCAGCCGGCGCGGAATTAGCACCTCGGCGCGGCTCACCGGGCGTTGCCCGCAGCGCACACTGGACACCGCGGGTCGGCGGTGATCGACAACCTTCGCCAGGCGCCGGCGGCGGCGTCCCAGGTCACCAGCGTGCCGGCGCCGGCCGACAGGCCCAGCAGCAGCTGCAGCGCGGCCAGCGCCTGTAGCGCACCGACCACGCCGACCAACGGACCGAGCACGCCAGACTCCTCGCAGCGTTCCGCCGCCGGTCCCTCGGCGCCGAACAGGCAGGCGTAGCACGGTGGACCGCGGCGCAAGTCGAACACCGCCAGTTGCCCTTCCAGCCGTAGCGCGGCGCCGGACACCAGCGGTGTTTTAGCCGCCACGCAGGCGGCGTTGACGGCGTGCCGGGTCGGAAAATTGTCGCTGCAGTCCAACACCACGTCGGCGTCGGCCACCCACTGCGTTAGTCGTGCCGGCTCCAATCCGCCGGCATGCGCCTCGATCCGGCTGTCGGGGTTTAGCGCCCGCAGCGCCGCGGCTGCCGCCACCGCCTTTTCGCGGCCGAGGTCGGCGGTGCGGAACAGCACCTGCCGCTGCAGGTTGGACAGTTCGATGCGATCGCGATCCACCAGCAGCAGCCGGCCGATGCCGGCGCCGACCAGATACGGCGCCGCCGCGCAGCCCAGTCCGCCGCAGCCGATGACCAGGGCGGTGGAATCGTACAGCAGATGCTGGCCGTTGACGCCGACCTGCGGCAACACGATCTGTCGCGCGTAACGGGTCAAGTCGTTCATGGTCCGTTGCCGTGATGCCATCCCCGGCCGGTCGCTCGGCGCGCCGGCGAGGCATGCTCGCGCAGCAGCGCGCTTCGCCCCCCGGTGGCGCGCGGGTGTCCGGCCAGATCGGGTCGCGTGCTCACTTCCGACAGCCCCGCCTCGATCATCAACCCGCGCACTGCCGATGCCTGATCCGGCGCGTGCTCGCACAGCAGCCAACCGGCCGGCGCCAAGCCGTGCGGTGCCGCGACGACGATGGCGCGCAGCGCCGCCAGGCCGTCAGCGCCGGCGAACAGCGCCGCGTGCGGCTCGAAGCGCGCCACCTCTGGCGCCAGCCGCGGATCACCCGGCGCCACGTAAGGCGGGTTGGCGACAATCAGTTCAAAGCTCGACGCGCGCAGCGCATCCAGCCAATCGCCGCGGCTCAACGTCAGGTTGGTTGCCCGATAACGGCGTCGATTTTCGGCGGCCAGTTGCAGCGCCGCCGCATCGCGCTCGACGCCGAGCACGAAAGCCTGCGGACAGTCGCGCGCCAACGCCAGCGCGATCGCACCGCTGCCGGTGCCGAGATCCGCCACCCGCGGCGCAGTTCGCCCGCGCAGGCATTCCAGCCCCCATTCGACCAGCAACTCGGTTTCCGGTCGCGGCACCAGCGCGCGCGCGTCACAGGCCAGATCCAGATTCCAGAATTCGGCGCTGCCGAGCACGTAGGCCAGCGGTTCACCACGACCGCGCCGCTCCACCCGTTCGCGCAAGCGCTGCAGCGCCGTTTCATCGGGACACTCCTGCAGCCGCGCATGCAGCGTTGCCCGCCGGCAGCCGAGCGTGGCCGCCAGCAGCCACTCGGCCTCGGCCCGCGGATCGTCGAGCGCTGCCAGCTCGGCGCAGGCCCAGCGCAGCAGCGCAGCAGCGCTGTTGGCACGGTTCACCGCCCGCCCGGCACACACGGCTTTTGTCCCATTACTTGTCCACTGCGACCCTCGAAGCAGCCGCGGTCGCCGGCGCCGCAGGCGCTGCAGCGGGTACGTTTCCCCGATGCCGCCACCCATGGCGCGACCGTTGCGGCTTCGCTCCGGCTCCATCTCGGCCATTTATGGCCAATGCTGCGCGGCTGGTCCACGGGCCGCGCCCTTCGGACTCCCCCGGCTTTCTCCGGCTTTGCCGACGCTGGCATTCAGCCATCGCCGAAGCCCGGAGCCTCACCCAGCTCGGCGAGCAGCTGCGCCTGATGCTCGGCGCGCAGCGGCAGAATCACCGGATCAAGGTCGCCCGCGAGAATACGCGGCAACTGGTACAGCGTCAGGTTGATACGGTGGTCGGTGACCCGGCCCTGCGGAAAGTTGTAGGTGCGGATGCGCTCGGAGCGATCGCCGCTGCCGACCAGCCGTCGCCGCGCTGCGTCCTCTGCGGATTTCTGCCGGCGTTGCTGCTCGTCCTGCAGCCGGGCCTGCAACAGCGCCATCGCCCGCGCGCGGTTCTTGTGCTGGCTGCGCTCTTGCTGACACTCGACGACGATGCCGCTGGGCAAGTGGGTGATGCGGATCGCCGACTCGGTCTTGTTGACGTGCTGCCCGCCGGCGCCGGAAGCGCGGAAAGTATCGATTTTCAGGTCCGCCGGGTTGATCGCCGGCGCCTCGGCCTCGGCGACCTCGGGCAGTATCGCCACCGTTACCGCCGAAGTGTGGATGCGTCCGGACGCCTCGGTGACCGGCACCCGCTGCACGCGGTGGGCGCCGGATTCGAATTTCAGCAGCGAATACGCCTCACGGCCGGACAGCCGGGCGATCACTTCCTTGTAACCGCCGTGCTCGCCGGGGCTGGCCGACAGGATTTCCAGACCCCAGCCCCGGGTCTCGGCGTAACGCTCATACATGCGCAACAGATCGCCAGCGAACAGCGCCGCCTCGTCGCCGCCGGTGCCGGCGCGGATTTCGA
>JAGWMX010000132.1 GCA_028871525.1 Gammaproteobacteria bacterium
AGGCCCCGTCCCGAAGGGTTGCGGCCCAAATCGCGCCATGCGGCGTTGTCGGCCTTGGCCTTGGAACCACCAAGGCCGGCGGCCTCCGCCTTGCCTGGCGCGATTTGGACCACAACGCGGCGGTCGAACAATTGTCAACAGACCCTAGGGAGACGCGAAGATGCAACGGTCGAAAGCAAAGTCGTGCGTCGCGCGCTGCTCGCAGCCGCGCTCGGCGCCGGCGCGCTGGCCGGCTGTCACAGCAACCTCCCGGACCAACTGCAGGTGACGGTGCAAAACGCCGCGGCCCGCGATTTTCTGGCTCAGTCGCGGTGCCTGTTCCCGTTTCCGAGGATTTCTTCACCAGCGCCGATGCGGCCGCCGCGACCGGCAGGCGGGTGGACTTTCAGAGCGCGGCGATGCCGGCCAACCCGCCGGCATGGTTCCCCCGCCGGTGACCAGCGTGCCGGATATTGCCGGCCAGGCTCCGCACGGTTTGCCGCGCGTGGAGAAAAGCGCCATCGATCAGATGGCGGGCTTCCTGCAACCGAACGGCGCAGTCATCGGCACCCGCGGCGTACAGCCGTGCTTCGACGGCGGCCACACAGGCCCGTGACAGCGGGCGGCCCATAACCGCGGGCGGCCGCGGCGGCGACGGGTAGAATCGACGGGCTGTGGTTTTAGACCGCGTCCGGCCCTTTTTCGCCGGTGCGGATGCGCACCGTCTGATCCAGGTCGTAGACGAAGATCTTGCCGTCGCCGATCTGGCCGGTCTTGGCCGCGCGCGCGATGACCTCCACCGCCTGCTCGACGCGCTCGGACGGCAGCGCCACCTCCAGCTTGATTTTCGGCAGCAGGTCGACCACGTACTCGGCGCCGCGATACAGCTCGGTGTGGCCTTTCTGGCGGCCGAAGCCGCGCACCTCGGTCACCGTCATGCCGGAGACGCCCACTTCGGCCAGCGCCTCGCGCACCGCGTCGAGGCGAAACGGTTTGATGATGGCGACGATCATCTTCATCGGCGGGCTCCGGGCGGAATCGGCGCCGAAGTTTAGCATCGGCGACGCGGGGATCCGAAAAATGGCGGGCCGCGGGGCCCGCCCAACTCAACCCCTGGAGGAGGCCAGGATTTGCAAACCGAAAATCTACAGGTGGTAGCCCTGCTCGCCGTGCAGGGCCAGATCCAGGCCCTCGGCTTCCTGATCGTCGGTCACGCGCAGACCGCCGCACAGCACACTGGTGATCTTCAGCAGGACGAAGCTCCAGACACCGGTCCAGATCAGCGTGGTCAGCACGCCGGTCAACTGGATCGCGAATTGGTGCCCGAAGCTGTTGCCGCCGGCGGCGCCGACGGTGCCGAAGCCCCCAAGCGACGGCGCAGCGAAGATGCCGGTCAGCAGTGCACCGATGATGCCACCGATGCAATGCACGCCGAAGGCGTCCAGCGAATCGTCGTAGCCGAAGGCGTTCTTGAGCCTGGTGGCGGCCAGATAGCACAGCACGCCGGCGGTCACGCCGATGACGATTGCGCCCATCGCACCGGCGGTGCCGGAGGCCGGCGTGATCGCCACCAGACCGGCGACCGCGCCGGAGGCAATGCCGAGGATGGTCGGTTTGCCACCGATCACCCACTCGGCGAACATCCAGGCCAGCGCCGCGGCGGCGGTGGCGATCTGCGTGGCCATCATCGCGGTGCCGGCGTTGCCGCTGGCGGCCACCGCTGAGCCGGCGTTGAAACCGAACCAGCCGACCCACAGCAGGCTGGCGCCGATCAGCGTGTAACCGATGTTGTTCGGCTTCATCGCCACCTCGCCGTAGCCGCGGCGCCTGCCCAGTACCAGTGCGCAGACCAGGCCGGCGACGCCGGCGTTGATGTGCACCACGGTGCCGCCGGCGAAATCAAGGATGCCCTTGGCCCCCAGCCAGCCGCCGCCCCAGACCATGTGCGCGATCGGCGCGTAGCACACGGTCAGCCACAGCGCCATGAACACCAGCAGCGCCGAGAATTTCATGCGCTCGGCGAACGCGCCGACGATCAGCGCCGGGGTGATGATCGCAAAGGTCATCTGAAAGCACATGAACACCGACTCGGGGATGGTCGGTGCCAGGCTGCTCGCGGTGTTCATGCCCACACCGCGCATGAACAATCGCGACGTACCGCCGAGGATGGCGTTGAGGCCGCTGCCGGCGGTGAACGCTTCGCTATAGGCGTAGACGGCCCACAGGATCGTGACCAGTGAAGTGATCGCGAAGCACTGCATCATCACCGACAGGACGTTCTTGGTACGCACCATGCCGGCGTAGAACAGCGCCAGGCCGGGAACCGTCATCATCAGCACCAGCGCGGTGGAAGTGAGCATCCATGACGTGTCGCCGGGATCGAGCTTGGGGCCGGCGTCGGCGGCGTGCGCGGTACTGCAGATCATCAGCAGCCCCAGCGCCCAGATGAAGCGACGAAAGTTGGTCAAACTCATCGGGTCAGACTCCTGAAAGCACAGCGTTTCGGGGTGAGGAGCCGCGCTTCGCGACCACGGGTCGCGGCGGCTTTCGAACGCCCGGCCAGGGCTGGCCGGGCCGGGATCGGAACGAAGCCGCCGGCGTGGCGCCAGGGACGGCAGGCACCCGACGGAAAAGTTTCAGATCGCATCTTTGCCGGTTTCCCCGGTGCGGATGCGGATGGCCTGGTCGAGCGTCAGCACAAACACTTTGCCGTCGCCGATCTTGCCGGTGTGAGCAGCAGCGGAGATCGCCTCCAGCGCGGGTTCGAGTTTTTCGTCGGTCACCGCCACTTCGATCTTGACCTTGGGCAGGAAATCGACCACGTACTCGGCGCCGCGATACAGCTCGGTGTGCCCTTTCTGACGGCCGAACCCCTTGACCTCGGTGACCGTGATGCCGGCCACGCCGACTGCGGATAAGGCCTCGCGGACTTCGTCCAGCTTGAATGGCTTGATGATCGCCGTGATCAGTTTCATGTTGGCAACGCTCCTGACATGGGCATGGACCGGGCGGTTGGCTCGAAGAGGATGCCCGCCGTGCGCCCCGGCCTGGCATTCCGACTAGCATGCCGCGTGCCAAGTCCTGCGGCGCCGTGGATTTGTGCCCTCGCGCCGGCTCGCTTATGGTGAGTCGATGCCGCAAGCTTTTTCTTCCCGGCGCGATCGTTGGATCGCCGCCGCCGGTATCGCCGCGATATCTGCGCTGCTGGCGCTGGCCGCCGCCGGCGTCGTCGCGCCGTTGGGCCTGCGTGGCGAGTTCTGGCTGTTCGGGCTGGCGTTGTCGGGGGTCGCGCTGTTGCATCACCGTTCGCTGGAGGCGGCGCTGACCGGACTGTTCGCGCTGCTGGCGTTCAAGTTCCTGACCGAACCCCGGTTTGATCTGGCCGGCCAGGCACTGGCCCAGGCACCGCTGCTGCTCAACCTGTTCGGTCTGCTGCTGGGTTTCGCCGTCCTGGCCCGCCATTTCGAAGCTTCCCGCCTGCCGGACCTGTTGCCGGCGGTGCTGCCGGACAACTGGCTCGGCCCGCTGACCTTGCTGGCACTGGTGTTCGTGTTGTCGTCGTTCCTCGACAACATCGCCGCGGCGATGATCGGCGGCGCGGTAGCGGCACATGTATTTCGCGGGCGCGTGCACATCGGCTACCTGGCGGCGATCGTGGCAGCGGCCAACGCCGGCGGCGCCGGCAGCGTGGTCGGCGACACCACGACGACGATGATGTGGATCGCCGGTGTCCACGCCGTCGACGTCATGCACGCTTACATCGGCGCGCTGGCGGCATTCGTCGTCTTCGGTATTGCCGGCGCACTGCAGCAGCAGCGTCACCAGCCGATCGCCGCGCGGCCGCCGCCCGGCATCCGCCTGTCGCCGGCCCCGCTGCTGTTGGTCGTTGCCATCCTCGGCGGGGCGATCGCCACCAACGTGCTGCTGGATTTTCCGGCCGCTGGCGTCTGGCTGGTCATCGTCGTCGGTGCGGCGTTGGTGCCGACCGACTGGCGCGTGCTGCGTACTGCGCTGCGCGGCAGCGTGTTCCTGCTGGCGCTGGTGGCCTGCGCCTCGCTGGTGCCGGTGCGGCAACTGCCGCCGGCATCCTGGCATACCGCATTCGGATTGGGCGTGGTATCGGCGGTGTTCGATAACATCCCGCTGACCAAACTGACGCTCGAGCAAGGCGGCTACGACTGGGATTTCGTCGCCTACGCCGTGGGCTTCGGCGGCTCGATGATCTGGTTCGGCTCCTCGGCCGGCGTTGCGCTATGCAATCTGTTCCCGCAGGGCCGCAGCGTCGGCGCCTGGCTGCGCGGGGGCTGGCATGTGGCGCTGGCATACCTGGCCGGCTTCATCGCGCTTTTGGCGCTACTCGGCTGGCAGCCGTCGGTCGGCGGCTAGTACATCGTCACCATAATATATTTACACATATGCGCGTTGGTGCGATGATGTCCTCCCGAATCCTCTCGGGAGTCGGACATGACCGGAAAAACCAAGCGCGCGCCATTGACGTTGACCGATGCGCACCGCTCGATGCTGGCGG
>JAGWMX010000133.1 GCA_028871525.1 Gammaproteobacteria bacterium
GCGTTTTCGATATTCGGGGTGGTCAGCACCATCCTTCCGCCGGGTGCCAGCAGGCGATCGCACTGGCGCGCGAAGTGCCGCGGGTTTTCGAGGTGCTCGATGATCTCGGAAGCGACGATCGCCTGGAACCGGTTGTCGTAGGCGGCGGCGAAGTCGGCGTTGAGGTCGGCCTGAACGAACGGGATCGTTCGCGGCCGGAAGTTCTCCGGTACATAGTCGGTGGCGGTGACCGCAAAGCCGAGGTCTTGCAGGCGCAGGCTCAACGCGCCGCTGCCGGCCGCCAGATCCAGTACCGTGGCGCCGGCAGGAAAATATTCCAGGCTCTTGCCGGCGACGAACTCGTGCAGCCCGGGCAGCGCGTGGATGCGCAGCCCCTTGTAGGCGTTGGCATCCGCTGCGGTCGTCGCCGCTTTGCGATAGCGGTCGACCAGAACCGTGGTGCGATCGGTTGGCATCGTCATCTCCGTTTCCGAACGCAGAGCGCGCGAAGCGTCTCGGCGACCCGGAATCCACAGTGTGCACCCGAATCAACACCGTTGCGGGTGGTCGCCGCCCGGTGCCCGCGCCGGCGCCGTGACCGGCTACATGTTTCGCCGATACTCGCCGCCGACCTGGTACAGCGCGTGGCTGATCTGGCCGAGGCTGTTGTACTTGACCGCCTCGAGCAACGACTCGAACAGGTTGCGGCGCTCGCGCGCGATCTGCTGCAGATTTTTCAGGCTGTCCGGCGCCAGCGGGTTGCGGCTGGCGCGGAACGCTTGGACGCTTTCGATCTGCCGGCGTTTTTCCTGCTCGCTGGAGCGGATCAGTTCGATCGTGGTGGTGATCTCGCCGCCGTGTTCCTTTGGCAGAAACGTGTTGACGCCGATGATCGGCAAGCTGCCGTCGTACTTTTTTTGTTCGTAGTACAGGCTTTCTTCCTGGATCTTGCCGCGCTGGTACATGGTGTCCATCGCGCCGAGTACGCCGCCGCGCTCGCTGATCGACTCGAACTCCTTGTAGATGGCTTCTTCGACCAGGTCGGTGAGATAGCCGATGATGAAGCTGCCCTGCCACGGGTTCTCGCAGTAGTTCAGGCCCAGCTCGCGGTTGATGATGAGCTGAATCGCCACCGCCCGCCGCACGCTCTCCTCGGTGGGCGTGGTGATCGCCTCGTCATAGGCGTTGGTGTGCAGGCTGTTGCAGTTGTCGAACAGCGCGTATAAGGCCTGCAGCGTGGTGCGGATATCGTTGAACTGGATTTCCTGCGCGTGCAGGCTGCGGCCGGAGGTTTGGATGTGGTACTTCATCATCTGGCTGCGCGGGCTGGCGCCGTAGCGCTCGCGCATCGCGCGCGCCCAGATGCGCCGCGCCACGCGGCCGATCACCGAGTACTCCGGGTCCATGCCGTTGCTGAAGAAGAACGACAGGTTGGGTGCGAAGTCGTCCACCTTCATGCCGCGCGCAAGGTAGTACTCGACGATGGTGAAGCCGTTGGCCAGCGTGAACGCGAGCTGGCTGATCGGGTTGGCGCCGGCCTCGGCGATGTGGTAGCCGGAGATCGAAACCGAATAGAAGTTGCGTATTCCGTGCTCGGCGAAATACTGCTGCACGTCGCCCATCATGCGCAGCGCGAACTCGGTGGAGAAGATGCAGGTGTTCTGCGCCTGGTCTTCTTTCAGGATGTCGGCCTGCACCGTGCCGCGAACCACGCTCATGGTTTCGGCGGCGATGCGCCGGTAGCTGTCGGCGTCGACCACCTGGTCGCCGGTCACGCCCAGCAGGCCCAGGCCCAGGCCGTCGTGGCCGTCGGGTAGCTCGCCGTCGTAAGTCGGCCGCGGCCGGTCGCGGTACAGCGCCGCGATCTTCTGCTCGGCCTGTTGCCAGCGCTTCGAATCCTGCCGCAGATACTTTTCCACCTGCTGGTCGATGGCCGTGTTCATGAACATCGCCAGGATCATCGGCGCCGGGCCGTTGATCGTCATCGATACCGATGTTTTGGGCGAGGCGAGATCGAAGCCCGAGTACAGCTTCTTCATATCGTCGAGGGTGGCGATCGACACGCCCGAGTTGCCGATCTTGCCGTAGATGTCCGGGCGCTCGGCCGGATCCTCGCCGTACAGGGTGACCGAGTCGAAGGCCGTGGACAGGCGCGTGGCCTTCTGGCCGTGGCTCAGGTAGTGGAAGCGGCGGTTGGTACGCTCGGGCGTGCCCTCGCCGGCGAACATACGGATCGGGTCCTCGCCGGTGCGCCGATAGGGGTAGATGCCGGCGGTATACGGGTAGCCACCCGGTAGGTTTTCCTTGCACAGGAAACGCAGCAGCTCGCCCCAGCTCGAATAGCGCGGCGCGACGACTTTCGGGATCAGAAGGTGCGACAGCGACTCGGTGTAGTTGTCGCCCTCGACGGCCTTGCCGCGCACCAGGTAGCGGTAATGCTCGTCGGTGATTCCCTGGAGCCGCGCCGGCCACTCGCGCAGCAGTTGCAGCGACTCCGGCGACAGCGCGCCGACCGCCTCGTTGTAGCGCTGGCGCAGCGTGCTCAAGGATTTGTCGGCGGGCTCGGTGAGCGCTGCGGCCGGGTACAGGTCGAGCGGGCCGGGCAGCATGCCGTCGCTGAGTTCCTGCAGCGACTGCCACAACGACTGCGCGCGGTCGGCGGCCTCGACCTGGCGCTCGATGTCACGATTGATCGCGCGGCCGGCCTCGGCGATTTCGGCCAGATAACGCACGCGGTTGCCGGGAATCAGTACCGTCGCACGCGGCTCCTTCACCGCGGTGTCGACGTCGGGCGTCCACCGCTTGGCCGGCAGCTCGAGTTTTTCGCGCAGCAGCCGGCACAGGTTCGCGAACATCCACGTCACGCCGGGATCGTTGAATTGGCTGGCGATGGTCGGATGGACCGGCACCTGATCGTCGGCGAGATCGAATTGCAGGCGATTGCGCTTCCATTGCTTGCGTACGTCCCGCAACGCGTCCTCGGCGCCGCGCTTGTCGTATTTGTTGAGCACGATCAGGTCGGCGAAGTCGATCATGTCGATCTTCTCGAGCTGGCTGGCGGCGCCGTAGTCGCTGGTCATCACGTACACCGGCAGATCGACCAGGTCGACGATCTCGGAGTCGGATTGGCCGATGCCGGCGGTCTCGACGATGACCAGGTCGTAGCCCTGGGCTTTGAGGAACGCGACGCAATCGTGCAGCACGATGTTGGTGGCCGCGTGCGCGCGGCGCGTCGCCATCGAGCGCATGAAAGTACGCGGGCTGCGCAGCGAGTTCATGCGGATGCGATCGGCCAGCAACGCGCCGCCGCTGCGCCGCCGGGTCGGATCCACCGCCAGCACCGCGATGCGCATGTCCGGAAACGAGTGCAAAAAGCGCAGCAGCAGTTCGTCGACCACCGACGACTTGCCGGCGCCGCCGGTGCCGGTGAAGCCGATCACGGGCGTCTTGCGCCCCGCCAGCTCCCACTGCCTGCGCAGCTTGACCAGCTCGGGCTCGGACAGCACGCGGTCTTCCAAAGCCGAAAGCATGCGGCCGACCGAAAGCTCGTCTTGTGGCGAGACCCGTTCCGGCACCGCGCTGCCCAAACGCCGGCTGCGGACGCGTTCGAGCAGGTCGTCGATCATGCCGGTGAGGCCGAGCTTGGCGCCGTCGTTCGGGTGGTAGATGCGTTCGACCCCGGCCTCCTGCAGCGCGGCGATCTCTTCCGGCGTGATGGTGCCGCCACCGCCGCCGAACACGCGGATATGCGCTGCGCCGCGCTGCGCCAGCATCTGCACCATGTAGCGGAAAAATTCGTTGTGGCCGCCTTGGTAGGACGATACGCAGATGCCGTCGGCGTCTTCCTGCAACGCCGCGCGCACGATCTCTTCCACCGAGCGGTTATGGCCGAGGTGGATCACCTCCGCGCCCTTGGACTGGATCAACCGCCGCATGATGTTGATCGCGGCGTCGTGGCCGTCGAACAAACTGGCGGCGGTGACGAAGCGCGGCGGCACGGCCGCGGCGTGCGGCTCGGCCACGGGCGGATTCGGCATCGGTCGGGACATCACTGCCCTCCCTGCCTACAGCAGGCAGGCAAAAAAAGTCTGCTGCCGAGTTTAGCGGGCAGCGGCCGCGCGTTGCGACCCCGCCGGTCGCAGGCGGGCCGCCGACGTTTGCGATTCGGGCGGCGCCGGGGGGCGTGTGCGCCGCTTGACAGGTGCGGTCACCAACGGCGCAAATTCACCTATGTCCGAACGTTTGCTGTGGATCACGCACCCGGCCTGCCGCTTGCACGAGATGGGGCGCTGGCACCCCGAGTCACCGCTGCGGCTGGCGGCGATCGAAGCGCGCCTGGAACAGGGCGAGCTGTGGCGGCGGTTTACGCCGCTGCAGGCGCCGGAGGCCTCTCGCGAGGCGCTGCTCGCGGTACACGCGCGCGAACACGTCGACTTCGTGCTCCAGGCGCAGCCGGGAGACGGCCTGCTGCGGATCGA
>JAGWMX010000035.1 GCA_028871525.1 Gammaproteobacteria bacterium
GCCGAGAATTTGGGTCTCGTGTTCGCCGGGGTCGAGTCTGAGAACCTCGTCCGGTCCGATGCCTGGGTCCGAGAGCAGTTCTTCTGAATGCGTCGAGATGATGATCTGCCGTGCGTCCTGCTTACGAGCTCGGTTAATACGGTTGAACATCTTCGGCAGTTCTCGAATGACCGCCGGATGCAAGGACAACTCCGGCTCCTCCAGCAATAGGGGGCCGGTGCCCTCGAAGCAGCTCCATAGCAAGCCCAGCAGTCGCAGCGTGCCGTCGGAGAATTGATCTTCGCGCTGCCCCGTAGGCTCCTTTCGCCAGTTTTTCCACCCGGCCAGGAGATGTGGTCGGCCGATCTCATCCTGTTCGGCCTTCAGGTATTCGAGTTGCGGCACGGCTGCTTGCAACGCCTTGTGGAGTTTTCTAAGCCGGCTGTCTCGCGTTTTCTTGCCGGTCTTCCAGACACGCATCAGAAAATCCCGTCCGAACGGGTCATTTTCTACTTGTGTCGCCGTGAATCCGGCTGGATCACGAATGACCTGCGGGACAAGATGCTGGTAGCTCACTGTCTCGAAGAACGAGGCGAGCGGCCGAAACTCTCGGTTCAATGACACCTGCTCTAGTGCCGTCTGACGGAGTCTTTCCCGATCAGCGCGATCAGCGTCGCCGGGCCTGGTGAGGATTTCCTTATCGTCATGAAACACACTCTCTTTGACGACAAATGGGATGCTGTTGTTGTCCTGCCCGAGCACCAGAATGTAGCGCCAATGGTGTTCCTCGTCGCTGATCACCGCCTCCAGATCAATCTTGGAGTAGCCGGTCGCGCCCAAGCATCGTATCGACGATAAATTTCCGCGGATTCGGATTGCTTGCTGCAAACCCTTGCTGGAGATGTCTCGCAGAAATCGAAATACGTCGAGCAGATTTGATTTGCCCGACGAATTCGGGCCAATTAGGAATACGCGAGGTCGCAAAGCGACCGCGGCGTTCTTGAAATTGCGCCAGTTCCGCAAACTCAGACGTTCGAAATAAATCATGCTCACTCCAACGGAATAATCTTGAGACTCTCAATCCCGCGATCATCCACGATTTTGACCGCGGCGCGTTTGTGCTTGCCGAGTTCGAAGGGCAGTGACTCGGTGCCTCTGTAGGCTTCGATCAGGGTTTCGTCGATCTCGGCGCGCAGGCTTTTCGCCAGCTTCGCCCAACCTTCCTTGTCGCCGGCCATCGGAAAGAACACCTGGCGCGGGTAGAGACAGCGGCCGTCGTAGTCCGGGTCCAGCATCCACACCGCGATCTTGTCGGCGCCGCCGGATTCGATCGCGCCGGTCTTGGTGTTGTAGTAGTCGAAGCCGTGCACCGAGACTTTCCACAGCTCGGGGCTGCCGTCCGTGGCGCGACTGCTCGTTGCTTTCCGACCCCCAGCCCGGCCGTCCCTGGCCTGGCGTTCGGCAGCGCCGGTGATGCCATCCGCGGCATCACCGAAGCGCGCTGCCTCACCCTTGGCAACACGCTCGGCCCGCGCGTCGGGCTGGCCGATCAGCCAGAAGCTCTCGTTGCTGGCGCGCTTCTTCTTGAGGTCTTCGGTCAGCAGGTCGGCATTCATCTGCGCCTTGAGCAGCATCAGTCCCGGCCAGTTCGTTTCGTCAATGTCCTTGGACGCTTCGGGATCGAACTGGAACGCGGCGAACACGATCAGCTTAGGTTTGGGCACCAACGAATGCGCCTCCTCGATGGCGAGCGCGACCTGGCGCTGTTCCAGCGGCGCGTGCTCGGGACCGAAGGAGATCACCGCGCGCTGCGGCCCAAAAGCAGTCGCATAGGCCGGCGCGTTTTTCTCCTTGATCGAATCGCGGCCGGAAGCGTCGGGCCGGGTCTCCGCGTCCGCGTGCAGCCAGCGCGTACCCGGCAGCGGCTCCACGCGCGCGAACGCGATGCGCTGACCGCCCTTGCCGCGGATGCCGGTGCGCAGCAGCTCCGAACGCCACTCCGACTGTCGCAGCGTCTCGCCACTGCGCGCGATAGAAGTGTCCGCCTTCTCCACTGGCACGTCGTCTGCGATCGCATCCAGCGATTTCACCGCCGGTGCCGGCACCGCCTCCACCGTAAACGGGCCAGTAACGCGTGTCTTGCTGTTGTCCTTGTGCGGCCGGTCGTAGAGCGTCTCCTGCCCCGGCGGCTCGTTGTTGGCGATGGAACCGAGCGTGACGTGCGGCACGGTCTCGTAGACGAAGCCACTGCCCACGCCTTCGTCCGGCCGCGCGAGCTGGTACCAGTCGAACACCTGCGTCATCAGCCGCTGCTTGGCGAGCGTGGTTGCTACGCGCGAGGTGTCGCAGGTGATCCAGCGCCGGCCCCACTGCTCGGCGACGACGGCCGTGGTGCCGGAGCCGCAGGTGACGTCGAGCACGAGATCTCCGGGTTGAGTCGTCATCAGTAAGCATCGCTGTATGACTTTGGGGTTAGTCTGAACCGCGTAGACCTTTTCAGACGCGCCGGCCAGATCGGCCCACAGATTGGTAAGCCGCATCACGGGGTAGTCGTCAAAAAACATGACATATCGAACGGTCTCTCCCGTTGCTTGAAGTCGCTTCTGCTTCTTAAGAATTTCAATTCCGTCGCGAGTTGTCTTCCAGCTTTTTCCGGAGTTCGGTTCGAATTTCTTACCTTCAAACTCGATAGGGAATATGCAGGTTGCTGTATACCCGCTCGAAACAAGGTTCTCTGTCGTATAGCGACGGCTATTCCTAGGCACTGCTGACAATTCACTTGCTGCAAAACGGCCGCCATCGGGAAGTTCTACGAATTTATATTCGTCCACAGACCGCTGCACAAACAACGGATTGATCTTGGATTTGACCTGCGAACCATCTTTCCCGTACCAAACAACAATGTCGTATATGCCGCTAACAACGTCGGCACTCAAACTGCCACTTGTACGAAATGCGATTTGAGACAGGAAGTTCTTGGCCCCAAACACCTCATCCAAAATCTCCCTGACGTGATGCACGTTCTCATCGCTGATCTGCACGAACACAGACCCCGACTCGCTCAGCAGCTCGCGCGCCAGCAGCAGCCGGTCGCGCAGATAACTCAGGTAGGAGTGGATGCCCAGTTCCCAGGTGTCGCGGAAGGCCTTGATCATCTCCGGCTCGGCGGTCAGGTCTTCGTCCCTGCCGTCCTTGACGTCGCGCTTGTTGACGAAGGGCTGGAAGTTGCTGCCGTAACGGATGCCGTAGGGCGGATCGAAGTAAACCATCTGCACCTGGCCGCCGAGACCTTCCTTCTCCAGCAGCGAGTTCATCACCAGCAGGGAATCGCCGGCGATCAGGCAGTTGGTCCAGCCGTGCTTGTGGGCGTAGAACTGGATGTCCTCGCGCAGCGGCGCGTCGCGGCCGGGGAACAGGCCGAGCTGGAGCTGGTCGCCGTTTTTCTTGCGCACCGCCTCGATGATGCTGCGCGGGTCGATGCGCTCGTGGACGTGCAGGGAGACGGTGGGGATTTCGAAGCTGGTGCGCTCGGCCTTGCCGGCCCATTGCAACGCCGGATCGAGGTGCGGGTCGTAGGCGTAGCGCTTCTTCGCGCCGCGATCCGGCTCGGTCTCGGGCGTAACCAGGCCCACCGGCGGATTGTTCAGCCGCTGCGCTTCGTTGTGCTCGTAGGTCTCGATCGGCCGCTTGCGCGGCGCGGTTCGTCGCCCGCGGCCGTTGGTCACCGCAGTTTTCCTTGGCATCGCAGGATTCGAAAGATTTCCCCGGTGCAGACTAGCCGCGCGGCGGCGGGACGAACAGCGCGCAGCGCGATCGCCGGGCCGATCCCGCGCGAGCCGTCGGTGATGAGCAAAGTCTTGCCCTGAAGCGAGGTCATTAAGTTTTATCCGTGCTGAGGTATTTTGCTGTGCGAATTCTTCAGACTCGCGTAAATTTCCGCGACGAAAGCATCCGGCTTGATGAAATCCTGGCCCCAGACCGCATCCCATTCGGCCGACGGATGCTCCGCCTGGACCTGCGCCAGCGTCTTGCCGGCCTCGATGCCCGCTTGGATCCGGTCGCGCACAGTTTTCAGCATGTCGCGGTACTTCAACAGCGTCGCGCGGTCGCCCAGCGGACCGTGGCCGGGAATGATCCTGGTTTTGGAATCGGTCAGCGGCAGCGCCCGGTCCACCGCGGCGATCATGCCGTCGATCGAGCCGCCGGTGGACAGGTCAATGAACGGGTAGAGCTGGTTGAAAAACGTGTCGCCCATGTGCAGCACGTTGTGCTTGCGGAAATAGATGATGCTGTCGCCGTCGGTGTGGGCGTGGGCGACGTGGAAAACGTGCAGCTCATCGCCGTTCAAGTGAAAGGTGACGGTGTCGTTGAAGGTGACGATCGGCAACGCGGTAGGCGGCGATGGCGGTACCTTCTTGTTGAACGCGCGGATGAACTGCTGGCTGCTCATGCGTTCGCGCACGTTGTCCTGCGCCACGATCACCACGCCGCCTTTGGCGAAGTTCTCGTTGCCGCCGGTGTGGTCGCCGTGCCAGTGGGTGTTGATCAAAAACCGCACCGGGTTTTGGCTGACCTTGGCGATCGCGGCCTTGATCTTGTCCGAAAGCGGCGCGAACTCGTCGTCGATCAGCACCGCGCCGCCGGGCCCGACCGACAGGCCCATATTGCCGCCCTGCCCCTGCAGCATGTAGACCGAATCCGCCAGCCGTGTGGCCTTGATCTCGACCGGCGGCTCGTCGGCCCAGGCGGCGGCGCAGAATGTGAGCAATATCAAAACGAAAATTCGCATGGAACTCTCCAGGTACGCAGTCAGTTGATCTGAGTAGTTGATTCGAATCCTACTGCACCATCGCCGTCATCCGCGCGATGCGCTCGGCCTGGATGCGGTTCAGGTTGCGGAAGATCACCGCGGCGATGCGCGGGTTGCGCCGGCGCAGCCGCTCCAGATCCTGCGCGTCGAAGCGCAGCAGGCGCACGTCGGTGACGGCGTCGACGTTGGCGGTGCGGCGCTGGCCGAAGGTGCCGGCTTCGCCGAGGGTCACGCCGCGGCCCATCGTCGCCAGCCGTTTGCGCGCGCCGTCGCGATCGATCCACGCTTCCAGCGTGCCGTCGACGATGACGTAGATGTCGCGCGCGTAGTCGCCTGCGCGGATCAGCCGCGCACCGGCCGGCTGCGTCTCCAGCCGCGAAAGCAGCGCAAACACCCGCGCCTGCCGCGGCGAAAGCCCATACAGCAGCGGAATCGTCAACTGCGGACTGGCGCCGAGATCCAGACGCAGCAGGTCCCACAAGGTGACGATGCGCAGCCGCGAGCCGAGCGCCGGCGTCAGCAGCATGTCGGCTACCCAGGCCACCGTCAGCGTCCACGCCGCCAGCAGGCCGAACTGCGCCTGGCTTTTCAGCGCGCTGCCGGCGAACAGCAGCAGCCCCAGCGACAACGCCAGCGTCGCCAGCGTGATCGGACGCAGCACCGCGGAGAGCGCGCTGGCCACCGCGCCGGCCTCGTCGCCCTGTTGCCGCGCGTCGGCGTTGAAGCGCGCCAGGAAATGCACGGTGTCGTTGACGGCGATGCCGAGCACGATGCAGGCGATCAGGCTGGTGGTCGGATTGAGGCGGATGTCGAACAGGCCGAGCGTGCCAAAATACACCGCCAGCGGCACCAGGTTGGGCAACGTCGCCAGCGCGCCGGCACGCCAGGAGGTGAACAGCAGCGATAGCAGCAGCCAGATGCTGCCGATCGCCAGCAGCACCGACTGCAGATGTCCGGCCGGAATGGCGTTGACCGCGCGGGTCGCCAGCACCGTGCCGCCGGTGGTCTGCGCCCGCAGCGGCGGCGGCAGCGCCGCCAACCGCGCGTCCAGCCGCTGCAGAAACGCGCCGATCGGCGCGGAGCCGTCGATCTTGAGCCGCACCGTCATCAGCGCGGTCGAAAAGTCGGCGTCGAGAAAGTGCGCAACGGTATCGCCGCCGGCGAACACCAATTCCTGCTTGATCGCCGCCGCGGAATCGGGAACCGCGTAGGCACTGGCCGCGCCGTCGTGCAGACTGCGGTTGATCAGTTTCAGTTCATCGACGTAGGACACCGCCGCGCCGACCTCCGGCTGCCGGCGCAGCCAGGCGGCAAGCTCGTCGATCGCGCGCGCGGCCCGCGGCTGCGCCAGCGCACCGTCGCCGCCGCCCGGCTCGCCGCCACCGGGCTGCGCGGCGCCGTTGCGCGAGCCGGTCTCGATCAGCACCGAGATCACGTTGGCGCCGTCGAAAGCGCGGTTGATGGCGGCGAAGTCGCGCGCCACCGGCGAATCGGCGCCGAAACTGGCGATGAAATCGGTGCCGGTGCGGATGTGCGTCGCACTCCAGCCGGCCAGCGGGAGCAGCAGGCCGGTTCCCACCAGGATCGCCGCGCGGTGGCGCCGGTCGAACGCGGCCAGCCAGCCGGCCAGGCGCACGAACAATCGTTCGCCGACCGTCGGCCGATCGCGCCGGCAACCGAGCGCCACCAGCAACAGCGGCAGCAACAGCAGGGTCAGCACCGCGAGGCAGGCGGTACCGACACTGGCCAGCCAGGCGAACTGCTGCACCGCCGGCAACGGATTGAGCGCCAGCGAAGCGAAACCCACGATCGTCGTCAGCGCCGACAGCGCAATCCCCGGCAGGATGCGGTGCATCGTCGCTTGACGCAGCGCGGCGCCTTGCGCCTGCGGCTGCAGCCGGCCGCTGAGGGCATACGCCGCCAGCAGGTGAATGGTGTAGGACAGGCCGAGGATTACCACCAGCGGCGGCACCAGCGCGCTGACCAGATTGATCGTCAGGCCGGCGCGGCTGGCGGTCGCCAGCGTCCAGATCAGTGCGATCAGCACCGTGGTCAAGGCCGACAGTGCGGCGCGCAGCGAACGGAACGTCACCAGCAGCAGCACCAGCATCAGCACGAACACGCCCGGCACGGTGAAGGCAAGCGTCTGCCGGATCGCCTGGGCGGTGGCCGCGCGCACGATCGCCCCGCCGGTCACCGCCACCGGCGCGCCGGGCAGCACCCGGTGCACCGCTGCGCGCAGCGTCTGCATCAAGCCGGGAGCGGCGCTGTCCGCGGCCAGCGTCAATGCCAGCGCCGCCATGCGCCCGTCGTTCGAGACCAGCGTACCGGCGTACAAGGGATTGGCGCGCAGGTGCGCTTCGAGTTGCGGAATCCGTTGCGGGGCAGCGGCAGCCTGACGGCCGAAGCTGGCGACGTCGATGGCGTCAGCGGAGGCCAGCGGGTCCGGCGCGTCGAGCAGACAGAAGACGCCGGTCACCCCGGCGACCCGCGCCAGCGCGGTTTGCACCTCCGCCAGCTGGCGCAGGTTGCCGGCGGTGAACACGCCCGGCGAGAAGCCGACCGCGACGATCACCGGATCTTCGTCGCCGAACAGCCGCCGCGCGCGAGCCAGCACCGCGCGCGGGTCGTCGCCGTGCAGCGCGGCGGCACCGGCGGCGCCCGTTGAGGCGCGCGTCAACAACGCTTCAGCCGAGGGGTCGATCGACAACCGCAGCGTACCGGTGCGCCAGTCGACCAGTTGCGCCAGCGCCGCCACGGTCAGAAACGCGACGACCGCAAGCAGCGCCAGCGGCCGCGCCGCGAGCGCCGACAGCCAGCGACTCACATGCCGCCACCGAGGTAGAACGTGTTGCGATCGAACAGCGGCGACGGCAGCTTGCCGCCGCTTTGGACTCCGAGCACCCGCAGTTCGGTCGAGGTTCCCTGCTCCAGGTCGTGCAACTGCATGCGCTCGAGATACCAGTAGCCATCGGACTGCCGCAGCGCCCGCGCCGGCGCGGTCAGCTGCTTGACGGGTTTGCCGCCGGCCTCGAAATCCACTTTCAGCGCCACGCAGGTCTGCCGGTCGACCCAGGCGCGGATCAGGTCGTAGCGGCTGGCTTCGCCCGGCCGCGGACTCAGCAGCAGCCGCTCGACGCTGCGGCCGTCGAGCGTGCCGCCGCCTTCGAGCCTGGCGTGCGCACCGGAGAATGCGTTCTCGAGTTGACGGACGTCGGCATAGCTCAGATCGGTGCCGAACAATGCGCCGTTGACGCCGGCGCCGACGATGCGCCGCACGCGGTTGAGCGCAGGCAGATACAGGTAGATCTCCTGGCCGTCGGCAGTTTCGCGACCGAGGTAGGACGAACCGGCCAGATCGCCAGGCGCGTCAATGTGAATCATGGTCCTCAGCAAGCCGTGCTCGCGTTCGGCGTAAAGCGTGCCCTGCAGTAAACGCCGATGGCCGGCGCGGTCGGCGTAGGTCAGCTGGATCTGCTCGATGCGCAGCGTCGGCGGCAGGTTGGCGCGCATGCAGGCCAGCAGCGCGTCGGCCGAATCGAAGCCGGGCGCGGCGCGCGCGCCGGCGGCAGCCAGGGCGACCAGCACGGCGGCGGCGAACATCGGCCTGCGGGCGACCGTCGCCGGCGCGCGTGTCACCGCGTCTGGTCCGGCTTGTTTCCGGCGGCCTGCGTGAAACGCGCCGGCGCCGCGGCGCCGGCTTCGCGCTGGTGGCGGCGCTTCCACTCCGCGTACGGCATGCCGTAAACGCGCTCGCGCACCGCCTCGTAATCGAGTTCGGTGCCGCGCTCGCGGGCGGCCTCGACGTACCACTTCGACAGGCAGTTGCGGCAGAAGCCGGCCAGATTCATCAGGTCGATGTTCTGGACATCCTTGCGCGCGTCGAGGTGCACCAGCAGGCGGCGAAACACCGCGGCTTCAAGTTCGGGATCGCGCAGCGGATCGGCAGTCATCGATGCCCCTTGGGTCCGAACAGCAGCCACAGGATAAACCCGAGTACCGGCAGCACGATGATGACGACGATCCACACCACCTTGACGCCGGTGGTGGCGGAACTCTGGCCGGTGAGGACGATCGCATAGACATCGGCGATCAGCACCAGCAGCGACCAGATACTGTAGGGTTGCAGATGCAACACGGCGTGACTCCTCAAGAAGGGCACAACGGCGATGGACCTGGCTTTGCAGACCTCCGGCTCCGAGGCCGCTGCGCCGGTCGGTCTGCGTTTCGACAACCGGCTGGCACGGCTTGCCGAATCTTACTATGCGCGGGTGGCGCCCATGCCGCTGCCGCAGCCGCGTCTGGCGCACTTCAACGCCGAAACCGCGGCGCTACTGGATTTCGACCCGGCCTGCGCGCAGCGCGCGCAATTTCTCGAAACGATGGCAGGCCAGCGGATTCCGGCGGGCGCCGAGCCGATTGCCACCGTCTACGCCGGGCATCAGTTCGGGGTCTACGTTCCCCGGCTCGGCGACGGCCGTGCGATTTTGCTCGGCCAGGTGCGTAACGCCCGCGGCGAACTGTGGGATGTCCAACTCAAGGGCGCCGGCCGCACGCCGTTCTCGCGTTTCGGCGACGGCCGTGCGGTGTTGCGCTCGACGATCCGCGAGTACCTGGCCGGCGAAGCCATGCACGCGCTGCGGATCCCGTCCACGCGGGGCCTGTGCGTGATCGCCTCGTCCGAACCGGTGCAGCGCGAAACGCTCGAAACGGCCGCGATCCTGTGCCGGCTGGCGCCGTGCCACCTGCGCTTCGGCCACTTCGAATATTTCTATCACCTCGGCCGGCCGGACCTGCTGGCGCCGCTGGCCGACCACGTCATCGACGAATACTTCCCGCAGCTGAGCGGGCAACCGGACCGCTACCGGCACTGGATCGCCGAAGTCATCGCGCGCAACGCGAGACTGGTCGCGCAATGGATGGCGGCCGGCTTCGTACACGGCGTGATGAACACCGACAACTGCTCGGTGCTCGGATTGACGCTGGACTACGGACCGTACGGCTTCATCGATCGTTTCGACGCGCACAAGGTTTTCAACCACACCGACGAAACCGGCCGTTACGCCTACGACCGCCAGCCGAGCGTCATGCACTGGAACTGCACCCGTTTCGTGCAGACCTGCCTGCCGCTGCTGGCCGACGCTGAAGACGAAGCCGCTGCGATCGCCAGCGAACTGATCGACGGCTTCGGCCCCGCGTTCACGCAGGCGATGCTGCCGGCCTGGCGCGCCAAGCTGGGCCTGTGCGATGCGCACGGCGACGATTCCGAACTGATCAGCCGTTTCCTGCGCCTGCTGCACCAGGCCCGCGCGGACTTCGCACGCAGCTTTCGCCTGCTTGGCGAAGTACGCCGGGGCGATGCCGCGCCGCCGCGCCTGCGCAGCGCGATCGCCGCTATCCCCGGCTTCGACGCCTGGCTTGCCGACTACCGCGCCCGGATCGAAGCCGAGGGGTGCGACGACGCCGCGCGCGCCGCGCGCATGAACGCGGTCAACCCCAGGTACGTGCTGCGCACCCATCTGGCGCAACGGGCGATCGAACGCGCGCAGCAGGGCGATTTCTGCGAACTGGACCGCCTGTTGCAACTCCTGCGGCGACCGTTCGACGAGCAGCCGGAGTTCGAGGAATACGCAGCACCGGCCCCGCCGGACGCCGACGAGGTGGCGTTGAGCTGCTCTTCGTAGCGCGGTCCCGGCAAAGTGGCGTAAACTGCAATTCTGCAGTATTCTTTGCATAAATCTACGTTTTTGCAGTCAATGTCGAACACGCACCGCGTCGCCGAAACCGCGCAGGCTTACAGCAGGATGCCGTCGAGCACCGCGCGAGCGCGCGATACCGCCGGTCTGCGTGCGGTCCTCGCGCTGGCCGATAAACTCGAGCTCACGCGCCGGCAGCTGTCGGCCCTGCTCGGCTGCCCGGAGCGCACGCTGTACCACTGGAAGAAGCAGACCGACGCCGGCGGCCTGTCGACGCCGCTGCCGCGTGACACATTGGAACGCCTGTCCTACCTGCTCGGCATCTGGAAGGCGCTGCGCATTCTGTTCCCGGACGATGGCCGCGCCGCCGGCTGGCTACGCCGGCCCAACGCTGCGCCCGGCTTCGGCGACCACAGCGCGCTGGAGCGGATGCTCGCCGGTCAGGTGGCCGACTTGTACTTCGTACGCAGCTATCTCGACGGCTGGCGGAGTTGATGCAGGTCCTGCGCCTGCCAGCCATGGCGTGGCCACCGGGCTTCGATCTGGTCCCGGCCGGATTCCTCTCCATCGACCGGTGTTCGGGGCCGCCGCTGGCGCTCGCGAAGTGCGGCCGCTTGTGTGTTCCCCGTACCTGCCATCCCTGGCGCAACGGTGATGGCTTCGCTCAACCCCGGCCCGGCCATCCCTGACCGGGTGGTCGGGACCGTCGCGCCCGGTGGTCGCAAAACACGATCCCTCACCCGCCGCGTGCGGTGCCTGGTACACCGCATCGTGCCCAGCCGCTTCCCGCCGGTCGGGGTGTTCGACGGACTCGTCGAGCCGGATCAGATCGAGCACCTGTTCGCGATCGAGGCGCTGACCAATCCCCGACTGCGCCAGGAAATCGGGGAGATTCACCTGGTGGCGCCGGAGGATCGTCTGACGGGCCCGGGAACCACGCCGATCATGGCCGCGTTCTGTCATCCCAACCGCGCCGGCTCGCGCTTTTCGGACGGCAGCTACGGCATCTATTACGCGGCGCTGGAAGAGGAAACCGCGATCGCCGAATCCGCCCACCACCGCGCGCGCTTCCTGCGCGCCACCGCCGAACCGCCGCTGGCGCTGGAGATGCGCCGTTACGTCTGCCAGGTCGCCAGGACGCTGGTGATGGTGCCGGCCGACCCGAACCTGGGCCTGCTTGAACCCGACGACTACCGCCGTGCGCAGGCCTTCGGCCGCGAGCAGCGGGCGGCCGGAGCCTGGGGACTGTTTTACCCGAGCGTGCGCCGCGCCGGCGGCCGCTGCATCGCCGCGCTGCGACCGCCGGCGCTCAAGCCGCCGGCGGTGCAGGCCTCGCATTACCGCTACTACTGGAACGGCCGGTACATCGACCGGATCGAGCGCATCCAGACGCTGCCGCTGCCGGCGCGCTGAGCGCCGCGCCCGAACCGGACGATCGCGGCTTCGGGTGTCACCCGCCGCCGAGCAGCGCCCGTACTGCGGCTTCGAGCTTGGTCAGGCCCCAGGCGCGGCCTTCGGCCAGCGCCTGCTCCGAGTTGTCGCCCTTGAGCCACGCCCGGCGCAGCGCCACCAGGGCGCCGACGCGGTTGCCGCTGGCGCAGTGCACCAGCGTCGGCAGCGACGGCGTGCGCGTCATCAGAACGTCGAAACGCCCGACGTTCTCCTGGGTGAGATCCGCCGTGCCGGCGATCGGCAGCACTTGGTAGTCGATGCCCAACTCATCCGCCAACGCGGCCTCGTCGTAGCCGGCATCCTCGCTTGGCGGCCGCAGGTTGATCACCCGTCGCACGCCGCCGTCGCCGGCGGCGCGCAGTTGCCGTGCATCCGGTTGGCCGGCCGCATACCAGCCTGGTTGAGGGTTACACAGATTGGGAGCCTCGAACGCAGCCATCGTCGATGCAAACTCCTATGGGGCTTAGATGATAGCTCAGCCTGCGTGCCCGACGCCTGACTCAAGGAATCAAGATTCCCCCCAGACTCAACTTGAATTAGAAAAGACCAGGCCAAGGGGGAAACTTTTCGCTCACTATTGATCCGGCGACATGATGTTCAAACCGTGCTTATCCTGTCAGCTCCCAAGCCTACTAAATGTCGTGGGTCGTGATTTTTCGGCGTAGAGTTCGGCATAGGCCGGTGCGGTGGCGTCGCCGGCGATACCGAGCAAAGAGCGGAAGGCGTTGAAAGGATAGAAGCGGCGGTTTAAGCGGAAGGTAAATTCGTTGATGGCGGCATCGGCAGCCATGTTGCCACTGATGAAGCCACCGAGCGACCGGGCGCTTCGATCACCACCCAAGGCGAGTCGGACACGACCGGCGTACCGCCCGGTCTTCCGCTGGTTGAGGCCGCTGGTACGCTTGCGCTGTCAAACCTCGACAGCGCCGGCCACGAGAACCCGGTCGTGGACGCCACGCCCCTTACCGCAGGAACGTCCGCCCGCGTAGGTTTCATCAGCCTCAATGACTGCTTCGGGTTTGCCGCCGATTCGATCCTGGTCGGGGCGAACCATTCTCGCCCGCAGCTTATGCAGTATCTGGAAGGCTGTCTCGTAGCGCGACAGGCCGAATTGCCGCTGGAACCGCACAGCCGACATGCCAGGCGTTTGGCTGGCGGCAAGTCCTGCACTGGGTTCATACATTTGATGGCCGCTTCAATAACGATCAATCGCTTTTCACCCGTTCCGCTTTCGCCTGCCGCAAGCCGCGGATGTAATCGACCACCTTGCCGATCTCGTCGTCGGTGAGCACGCCGCCCCAGGTCGGCATGCCGACGCTGACGCGCCCTTCGGTGACCGTGCGGATGACGCCGGCACGGCCGGTGAGTTGCACGTACGAATTGTCGATCAGCTTCGGTCCTTCGGTGCCGACGCCGCCTTCGCCATGGCACACGGCGCAGTTGTCGGCGAAGATCTGCGCGCCCGTGACCGGGCGCGGGCGCGCCGGCGGCACCGGCGGGCGCTGCGCAAGCTTGCTGAGATCGAATTCAACCTTGGAGGCAAAGACGGAATCGAAGCCGTTGGCGCCGACGAACGGGATGCCGTCGCCGTCGCTGTCCGGGTTGCCGGCGTGCACCTGCTTGATGTCCTCGCCGGTGTAGATGTCCTCGGCCTGCATCATGCCGCTGGCGTCCACGGCCTGGACGAAGAACTTCTTGAAGCGGTCGAGCAGTTGCGTGTTGCGGTCGATCAGGGTCATTTCGCGCAGCGCCGCCAGCATCGCCGCCACGTCCACCGGCGTGTAGACCACCTTGTCCGATTTCGGCGTATTGCGATATAGCCAGGCCGAATCGTCCCAGAAGTCGCGGTTCCAGTTGGCGCTGCACCGGCGCGCGGCCTCCAGGTAGCGTTCGTCGCCGAGGACGTTGTACGCGACCAGCAGCGCGCGGATGCCGAACGCCTGGCTGGTGCTGTCCCGATCGCCCAGGGGCTTGGCGCCGGGAACCCGGTATTCGGAGACGAAGGAGCTGTCGGCCGCTTCGGCATTCAGCAGGAAATCGGCCTGCTGCTTCAGCAGTTGCCCGGCGTGCTGCTGGCGTGCCGGCTCCAGGTCCATGCGCTGGGCGTAATCGCCGAGCGCGACCATGGCCAGCGCCATATCGCCGATCCTGACGCTCGATCCCGCACCGATGCCCGGCTTCCACGACGACACCAGCACGCCGTCAACGAGGTGCATCGCTTCGATATTGTCGAGCACGACGTTCGCCAGATCGCGCGCCAGCAGCGCGTATTTCTGATCCAGGATGCTGCCGTCGTACGGGGTCTGGTAACCGAACACGTTGTCCCAGTTGTCGCGCTTGCGCGGATTGGAGAAGTCGAAGTATTCGGTGGTCGCCCACAGCCAGGAAGCCTGATCCCACAGTTGGCTGGAGGCGTCCTGCACCGAAAAATCATATTGACGCAGCGGGATATCGCCGTTGTAGATCAGCGTCGGATGGAGCTCGTGCGGGAGATAGTGCAGGACCGCACCGGGACGGTAGGTGCGCGGATCGATGCCGCCCAATTCCGGTGTGCGAAACGGCGGCAGGACATGGAATTCGCGCTTCGAGGAATCGGCGAACAGCGCGGCCTTGGTCATCATCATCGTGGAAAGGGACGCCAGGCCCAGCATGCCGCCGCGGAATCCGTCCTCGGCGTTATTGCCGAGAAACACCTCGCCGGGGAAATCGTCGTCGGTGTGGTTGCGGCGCAGGAAGAACTTGGACCACAGCACTTTCTTCAGCATGGCCTGGCCGACGCCGCCCATGTCAATGGTGTGGTCCATGCCGTCGTTGCTCCAGCGCAGGGTCTCGAAGTCGTCGAGATAGCGCGGCCGCCCGTACTGGTCGGTGTCGGTGTCCACCGACATCACTAGTTTCGGATCCCCGGACTTGAACTCCAGCATCAGCGGCACCGCGTTGTCGAATTGGCGTGGCAGGCCGGAGCGCTTCAGGAACGAGCCGGTCACGTCCGACAGCATCACCAGCTTGTTGGGCTCCACGAATTCGCCGCGATTGCGTCCGAAACAGTTGAGCCGGGTTTTCTCCTGCGCCAGCAGGTCAATGTAAGGCCCGTTGATCATGCCGATGCCCAGCCGCGCGCGCACCGTGGGCCCGATCAGGTTATAGCGCGAATACCAGTAGGCTTCGACGTTGGTGATGTAGGAGAACTGGCGGTCGTGGGCGATCGGCAGCTTGCGCTGTCCGGCGCGCAGGAAGAATTCCGTGCCCGACAGGTACATCTCGTTGGCGAGATACTCGGCCTCATTGGTGTTGAAACGGCGGTCGCGGACCGCGCCTTTGATGCCGCTTTTGAGGCTCGACAAATCCTCCTGCGGATTGGCCTGCACCACGCGCACGCGGCGACCGTCGGGCCAGGTCATGTAATCGAAAGCCGATGCACGGGTCGCAAAACCCAGCACCAGGACCAAAACCAGCGACAAACGAAAATGGCGGCGCATGGGATTACTCTCCTTGCCGGTACAGACCGGAGGCGAAGGTGTAAGTGACCGCGGCGCGAAGCACGTACGGCGGCGACGGACCGAGGCTCGGCTTGGCCACGCGCACCAGAGCGCCCAGCGTCACCCGGAACAAGGGGTTGGGAACGATGATGAGATCGGTGGCGACGAACTGGGTGGTGCCGCCGGAGAACGGCGGGCGGTCGATGATCTTGAAGCCGACCGGCGACGGGTTCGGCAGCCCCGGCATCGGCGGGATCATGCTGGGCGGGATCGGCATGCCGCCGGACAGCGGCCCGGTGGTCTCGTTGGGGTTGACCGGCTGAAAGATCTTGCCGGCGTAGGAATCCGTTTGCTGATAGGACGCGATGTAGTTCAGGTCGAGCGAGATATTGTCGCGCCAGATCGGCTTGACGAACGTGGCGAACGCGGTCAGCAGGTTGCCGGGATCGATGCCGTCGGCCTCCGGCCGGAATTCGTACAGCGCGCCGGCGTGCACCGCGCCGCGGCCAATGAAGGTGCCGCCCTCCAACTGGCGCGTCACGAACAAGCCGACCTGCCCGCCGAGCGTGCCCAGGCCGGGCTGCAGTGTCGCCGGCAGGCGGCCGTCGTTGGAGAAGCGCCGGAAGGTGCCGTCGCCGATGGTGTTCATCTCCGGATTGCCGTGGTCGTCCACCGCCGGGAACGGAAAGATCATTTTCGTGCCGAGCAGGCTGGCCGTGGTGTCGGGATCGAACTTCTCCTTGTTGCTGCCGGTCGGGAAGCGCAGGCCGCCGACGGCGGCGATGCCGATCGGGAAATTGCCCTGGTCCACGAATTTCTTTTTGACGAACAGGCTCAAGTCACCGATGGCCGAGGTGCTGCCCTGCGGAAACACCGAGATCGGATCGATGAACTGAGGGTTGATTCCGGCCCGCATCCGCGAGCTTTGGATCGGCAGGTTGAGCCGCACGGTGAAGTTGTCGGGCAGACCCAGGAGCAGATCGATATCGACGAACTGGCGGTCGAGGTGGAAATCCTTGAAGCGCGCCTGGATCTCGCGCTGTCCGGTGAGGTCGCCCGCATCCAGAGCCTTGATCTGCCGGTAACCGACCGCGACGCGCAGCGCGCCCGGCGGCAGCACGAAAGCGGATTCGGTCAGCGCCGGCTCGTAGATCGGCGGGATGAAGCCCTCGATTTGATCCTGGATGTTGCCGCGCTGCACCTTCGCGTACGACTCGTCCACGCCCAGCTTCATGTAGTCGTTTTCCGGCGACTGCGCGTTGAGGTCCGGCGGGTTGGACTTGATCGCGCCGGTGGAAGTCGTCGCCACCGGTTGCGCCGGGCGCGCGCCCGCGTTCAGGGACATCAGGTAGAAGGTCAGCCGCGCGCGCTCGTCGTCGGTCAGGTGCAGGTTCGGCATGATCGTGCCGGGCTTGACCGCCGCTGGATTTTTCAACCACTTGTAGATCCACTCCGCCGTAAGACGGTCGCCGACCGTGTCCAGCTTCGGGCCGACCTGCCCGCCGCGGCCGCCGATCGAATGGCAGCCGGAACAGCCTTTGCCCTGGAACAGCTCGGCACCGGACGGCCCCGCTTGCGCCAGCGCAGAAGCGGAGCAGCCAAGGAGCAACAGCAGGAATAGCGCGATCGTGCAGGAAAGGTGGCGACCCAAGATATTCTTCATCTCCATTTTCCGCTCCGCAGTCCGAACCAGGCCAAACCCTGCAACGCCGCGAGTGGACGCGTTCGACTTTCATCGCAAGGCAAGTGACAGCGGCGCCACTCTGCCGGCACCCTGCCGGCGGGCACATTGATCTAAATCATGGTCATGCGGTTCTGCCGCCGCCGGCAGCGGGTCAGTGCGTCGGTTTGGACCGGGACGCGTGCCCGGCCACGCGCCGCTGCCAGGAAAAAAACGCCAACGGGATCACCAACAGCGTCAGCGCGGTCGAGGCAAAGGCGCCGAAGATCAGCGAGATCGCCAGCCCTCCGAACACCGGGTCGGTCAACATGATCGCCGAGCCGAGGATGATCGCCAGCGCAGTCAGCAGGATCGGCCGCAGCCGCACCGCCCCGGCTTCCAGCACCGCGTCGGCCAGTGGCAGGCCCTGCGCGCGGCGCTCGATGATGAAGTCGATCAGCAGCAACGAGTTGCGCACCACGATTCCGGCCAGGGCGATGACGCCGATCATCGAGGTGGCGGTGAACGGCTGGCCCAGCAGCCAGTGTCCGGGGAAAACGCCGATCAGCGTCAGCGGGATCGCACCCATGACGATCAGCGGCATCATGAACGAGCGGTAATAGCCCACCAGCAGCAGGTAGATCAGCAGCAGCGCGACGCCGAACGCGGCGCCGAGATCGCGGAACACGTCCAGCGTCAGCCGCATCTCGCCGAGCCAGAACAGCTGCACGTGTCCGAGCGAGTCGGGCTGGGCGTCGGTAAACCCCAGGTTGCCGACCCGCAGGCGCGCGCCGCCGCCCAGCGGCAAGCCGGACAGGACCTGCGTCAGCGCGATGACGCCGTATACCGGGCTCGACCGCAGCATGTAGCCAGCCAGATAGACCACGGCATGCTGATCGTGCGTGTAGTACGGCCGTTCGGCGGTCACCGCGGCCAGATGTGCGACGCTGGACAGCGCCACCTGCCGGCCGGCGCCGTTGAGCACGTAGAGTCCCTGCAGGGCCGCCGCGTCGGCACGCTGCGGGCGCGGCAGGCGCAGCAGAATCGGTACCGGCTCGCGGGCACCCGGCTGGCGCAGATCGCCGACCGTGACGCCGTGAAAATACGCCGACACCTGATCCGCCACCGCCGCCGGCGACAGGCCGGCCAGCGCCGCGGCGTCGCGATCGACCCGCAAGCGGTATTCCGGCAACGTCTGTCCGACCGAGTCGTCGACGTTGATCATGCCGTACACGCGAGGATAGAACTGCCGGCGTATGCGTTCGGCCAGCGCACGCAACTGCGCGTAGTCAGGACCGTACAGGGCGGCCAGCATCTGCGAGCGCACCGGCGGACCGGGAGGCGACTCGAACAGCTTGATGCGCGCCTGCGGGAATACGGCGCGTACCGGCGCCAGCGCCCGGTCTAACGCCTGCGCGATGGCGTGGGATCCCTCGGAGCGCCGGTGCTTGTTCACCAGGTCGACGCGGATCTGTGCCAGATCGGTGCCCCGGCGCATCGCATCGCCGCGCACCAGTGCGGCGAAGTCCTCCGGTGCGCTTTGCCCGGCGAAAAGCTGGTAGTCGGTCACGTAGCGATTGCGGGCCGCCACCGCTTCCACGGCCTGGGCCACGCGCTGCGTGTCCTCCAGCGCGGTGCCGGTCGGCATGTCAATTTCGAGCAGCAGCGTATTGACGTTGTCGTCCGGCAGCATTTTGAGTTCCACCCCGAGCGCGGACAGCGGACCGTCGACGCCGGACGGGCGCACGAATTGCCACGCCGGCTGCAACATCGCCAGTGCCAAAACCAGCGCCACGACGCCGAAGAAAATGCGGCGCTTACGGGCGATCAGCAGACGCCGCAACAGGCGCACGTACCATCGGTGCAGCCAGTCCTGCTCCGGTGCACCGCGCTCCTCCAGCGTCTGCGCCGCCGCCGCGGCCATCACGCGGCGCCCTTTGCGCTTGAGCCAACGGTAGGCCACATACGGCACCACCGTGTAAGCGATCACCAGCGAGGCCAGCATCGCAATCGGCGCGTTGAACGGGATCGGCGCCATGAACGGCCCCATCATCCCGGTGACGAACGCCATTGGGATCAGAGCCAGTATCACCGTGAACGTCGCAACGATGGTCGGCCGGCCGATCTCGTCGGCGGCAACCACCAGCAGTCGCCCGAAGTTGGCCTGCCGGCGATGGTGCAGATGGCGATGGATGTTCTCGATCACGACGATGCTGTCGTCCACCAGCAGACCCAGCGACAGGATCAGCGCGAACAGCGTGATGCGGTTGATGCTCTGGCCGGCGAGCCAGCCGATGCCCAGCACCACGCACAGGATCAGCGGAATCGACAGCGCCACCACCGCCGCTTCGCGCCAGCCGAGAAACACCATCAGAATCGCCACCACCGCGGCAATGGCGATGCCGAGGTGCTCGATCAGGGTGTTGACGGCGTCGTCGGCCTTGGCGCCGTCGTCGCGCGTCACCGTGATCCGCACGCTTTCCGGCAGCGCCTGGCGCTCCACGATTCGCAGCCGCCGCACCACGGCAGCGGCGACCTCGACGCCGTTGCTGCCCTTTTTGCGCGCCAGCGCGATCGTCACGGCGGGCTCGGGTGCTCGTGCACGGCCGGGCGCGGCCGGCCCCAGACCCAGCGTCGAGGCCACGTCCTCGTCGACCGCGCCGCGCTCGATGCGCGCAAGCTCGCGCAGATACACCGGCCGCTCGCGGTCGACGGCCACGACCACGCCGCCGAGTTGCTGCCCGTCGACAAAACCGGCGTCGACGCGAACCGGTGCCGAGCGCTGTTCTTCGACGACGCTGCCGGCCGGCCGCACCACGTTGGCCGCACCCAGCGCACCCACCACCTGGGACGGCGTCAGGTCATGCGCCGCCAGAGCGGTCGGATCGAGCCACACTCGAACCGCCGGCGCACCGGCGCCCTGCACCCAGCTCTTGCCCACGCCGGGGACGCTGCGTAGCTGTTCGAGCACGTTGTCGGCCACCGCCCGCAGCGCCTGCGGCGGCATCTGCGACGAACTCAGCGTCAGCGTCAGGATCGGTACGTCGTACAGCGACAGCGCGCGGATCAGCGGCAGGTGCGCGCCGGGCGGCAGGCGGTCGAGGTTGCCGTTGATCTGGTTGTAGACCTTGACCAGGCTGCGCTCCTCGTCCTGTCCGACCTTGAAGCGCACGGTCACGTTGGCGAAGTCGTCGCGGGCGAAACCGTCGGTGTGGTCGACGCCGGGCAGGGACGCCAACAGCCCCTCCAGCGGCCGCACGACCTGATTGAGCATCTGTTCGGATCCGTATCCCGGACGCGCGACGCCGACGCTGATGACCGGCACGACGATATCCGGATTGTAAGTCCGCGGCGTGGCCAGGACCGCCAGGGCGCCGAACAGCGCGATGGCGACCGCGCCCAGCGGCGTCAGCTTGGAGTGCAGAAACGCGCGGGCCAGCCGGCCGGCGACATTCAGCCGGCGGGATTCACCCACGATCCGCGCGCGCCTCGACGCGGTCGCCGTTACCCAGCGCCAGCGGCGGTGTCGTAACCACGGGCTCGCCGGGTGCGAGACCGGCGGAGATCACGGTGATACAGCCCTGGTCGGCAGCAACCCCTGCCGTCCCCGGCGTGACATCCGGGTCTTGATCTGGTGCCGGGCTGGCCGAGGCAGACGTCACGTCAGCGCCGCAGCCTAAAGCCTCACCGGGCACGTTACGCACCGGGCGGAAATGCGCGAAACCTCGGGCATCGACGACGAACACGCCGGTCAACCCCGCGCGCTCGACCACGGCGCTGCCGGGCACCACCACCACCCGCCGCTGGCCGACCGTCACCCGCACCTCGGCGTAGGTGCCGTACGGCGGCGGCGGCGCTCCGATCAGGCGCAGCTTGACGCGGTGCACGCGGGTCATCGGATCGGCGGCGTCGACGCGTTCGATCACCGTCGCATCGTAACGATGACCCTGCACCGCAACCGTCGGCGTAGCACCCAGCGGCAGCTCGGGGAACACCGTCTCGCCCACCTGCAACTCCACCTGCGGCTCGCCGCCGACCATCACCGCCAACGTCGATCCCGGCGCCGCGTAGTCGCCCGGCTTCACCGCGCGTTCGATCAACAGGCCGTCGAACGGCGCGCGGATCTCCGCATACTGCAGATCCGTACGCGCCGCCGCCAGCGCCCGCGCCACGGCTCGCGCCCGCGCCTGCGCCGACACGTAACGTTGGTGCACCTGTTCGTATTCACGCGGCGCCACGGCACCCTGTGCGCGCAGTGCGCGGAAACGGTCCTCGTCGGCCGCCGCCTGCGCCGCCTCGGCCCGGCTGGCGGCAGCGTTGGCAGCGGCGGCGGCCAGGCGCGCGCGCGCATCGGCAGCGCCCACCGTCAACAGCAGCTTGCCCTGCCCGACCCGTGCGCCGACCGCCGCCGGGGTGACTCCGACCAGACCACCGTAGGGGCTGGCCAGCCGCACCACGCTCGCGCGCGTCACCGTGCCCGGCACGGTCACCACCGCCGCCACGGTTTGCGTCCGTGCCAGCGTCGTCGCCAGCGCCAGCGCCGGCGCCGCGCGTACGCCGCCGGTAACGCTCGGCGCAGAGGACTGCGAACATGCCCCCAACGTACAGAATCCGGCGATACACAGGGTTTCGGCCAGGCCGCGCACGATCTTCCTCCTACCCTCCGGCCGCCAATGCAACCTCCGGCGCCGCCGCCAGCGGCACCGCCTGTTGCGGATCGAGACGATCGATCGCCAACAGCACTGCCGCGCGGGCCAGCACCGCTTGATAAAGCGTCACCGCGGCTTGGGCGCGCGCCTGATCACGTCGCGCCTGGGCATCGAGCAACTGGTTGATCGGCGTCAACCCCTGCTGATAGCGCAGCGCCAGCAGCCGCGACGCCTCCGCGGCCTGCTGCGCCGCCGCCTGCGCCGCGCGCGCGCTCAGCGCCGCCGACTGCGCCTGACGGTAACGCTGCATGACCTCCAGCTTCAAGGCGTTTTCAGCGTCGTCCAGGTCGGCCTGCGCCGCACGCCACTGCGCGGTTGCCGCCGCCACCGCACCGCGGTGTGCGCCGGACGCAAACACATCCCAAGTCACCACCCCCATCACGGTGTTGGATGGTGCGCGCAGCGCCGGCGAACTGGCGTTCCAGTCATGACGCGCGACCAGATCGACTCGAGGCCAATCGACCGCGCGCGCCTGCCTGACCTTCTCCAGCGCCGCTTGCGCTTGCGCTTTCAACACCTGCAGCCGCGGGGTTGCCTGCAGCGCCAATCGCTGCAGCGTCGACGGCGCCAGATCCGGCAACGGCACATCCACCGCCGCACCCGGTTCCAGGCTGTGATCTTCCGGCGCACCGATCACGGTGCGGAACGCGTCGCGCGCGTCGTCACGATCGGCCGCGGCCGCCTGCTCATCGGCGCGGGCGCGCTCGAGGTTCGCCTGCGCCGTCAGCACGTCGCTACGGATCACGACCCCGCGCCGAAACAGATCTTGCGCGGCTTGTAGATCCTCCTCCGCCGCCTGTCGTGCCGCGCGTGCGGCGCGCAACAGCTCGTCGCGCGTGGCTACCCCGTCGTAGGCGCGCAGCACCTCGTAGGTCAAACGCGCCTTGGTGGCCGCAGCGCCGGCCCCGGCGGCCCGCTGCCGAGCCTGTGCCGCGTGCAAGCGCGCGAGATTGCCGCCGCCGGCGAACAACGGCACAGTCACAATCGCGGCGCTGTTGAAGTTGCTGACGTATCCGGGCCGGTTGAGTTCCGGCGGCGCGACGTTCAGCGACTGTGGGCCGGCGAAGCTGCCGAGCCCGAAATCCGCGAAGCTCAGGTCGCGTTGCGCCAGCCGATAACTGTAGGCCTGTACCGGATCGTCGCTGCGCGCAGCCTGAAACTGTAGCCGCAGGCTCGGCAACCCGCTGCCGCGCGCCGCGCGCACCTGACCGCGCGCTGCCTGCTCGCGGGCGGCGGCGGCCAGCGAACGCGGGTTTGCGCGCCAGGCCTGTGCCACCGCGTGCTGGAAATCGATGGTTTCGGCGCAAGTCCGCGCGGAAACGAATACTGCGGACACGGCGACCGCCAAGACCCAGCCACGCATCTATTTTTTTCCCGCCACACAGAACGCCGCCCCGGGTCGTACACCGAGCCTGGCCAGAAGGCGCGCCAGCGGACAGAAGCCGGTGAACGAGGCCTGCAGCATATTGGCGCCGACGAAGGCCGCCAGCCATAGCCACTGGCCGCTGTGGATCTGCGACAACAGCAACGACAGCAGCACCATGGCGCCGGCGATGCGAAATACGAACCGGTCGATGTTGGAACCGGCAGCGGAATTGGATCGAGCGGGATTGGACATGTTCACGTCTATCACCTCCTGGTCGTGCCACTTTGGACCGCGGGCGGCGTGCGCCGGCGCGCTCGATTCCCGCCGCAATAGGCGGCGTACAGTACCCGGATGATCTGCAACGCCGGCCCTTCGGTCACACGGTAAAAAATCGTCTGACCCTCGCGCCGCGTGCGGACCAGGCCGTCGGCGCGCAGTACCGCCAGGTGCTGCGACAGCGCCGACTGCGACAGCGGCACGCGCTCGTTCAGCGCACCGACCGACCGTTCGCCGTCGCCCAGCGCGCACAACACCATCAGCCGATACCGATTGGCCAGCGCGCGCAGCAGCCGCGCCGCCCCCTGCGCGTGCTCCTCCAGTTCGTGCAGTGGTCCGAAAGCCGCCCCGGGGACGGCACCGGTGTGCGCCGGCGAACGCGAGGTGTTCCGGTTCATACATTTTATATCTCTAATTTAGATGTTGCTAATATATATACCGGCGATCCAATTTACAACTCTGCGAAGCGGCGGCCGACGGGACATTGACCTGGATCAGTGCCGGCGGTCGCGGCGGTGCGGAACATTCACCACAGCCAAGCCGCCGCAGCGGCTGGAGGAGTCAATACATGGCACATATCGTCGTCGTCGGAGCCGGTGTCGCCGGTGCGCCCGCCGCGTACGAACTGCGCAAGGCGCTGGCGCCGGGGCACAGCGTCACGCTGGTCGACCGGTTCGGACACTTCCAGTTCACGCCGTCGAATCCGTGGGTCGCGGTCGGCTGGCGCAGCGCGTCGCAGATCACGGTGCCGTTGGCC
>JAGWMX010000036.1 GCA_028871525.1 Gammaproteobacteria bacterium
CCGGCGGCGGAGGCGGCGCCGGCGCGCTGGCGGTTGAGCGTCGCCGGTCTGGTCGCCAACCCCTGCGACCGGGCGCTGGCCGAATTGTTGCCGCAGCTGTGCCGCGAGCGAAGCTGCGCGATCCATTGCGTGACCGGCTGGAGCCGGCTCGGCGTGCGGTTGACCGGGATGCCGCTGGCGGAGTTGCTGGCGGGGCTCGGCATCGACTCCCGGGCGCGCTTTGTGCGCTTTGTCGCCGCCAGCGCGCGCGGTCACGATACCTCGTTGCCGCTGGAGCTGGCCTTGGCCGACACCTGGCTGGTGGTGGCCATCGACGGGCGGCCGTTGTCGATGGAGCACGGCGGCCCGCTGCGCAGCGTGACCCCGGGACGCTACTTCTACAAGAGCCTCAAATGGCTGACCCGCATCGAGCTTCTGGCCGAGGACCAACCCGGCTACTGGGAGCGCGACAGCGCCTATCACAACCAGGCCGATCCCTGGCTTGAGCAGCGCTTCGATCCGGCGCGCGCCGCCACCCCGGAGCTGACGGCGGCGCTGCGCAATGCGCATGATTTCGGCCCCTGGCGCGGCCGTCCGCTGCTGCGGGCACGGCTGGGCGGCTGGCGACCGCGTGACGCCGACCTGTCGGGGCTGGTGCTGAAAAACTGTTCGCTGCGCGCGGCCCGGCTGGCGGGCCATCGTTTGGCCGGCGCCAATCTGTCGTTATCGAACCTGGAAGGCGCGGAACTCGCCGGCGCCGATCTCACCGGCGCCGACTGCGAGGGCGCCAGCTTCGCCGGCGCCGATCTGCGCGGCGCCAGCCTGCGTGGGGCGCGGTTGTCGGCGACGCGCTTCTTCCGCGATTTCGCGTCGGGAAAACGCCTGGCCGCGCGCGTCGAAGGCCTGGATCTGCGCGGCGCCGGCGGTTTGCTCGAAGACCAGCTCGATTTCCTGCTCGCCGGCGCAGCGCGGTTGTGAGCAGCTTGTCATGATGGCTCCGCCGGCATTTCCGGCATCTTCGAACCGCCGTGGTGCGGCGTAAAAGGCGCGACCTGCGCGAGGAGCCGTCGATGCAGCAGCTCAGCGGCCTGGATGCGTTGTTTTTGACGCTGGAGTCGGACGCGGCGCCGATGCACGTCGGCGGCGTGTCGGTGCTCGATCTGGCGCACGCGCCGGCCGGATTCGCCTTCGACGTGGTGCGCGCCCGCATCGGCGAGCGCCTGCGGCAGTTGCCGCACCTGCGCCGACGGCTGGTGCAGATGCCGCTGAATCTGGTACCGCCGTTCTGGATCGAGGATCCGGGTTTCCGGCTCGATGCCCATGTGCGCCGACTGCGCTTGCCGCCGCCCGGGCGCGACGCCCAGCTTGCCGAGCGCGTCGCCGCGCTGATCGCGCGGCCGTTGCCGCGCAATCGACCGCTGTGGGCCTGCTACTACATTGAAGGTCTGTCGCGCCGCCGCGCCGCACTGGTGACGATCATTCACCACGCCTGCGTCGATGGCGTCTCCGGCGCCGAGCTGCTCGGTACGCTGCTGGATCTCGAGCCGTTGGCGGTGCAACGGCCGGTTGCCGTCGAGCGGCAGCCGGATCAGCTGCCGACGGACTGGGCGCGCGGCTGGCTGGCATTGCGGCAGACGCTCGGCCGTCTGCGCCGCGGCGCCGGCTTGCTGGCCGAGACCGCACCGCTGGCGGTGGAGCTGGGCCGCGAATGGCTGGGGCTGGCGGCGTCAACCGACCGGTCGGCGGCGCCGTCACCGGCCATGCCGCGCCTGCGCGCGGCGCCGCGCACCCGTTTCAACTGCACCATCGGCGCCCAGCGCAGCTACGCCTGCGGCCGGCTTTCGCTGGCGAGGATCAAGCAGGTCAAGACTGCGTTCGGCGTCAGCGTCAACGACGTCGTGCTGGCGGTATGCGCCGGCGCCCTGCGCGAGGAGCTGGGCACGGCCGGCGAATTGCCCGACGAGTCGCTGCTGGCGGCGGTGCCGATGTCGGTGCGCGCGGCGGCCGAGCGTGGCGCCGGCGGCAATCGCGTGACGATGCTGCGGGTGTGTCTGCACACGCAGATCGCCGATCCGCGGGCGCGGATCGCCGCGATCGCCGGCGAGACGGCACGAATCAAGCAGCGCCACCGCGCGGTTCCGGCGCGGCTGCTGATGGACTGGATGGAAGTGCCGGCGCCGGCGCTGCTGGCGCGCGCGGCGCGGCTTTACGAAAATTTCGGCGTGCAGGATCTGATCCGGCCGCCGTTCAACCTGGTGATCTCCAACGTGCCCGGCCCGTCGCAGACGCTGTACCTGGCCGGCGCGCCGCTGCTGGCCAATTACCCGATCAGCATTCCTTATCACGGTCTCGCGCTCAACGTCACAGTGCTGTCTTACCGCGACTGGCTCGACGTCGGCGTCACCGCCTGGCGCCAGGCGCTGCCACGGCCACAGCGTTTCCTGCAGCGCATGGCCGCCGCACTCGAGCAGTTGGCCGCGGCCGCCGACCTCACTCCTGCGCGCAAGGCGACGTGACGCGCGGTGACGATCTGCCGCACAATAGCGCCGCTGGCTCACCGCCCTTCAGGCTGACATGGACGCTGCCGACCGATTGATCGCCGATTTTTACCGCCTGGCGCTGGAGGCGGACTGGCAGCCTTTTCGCGCCGAGGTGCTGGAAAAGCTTTGCGCCGCGCTCGGCGTCAACCACGCGGCCTGGTGGACGCACGGCGTCGGCCGCCGCGGCGGCGTGCTGAATCAGTACCCGGAAAGCTTGATCTCGCTGCCGGCGCTGACCGAACTCGCCGCCGCCGTCGCGTCGGGAGTGGTCGACACCTCCGCCGGACCGGCACTGCTGCTGCGCGTGGAGCACTTGAACGAAGCGCTGGTCAGTGCGGTGCTGCTGGTCGGCAGCGTGCGCGATCAGGTGTTCCCGCTGCCGCGCGTGGTCGGGCACATGGTCGAGGCCGGGGCGGTGGCGCTGCATCAGTTCATCCGCCGCGACGACTGGCTGGCGTCACTGGGTCGGCAGAGCCGCGGCAGCGCGGCGCTGGTGTCCGCGGACGGCACTGTGTTCGCCGCCAGCGATAATTTTCGCGCCTTGGTCAACGCCGACGGCGCGGTGCCGTTCGCTATTCCGGATGCGGCGCTTGGCAACGGCGGGGATTTCCGGCACCAGGGCGTGCACCTGCGGTTGTCGCGCTGCGGGCCGCTCTACCTGATGCACGCGCGCAAGCCGCTGCCGCTGGACCAGCTCTCGCCGCGCGAACAGGAGATTGCCCGCGCGCTGTCGCGTGGCAAGACCCTGAAAAGCATCGCCCGCGAATACGGTATCGCGGTATCGACGGTGGCCAACCACACCACCCGCATCTACCGCAAACTGTCGATTTACCGTCGCGAAGATCTGATCGAACTGGTGCGTACGCCGCCGCCGCTGCCAGTGGCGAAGGCCCAATAGCGGTTGCCCGAATTCTTCCGGTGACGGTGCCGGCGCCATCGGCGGGGTGGACTTGCGGGCGTCTGCGGCGGCAGCATTGGTCTTTATGAAATCGATCCAAGCGCTCGCCGGCGGGATTTACTGCATCGATACCCATCAGCATCGGCCCGGCCTGGCCGCCGCCTATCTGGTCGGCGAGGCGGGCCGCTACGCCATGGTTGAATGCGGCACCAGCCCGTCGGTGCCGTATCTGCTGGAGGCGCTGCGCAGCCTCGGCGTGACGCCCGATCAGGTCGATTATTTGCTGCCGACGCATGCGCACCTGGATCACGCCGGCGGCGCCGGCGCGCTGCTGCGCGAGCTGCCGCGCGCCAGGCTGGTGGCGCACCCGCGTGCGGCGCCGCATCTGATCGACCCGGACAAGCTGATCGCCGGCGCCACCGCGGTGTACGGCGCCGAAGCCATGACCCGGATGTACGGCGAAATCGCGCCGGTGCCGGCTGCGCGGGTGACCGCTGCCGGGGACGGCTTCAAACTGTCGCTCGGCAGCCGCGAACTGGTCTTCGTCGATGCGCCGGGCCATGCCCGCCATCACTACGCGATCTGGGATGCGGCCACCTGCGGCTGGTTCTCCGGCGACGTCTTCGGCGTCTCCTACCGCGATTTCGACGGCGGCGAACGGCCGTTCCTGATCCCGACCACGACGCCGGTGCAGTTCGACCCCGCCGCCTGGAACGCGACGCTGGACCGGCTGCTGGCCGTGCATCCGCAGCGCATCTATCTGACCCACTACGGCTGTATCGAGCAGCCGGCGGCGCTGGCCGACGACTTGCGCCGGGGCTTGGCGGAGTATTGCCGCATCGCCGATAAATTCGCCGCCGCGCCCGATCGCCATCGATGGCTGATCGACGCGCTGACCGACTATCACCTCACCGAGCTGGCGCGGCTGGATGCGCCGATCACCGAAGCCAGGGCGCGGCAGCTGCTGGCGCTGGACATGGAACTCAACGTCCAGGGTCTGGAAGTGTGGCTGACACGGCGGCAGAAGACCGGGACCGCGGCATGAATGCGGTGCCCGGCGCCGAGCGCGTTCACTACCGCGCCTGCAATCTCTGCGAAGCGATCTGTGGCCTGGAAATCCGCACCCGCGGCGACCGCATCCTTTCGATCCGCGGCGACGCCGCCGACCCGCTCTCGCGCGGTCATATCTGTCCGAAAGCGGTCGCGCTGAAGGATCTGCAGCAAGACCCCGACCGGCTGCGCGGGCCGCTGATCCGCGACGGCAGCGGCTTTCGCGAGATCGACTGGGAACCGGCTTTCGATCTGGTGGCCGAACGGCTGGCGGCCGTTTATGCCGCGCACGGCGCCGACGCCATCGCTGTGTTCATGGGCAACCCCAGCGTCCACAACTACGGCAACCTGACCCATGCCCAGCGCCTTCTCGGCCAGATCCGCACCAGGAATCGATACTCGGCGACTTCGGCCGACCAGCTGCCGCACCAACTGGTGGCGTACTGGATGTATGGCCATCAACTGCTGCTACCGGTGCCGGATATTGACCGCACCCGCTATTGGCTGGTGCTCGGCGGCAACCCGCTGACCTCCAACGGCAGCCTGATGACGGTGCCGGACCTGCGCGGCCGGCTCAAGGCGCTGCACGCGCGCGGCGGCCGGCTGGTGGTCGTCGATCCGCGCCGCACCGAGACCGCGGAAGTCGCCGACGAGCATCTGTTCGTACGACCCGGCACCGACGCCGCGTTGCTGATCGGGCTGCTGAAAATCGTGCTCGAGGAAAATCCGCTCGCCATCGGCCGGCTGGCGGCGTTCAGCGACGGCGTCGACGACGTGCGCGCAGCGCTGGCCAGCTTCGAGCCGGACGCGCTGGCCGCTTTCTGTGGCGTCGACGCAGCGGTCGTCCACCGGCTGGCGCGCGAGTTCGTCGCCGCCGGCGCGGCAGTGTGTTACGGCCGCCTCGGCGTGTCCGCGCAGCGTCACGGCACGCTGTGCCAGTGGCTGATCCAGCTGATCAACCTGGTTACCGGCAATCTCGACCGCGAGGGCGGAGCGATGTTCACCACACCGGCGGTGGATCTGATCGAAGGCCCGGCCTCGCGGCCCGGCCATTTCGGACGCTGGCGCACCCGCGTGCGCGGTCTGCCGGAATTCGGCGGCGAATTGCCGGTCGCCGCGCTGGCTGAGGAGATCGAGACGCTGGGCGAGGGCGAACGCTTGGCGAGCACTGCTCGCGGTTGGTCCGAACGCCTGGCCACGGAAGGCCGGGCGGGGGTTCCCGGGTACCGCAACAGTTGCGCCAAGGACGGCGAGAGCGGGCGCATTGAAAAGCGTATCCGCGCGCTGCTCACGGTGGCCGGCAACCCGGTGCTGTCGACGCCGGGCGGTGCGCGGCTGGAGCGTGCACTGAGCGGGCTCGAGTGCATGCTCAGCATCGATTTTTACCTCAACGAGACCACCCGCCACGCGCATGTGATTCTGCCGCCGACATCGGCGCTGGAGCACGACCACTACGACCTGATCTTCCACCTGCTGGCGGTACGCAACACCGCGCGCTACAGCCCGCCGCTGTTGGCCAAACCGGCCGGCGCCCGGCATGACTGGGAGATTTTCGAAGCTCTGGGCCAGCGTTTGGCGGCCAGGCTCGGCGGCAGGCACGCGGCGTTCCCGCCGCCGCGGCAGATCGTCGATCTGGGTCTGCAGGGCGGGCCCTACGGTGCCCTGCGCGGACACCCGCGGGCGCTGTCGCTGGCCAAGCTCGAGGCGGCGCCGCACGGCATTGACCTCGGCCCGTTGCAGCCCCGCCTGCCGCAGCGCCTGCAGCACCCGGACAAGCGTATCCGCTGCGCCGTGCCGGAACTGATGCACGCCTTGCGCGCGTTCGCCGACGAAATGGCGCGGCCGCAGGCGCAGGGCCTGCGCCTGATCGGCCGGCGCCATCTGCGCAGCAACAACTCGTGGATGCACAACAGCGAGCGCCTGGTCAAAGGTCCCCGCCGCGACCGGTTGTGGATGCATCCGCAGGATCTTGCCGCGCGGGGTCTGTGCGACGGCGCACGGGTGCGGCTGCGCTCGGCCGGCGGCAGCGTCGAGGTCGAGGTCGAAACATCGGCGGCGCTGCTGCCCGGCGTCGTCTGTCTACCGCACGGATGGGGTCATGACCGCGACGGCGTGCGGCTATCGGTGGCGCGCCGCCATGCCGGCGTCAGCTACAACGACGTCAGCGATCCGCAAGCCCTGGACACCGTCTCCGGCAACGCCGCGTTCAACGGCCTGTCGGTGGAGGTGGAGCCGCTCTGAGCGCGCGGCGGATCGCTGCGGCGCCGGCGATCGCCGCGCTCTGCCTGCTGTTGACCGGCTGTACGGCGACGGCGTACTACTGGCAGGCGGCGCGCGGCGAGATGCATCTTCTGGCGGACGCGCGCCCGATCCAGAACGTGATCGACGATCCGGCGACACCGACATCCACGCGCGCCAAGCTGCGCCTGGTCGGGCGGACGCGGCGCTTTGCGTCGCAGGCGCTGCTGCTGCCGGACAACGGCAGTTACAAGAAGTACGTCGCACTGCATCGGCCCTACGTCGTCTGGAACGTTTTCGCGACGCCGGAATTTTCGCTCGCCGCGGTACGGCATTGCTTTCCGATCGCCGGTTGCGTCGACTACCAGGGTTATTTTTCGCATGCCGATGCGCTCGCAGCCGCGCGCCGCCTGGCGGCCGCGGGAGACGACACCTATGTCGCCGGCGTGCCGGCGTTCTCGACGCTGGGGCATTTCGACGACCCGGTGCTATCGTCGATGCTGCGCTGGGACGACGATACGCTGGTGGCGACGTTGTTCCACGAGCTGGCGCACCAGAAGCTTTACCTTCCCGGCGATACCGCCTTCAACGAATCGTTCGCCAGCTTCGTCGCCGACCAGGGTCTGCGGCAATGGCTGGCGGCGCAGCATCGCGCACGGCCGCCGGACAGGCGCTGCGCCAGGCGGCGCTTCGATGCGCTGATCGACCAGGCGCGTGCCGGGCTGAACCGGCTCTACCGGCAGCCGCTGCCGGCGGCGATGCTGCGCGCACGCAAAGCCGACCAGTTGGCGCAGCTGGTGCTGGAGGTGCAGGCGCTGCCCGACGGCGAGAATTATCGCGCCTGGCTGACAGAGGGGCTGAACAACGCCAAACTGGTGCCGATTGCGTTGTATCGTGACGAGGTACCTGCCTTTGCTGCGCTGTACGCCGAGGTCGCCGGCCGCTGGGCCGATTTCTACGCCGCCGTGCGGACGCTGACCACGCTGTCCGCCGATCGCCGTCGCGCGCGGCTGACGGCTCTGGCGGCGCGCGCGGTCGACCCGCCATGCCGATGAGCTGCCGCCGATGACGCGGGTGCTGGTTGCCGTACCGCTGGTTGCCGGCGCCGAGCTGGAGTTGCCGGTGACCACGGCGCGCCATCTGCTGCAGGTCCTGCGGCTGCGCGACGGCGCCGCGATCACGCTGTTCAACGGCGACGGGTGCGAGTATCCGGCGCGGCTGCGCGTGGAGGGCCGCCGTGCGGTGGCCGTGGTGCTGCGCAGTGTTGTGGCGCAGCGCGAATCGCCGCTCGCGTTGACGTTGGCCCAGTGCGTGTCCAAGGGCGAACGGATGGATTACACGATCCAGAAGGCCGTTGAACTCGGCGTCACTCGCCTGATTCCGCTGCGTTCGACGAACAGCGTGGTGAAACTGGAGGCCGCGCGCTGGGAGCGGAAACTCGCCCACTGGCGCGACGTCATCGGCGCCGCCTGCGAACAGAGTGGCCGCAACCGCCTGCCGGAGCTGGCGCCGGTGCAGGAGTTTTCAGTCTGGCTGACGCGGGCCGAAGGTCTGCGGCTGGTATTGGATCCGCGCGGCGGCGCGTCGCTAAAAACTTTGCCGCCGACGGCGGCGGTCAGCGTGCTGGTCGGCCCGGAGGGCGGGCTGGCGGCGGCGGAGTTCGCCGCCGCGCGCGATGCCGGCTTCAGGCCGCTTGGGCTCGGCCCGCGGGTGCTGCGCACCGAGACTGCCGGCGTCGCCGCGCTGGCCGCGATCCAGGCGCTGTGGGGCGACCTCGGCTGAGCTGACCGTTACACTTGAGATCGAGCCAGGAGCGTCAAGTGCTGATCACCAACGCGCGCATCGTCAACGAGGGCCGCATCAGCGAAGCCGATCTGCTGATCGCGGACGACCGCATCGCAAAGATTGCGGCGAGCATCACGGCGCCGGCCGGGGTCGAAGTGCTGGACGCCGGCGGCCGGCTGCTGCTGCCCGGAATGATCGACGACCAGGTGCATTTCCGCGAACCCGGCCTGATGCACAAAGGCGATCTGGCTACCGAGTCTGCCGCCGCGGTGGCCGGCGGCATCACCAGCGTCATGGAGATGCCCAACGTCGATCCACCGACCACGACGCGCGCCGCGCTGGCCGAGAAATACCGGCGCGCCGCCGGGCGCATGCGCACCAACTACGCCTTTTATCTCGGCGCCACCAACGACAATCTCGCCGAAATCGAGTCCTTGCAATCCGGCGAGGCCTGCGCGCTGAAAGTATTCATGGGTGCCTCCACCGGCAACATGCTGGTCGACGATCCGAGCACGCTGGACGGCATCTTCGCGCGCGCGCCGGTCATGGTCGTCACCCACTGCGAGGACACGCCCACCATCAAGCGCAACGAAGCGGTCGCGCGCGCGAAATACGGCGAGGACGTGCCGTTTGCCGAGCACCCGCACATCCGCTCCGCCGATGCCTGCTACAAATCCACGGAACTGGCCGTGGGTCTGGCGAAAAAGCACGGCACTCGCCTGCACATTCTGCACCTGACCACCGCCCGCGAGCTGGAGTTCTTCGAGGCGGGACCGATCCAGGGCAAGCAGATCACCGTCGAGGCCTGCGTGCACCACCTGTTCCTCGACGACTCGCGCTACGCCGATCTCGGCAGCCTGATCAAATGCAACCCGGCGGTGAAAACGGCCGCCGATCGCGCGGCGCTGGTCGAAGCCGTGCGCGAGGGCCGCATCGACGTGGTCGCCACCGACCACGCGCCGCACACCGCCGGAGAAAAAGCGCAGAGTTATTTCAAGGCGCCGGCCGGCCTGCCGCTGGTGCAGCATGCGTTGCTGATCCTGTTCGAGCTGGCGGCCCGCAGCGAACTGGGCGTGACCACGATCGCCGAGCGCACCGCGCACGCGCCGGCGCAGCGCTTCGGCGTCGCCGAGCGCGGCTTCGTGCGCGAGGGCTGCTTCGCCGACTTGACGCTGATCGATCCGGCAGCGACCACCGAGGTGACGCGGGAGTCGCTGCTCTACAAGTGCGGCTGGTCGCCGTTCACCGGACACGCGTTCCCGGCGCGCATCGACGCCACCTGGGTCAATGGCAGGCTCGCCTACGCCCGCGGGTGCGTTCAGCCGGGCGTGCATGGACAATGCCTCGAATTTGTTTGAGGCCCCGGTTCTTGCAATTTTCGTGGCTGCCATTCGGCTGAACGGTCGCGCCAAGGACGGCGATCGCCGTCATCCGGCCCTGCGCCGCTCCAGCGCAGGGCGGGTGCAGGCGTGACCAAGGGGCGCGCATCTCATAGTGCCTCGCGGGCTGGCAGCGCGGCGGATCTTACGGCCCCGGCGATCCGCACTTTAGCTCGTCATCGCCCGCACCCGCGAAATTAGCCTGCCACAACCGCTGCTCGACGTCGAGAACTCCTCGCCGAATCATCGACGGACGTTGCCCAGGCGCCGGTGCGACGGGTCCGTGCAGCTTGCGGCCCGTCTCGATGGACGTTCGCCGCTGGCCGCATCACCTGTCATCGCTCGCAGCTGCCGGCGGAGCCGCAGCGGCCGGTGCGAGTACCGCCGCGCCTTTACTGAATCGTGAAGTCCGCGGTCCGGTCGAGAGCGCCGTTGCATTCGATGCTGCGGTCACGCGCGTTGGCGGTGTACGGGCCGGGCGGCACCTGGCTGCCGTCGCTGCTGCGCGTCTGGTCCCATTCGAAACCGAATTCCATGGTTTCTTTCGGCTGGTATTCGATAAGCCGCAGCGGCTGGGTACAGGGGGTTGTCGGCGGCAGGCTGTCGAAGACGATCTGACGCTGCGCGTCGGACACCACGAAGCGGATCGACGGGCAGCCGTCGTAGCTCAGTGTCGCCTTCGAGTCGCCGGTATTGGTGATCCGCATCTTGAATTCGATCGGTTCGCCGGTCGTAAAGGTCGCGCTTTGCTGACCGAACTTATCCTCGACGCGCAGCTCCGAGGTGAACGGGCCGCACACGCCTTTGCCCGGACTGACCTTCGGATCGCCGCCGTTCGAGCAGGCGGCCAGGAGCAATGCGCAGGTGGTCGAATAAACGAAAGCTTGCGTTTTCATCGCCGCTTTCTCCTTTCTCAATGCCGGATGCGCGAGGACCACCGCCCTACCGCGCGAAGAGCAGCCAATCCAAGCAGGCCAGCCAGAAGGCTCCATCCAACGCTGCCGCCACCACTATCTCCACCTCCGCCGTTGCCGTTCGGGTCGATCTTGGCGACGATGGCGTCGTGTCCGCCTGCGTTGTGAGCTTGCAGCGGATTGACCGTCGGAAAGTCGGTGGAATCGGTTGTGCCCACGATATAGATGTTACCGCCGGTATCCACTGCGACAGCGTTTCCAACATCGTCGCCGCTGCCGCCGAGAAAAGTGGAAAAGGTCAGTGCGCTGCCGTCTGCGTTGAGTCGGGCGATGAAAGCGTCGTTGCCTCCGGCGAGGTTAGCTTGCAGCGGGTTGACGGTGGGGAAATCGCTGGTCGCCGTAGCCCCCAGCACATAGGCGTTGCCGCTGGGGTCCACTGCGATCGCCGCCGGACTGTCGTCACCGCTGCTGCCGAGGTAGGTGGAATAGACCAGCGCGCTGCCGTCGCTATTGAGCTTGGAGACGAAGGCGTCGAATCCACCGGCATTATCGGGCTGCAACGCATTGGCGGTGGTGGGGAAGTCCGTAGCAGAGGTCTCGCCCAGGACGTAGGCATTACCGCCGCCGTCCACGGCGATCCCGACTGCGCCATCGAAGTCGCTGCCGTTGCCGCCTAGATAGGTGGAGTAGAGCGGCGCGCTGCCGGCGGCATCGAGCTTGGCGACGAAAGCGCTGCTGCGAATCCCCGCTTTGGTGGCTTGTAGCGGATTGACGGTGGGGAAATCGTCGGAGAACGTGCCTCCCGCCACATAGGCATCGCCGCTGCTGTCCACCGCGATGCTTTGGATTCCGTCGAGATCGCTGCCGCCCAGGTAAGTGGAGTAGAGCAATGCGCTGCCACCCGCATCGAGCTTGGCGACGAACCCGTCGAGTGTATGGAGAGGGTCAGTCGCCACCTTGAGCTCGGACTGGAACGGATTGACGGTGGGGAAGTCGGTGGAGTTTGTATTGCCGGCGATATAGACATCGCCGCCACTGTCCACCGCTATCGCGTTGCCTGATTCAACGCCGCTGCCACCGAGATAGGTGGAATAAACCAGCGCGCTGCCATCCGCATTGAGCTTGGCGATGAAGGCGTCCGGGGCAAACTCGTTTCCCGCCGCTACCTTGCGATTGGCCTGCAGCGGATTGGCGGTGGGAAAGTCGTCGGATGCGGTATCGCCCACGACATAGGCATTGCCGCTGGCATCCACCGCGATACCGCGCGCCGCGTCACCGCGGCTGCCGCCGAGGTAGGTGGAATAAACCAACGAGCGACCGTCGGCGCTGAGCTTGGCGACAAAAGCATCGCCGGGGCTGCCAGCCACGCCGCCGGCATTGGTCGGTTGCAACGGATTGGCGGTGGGAAAGTCGGTGGAGGCCGTGAAACCCGCGACATAGGCATTGCCGTTGTTGTCCACGGCAATCGCGTTCGCCCCTTCGAAGTCGGCGCTGCCGCCGAGATAGGTCGAGTACACGAGCACCGGATCAATGATCAATGGCCGGCTATGGTCGTAGGAGCCAAGCGCGAAGGCTACTTGGGTGCTAGCGCCTTGGCGGATCAGCTCGAAGCTGCCGTCCACCGCCGTCTTCCGCCCATTGACAGTCTGATAGACCTTTGGTTTGTGCTGCACCAGCTTGCCGCCCGAGACCGCAATGTGCAGGTCGCCGTGTGGATCCAGGCTCAGCCGGTCGGCGCCGGCGTAAGCCAACCGGATACGGTTGGGATCGGCGCCGGGGGCAACGGCGAAGTCGTATTCGAGCCGGCGCTGGTTGCCGTAGTAGACCAGATCGATGCCGGGATAAATGTCCCGGTAGCGCACCTTGGCGTATTGCGCGATGTCCGTGTGCCACTTGGACTTGTCGTTGCCGATGAAATAGTTGCTCCGGCCCGGCAGCAAATCTTCGCCTTGCACTTCGGGTGCATGGTTGGCACCAACCAAGCATGCGCGCAGGACGGCGTCCTTATCCCCCGTTGTTGTGGTGACCTCTCCCGGAGAGAGAGGAGAGCGGTTCTCTTGTCCTCCGGGAGAGGATTGACGCAGGTGCAGAACGGCCTCGTCGCCGGTCAGGTACAGGCCATAACCCAGGCCGCGCGCGAGATATTTCACCCGCGCATCGGCCTGGCCATGGTTGACCTCGAACCTCAGCGGCAGCCTGCCATAGCGGGCCGCGAGCTCCGCGTGGCGTGTCGTCGGGGGCGGCGCGGTCGCGGGGATCGGGGCCGGCCTTAGCGTGAGCACTCCGGCCCCGGCGACCAGCAACGCCAGCACGCCAAGGCCGGCCTGACGGATGAACCCAGGGTGCCTGAAATTTATCCCCATTGTCGTCATCGACTGCCTCCTGCGAACTGAACTGCAAGGCTGTGGCGACGATTATTGCGGCGGCCCGGGTTTGCAGGACACACTGGCCGTCACCGACCACTGGGCAGAGCAGACGCCTTGCAGCCAATTGGCCACTGCGTGGCCGCTGAGACAGCCGCCATTGACAGAGGCGGTGCCATACTGGCCGCTGTAGGCGAGAAACGGATCGACGCCGTCTCCATTCACTTTCCAGGACGCTCCGCCCGGCGCCGCGGTCAGATTCCATCTCACGGTCGATGCCGTGCCTTGGTCGGTGCCGCTCGACGCGGGGCATGACTGTGGTGGTGGCGGAGGCTGCGCGGTCAGCAGCGTCAGACTGAAGTCGCTCAGACTAATATTCAGCGGGTAGAAATACATCGTACCGCCTGAGGTGCAATTACCCGTACCACCGGTTAACGTGCCCTGACCTTCAGCCTGACCATTACCGTCGTTCCAAATGAATGGGCCACCGGAATCGCCCGGCTCTGCGCAAGCCGAGGTTTGGGTCTCATGTTGGACGGTGTCTGTCCCGTTGAAGATTACCGTCTGGTTCTTGGCCTGAATCACACCGCAGTGAGGACCGTTGGTCGTGCGTCCGTAGCGGCACACGGCGTCGCCGACGGCTGCCTCCTGTGAACCAAAGACCTCGACGTTGGGGCTGTCGTTGCAGTTCCGGTCGCTGTTATTGGCCGGGCCCACGCAGGGTTCGGGCGTCCAGTTGCCGTTGACCGATACCCAGGCGGCGTCTTCCCCGGGATAAATTGAACCGGCGAATGCGCCCTGGGGAACATCGTTGTAACCGACGACGGAGTGACCGATACCCATTGCACCTTTGCTGCAATGACCGGCCGTGACGTAGCCACCGTTAACCGAGAACCAATCGAACAGATAAGCTTATCCGTCGTATTCGTGTACTGATCGCCACCCCGTACGGCGTAATACAACCGCGGAGGGCCCTGGGTCGATGGTTCGATGCGGATGGCGCTGGCATCCGCCCCGCTCAGCGTGATGAAATCCTGTGCGGCAGTCAGCGCTTTCGGATTATTAGCCGGTATTGTGATCACCACGCTGTTGGTTTTGACGTCCACGCCCCATTCCCAGATGGATTGCTTCTGTGCCTGGGATAGCTGGAGTGCGCCTTGGTCCAGTTGCTGGCGAATGCCGTTCAGTTGCTGCATGCTCCGCTGGACCACTACCGACCGGGCGCCGTTGATCTGGATCAGGTCGGCTTTTTGCGGGTCGGTTGTGGCCACCACCAGCTTCAGGTCGGTCGGGTCGAACCAGGCGCCGGCGTAGGTGGCGCCCAACGCCTTCCGAAGCATTGGATAAATGTGCTCGGTTGCGGTCTTTTCCGCCATCATTCGAGCATGCGCTTGCTGTGGACTGAGGCCCAGATCCCGGCTCAGCGCTTTGAGGGTCTCTGGATTAATCCCGCTGGTCGTCGCTCCGGTTGCAGGATCTTGTGGTGCGGCCGCCTGCGCAAGTGGGATGAATATTGCCCAGGCGAAGACTACACTGCGCAGAGCGCAGAGATTTGTGTGTATTCATGATATCCCCTCCCGATACAGCGAAATCCACCGCTGCCTGCGCCAGCACGGCAGGCTTCGTTACGCGGGTGGTTCCCTTCTCCCTGTAACGTTAGCGCTATCCAATACGCCAGTTGGCGCCAGTTGTCGAGCACTGCTGCGGTCCGCTTTCGTGATGTTTCATAAAAACTTTCGCTACGATGTCATTGATCGGGAAAAAGGAAGAATGGATGCGAACAATAAAACGCTGCCCCTGGGCCGGCAATGATCCGCTGATGCAGGCCTATCACGATCGGGAGTGGGGCCGCCCCCTGCACGACGAGCGCGCGCTGTTCGAGTTCCTGATTCTGGAAGGCGCCCAGGCAGGGCTTTCGTGGCGCACGATTCTGGCCAAGCGTGAACACTACCGGAAAGTGTTCGACGGTTTCGACGCGGCGAAGATCGCCCACTACACGCTGGCTAAAGTCGAACGTCTGCTGGCCGATCCCGGCATCGTTCGCAACCGGCTGAAGGTCGAAGCCGCTGTAGGCAATGCCCGGGCTTACCTGGCACTTTGCGAGCGGTACGACAGCCTCGACGGTTGGCTGTGGAACTGGGTCGGCGGACGGCCGATCGTCAACCGCTGGCGTAACCAGACGCAGGTGCCGGCGCGCACCGAGTTGTCCGATCGCATCTCCAGTGAGCTGCGGCAGTGCGGCTTCAAGTTTGTCGGCAGCACCATCGTTTATGCGTTCATGCAGGCGACCGGCATGGTCTGCGATCACCTCGCCGCTTGTTCGGCACATCCGCAAGCGGTGTGCCGGCCGCAAAAATGGCGATTGAAGCGGCGATCAGATGCTTGAACGAGCTGCTGCGGGCCTGCGTCACCCGGGATTTCGGCCGTAAGCCGCGCGCCGCCGTTTCGGTGACGGCGGACATGGTTTAATTTACTAATCCGCCTGCCAGACTCGCGTGGGTGGCGCCGGTGCTGGCCGCGCCCCCGCACGCCGCCGCGTCGTTCGACCTGATGCCGGTGGCGCGCCGATCACCGCCGACAAGGAACTGTGATGAAGACTTTTACGACCATCAACCCCGCCACCGGCGACCGCATCGAGGACTATCCGCTGATGGATCGTGCGGCGCTGGACCGCGCACTCGATGCCGCCGCGGCGGCACAGTCGGCCTGGCGGCGGACTCTGCCCGGCGAACGCGTCAAGCCGTTGCGCGCGGCCGGACGGCTGCTGCGCGAGCGCAAGGCCGACTACGCGCGGCTGATGTGCCGGGAGATGGGCAAGCCGTTGACGCAAGGCCAGGCGGAGTCCGAGAAATGCGCCTGGGTCTGCGATTACTACGCCGACAACGCGGAAACGTTTTTGGCGCCGCAGAAGATCGTCACCGACGCCGCCGACAGCTTCGTCTGCTTCAATCCGCTCGGGCTGGTGCTGGCGATCATGCCGTGGAATTACCCGTTCTGGCAGGTGCTGCGTTTTGCGGCGCCGGCGATGTCGGCCGGCAACGCCGGGCTGCTCAAACACTCGCCCAACGTCAGCGGCTGCGCGCTGGCGCTGGAAACGTTGTTCCGTGACGCCGGTTTTCCGGAAGACCTGTTCCGCGCGCTGATCATCGACACCGACCAGGCCGCCGACGTGATCCGCGATCCCCGCGTGGCGGCGGTGTCGCTGACCGGCTCTGTCGGTGCCGGCAGGGCGGTGGCGGCGACCGCCGGCTCGGTGTTGAAGAAGTGCGTGTTGGAGCTCGGCGGTTCCGATCCCTATGTGGTTTTGGCAGATGCCGATCTGGATCTCGCCGTCAAGCAGTGCCTGGGCGGACGCTTCGTCAACGCCGGGCAGAGCTGCGTCGCCGCCAAGCGCTGGATCGTCGTCGACGCGGTGCGCCAGGCGTTCACCGACAAGGCGCTGGCGGCGATCCGTGCGTTGAAGCTGGGCGACCCGAGCGCTGCAGAGACCGACATCGGCCCGATGGCGCGCGCGGATCTGCGCGACCAACTGCACCGGCAGGTCCAGGAAAGCATCGAGCGCGGCGCACGCTGCCTGGTCGGCGGCGAATCGTCGGCCGGCGCCGGGTTTTTCTACCCGCCGACGCTGCTGGTTGAGGTTCGCCCGGGCATGCCGGCCTATCACGACGAACTGTTCGGGCCGGTGGCGAGCATCCTGCCGGCGAAGGACGAGGCCGACGCGGTGCGTATCGCCAACGATACCGATTACGGTCTGGGCGGAGCGGTATTCACGGCTGACGTCGCGCGCGGCCGGCGGCTGGCCGCCGAGGCCATCGATTCCGGCGCCGTGTTCGTCAACCGCCAGCTCGTCTCCGACCCGAGGTTGCCGTTCGGCGGCATCAAGCACAGCGGCTACGGCCGCGAGCTGTCCACCTTCGGCATCCGCGAGTTCGTCAACGTCAAGGCGGTCAGCGTCGCCTCCGGATCCGGCTGACCCGGACGTTAGGGCCAACAGACCCTAGCCCGCCAGCCGCCAGCGCGTGCCTTGCGGCGAATCTTCCAGCAGGACTCCCCGCGCGGCCAGTTGGTCGCGGATGCGGTCGGCGGTAGCGTAGTCGCGCGCCTTCTTGGCTGCGGCGCGGCGTTCGATCAGCGTTTCAATTTCGTCGCCGTCGATCTCCTGAGCGCCGGCCTGACCGGCGAACCAGTGTTCGGGCGCCTGCTGCAGCAGGCCCAGCAGTGCGCCGGCGCCGCGTAACTGCGTTGCGAGCGCGGCTTTTTCCTCCGCGTGCCCGGCTTTGTTCAGCGCACGCGCCAGCTCGAACAGTTCGGCCAGCGCCGCCGGCGTGTTCAGGTCGTCTTCCAGCGCGGCGACGAAGGCTTCCGGCGGTTGTCCGGCGGCCGCGGGCGGGGTGTCGCGCAGTGCGCCGTACAGGCGGTCCAGCCGCTTGCGCGATTCGGCCAGCAGCACGTCGCTCCAGTCCAGCGGCTGCCGGTAGTGCGCCGACAGCAGCGCCAGCCGCACGGCTTCGCCGGGGGTCTGTTCCAGGATTTCGCGCACCAGCAGTATGTTGCCCACCGACTTCGACATCTTGGCGTGGTCGATGGTGACGAAGCCGTTGTGCACCCAGTAGCGCGCGAACACCGTGCCGCCGTGTGCGCATTCGCTCTGCGCGCGCTCGTTCTCGTGGTGCGGGAACACCAGGTCGTTGCCGCCGCCGTGGATGTCGAGTGTGTCGCCCAGCAGCGCCGCGGCCATCGCCGAGCACTCGATGTGCCAGCCCGGCCGGCCGCGGCCCCACGGCGACTCCCAGCCCGGCTGCCCGGCGCTGGACGGCTTCCACAGCACGAAGTCGCCCGGCTCGCGCTTGAACGGCGCCACCTCTACCCGCGCGCCGGCGATCAGCTCGCGGGTGTCACGCCGCGACAGCTCGCCGTAGCCCGGGTAACGGGAGACCTGGAACAGCACGTGGCCTTCGGCCTGGTAGGCGCTGCCGGTCTGGATCAGCCGCTCGATCATCGCCAGGATCGCTGGGATGTGCTCGGTCACGCGCGGCTCGGCGTCCGGCGGAGCGACGCCGAGTGCTTCGAGATCTTCGTGGTAAGCGGCGGCGTAGCGATTGGCGATGACGTCGATGCCCACGCCCTCGCGTGCGGCGGCGGCGTTGATCTTGTCGTCGATGTCGGTGATGTTGCGGACGTAGGTCACGCGCGGGAAGCGCCGCCGCAGGGCTCGCGCCAGCACGTCGAACACCACCGCCGGCCGGGCGTTGCCGATGTGCGAGTAGCTGTAGACCGTCGGCCCGCAGACGTACAGCCGAACGTGGCCGGGATCAATCGGTGCAAAGTCTTCCGTACGCCCCGAAAGCGTGTTGTGCAAGCGCATCCGCTGATTTCGGCGAGAGGATCGGCACGCATCATAACGGCGCCGGTGCTGCGCGACTACAGTGAACGGGTGGAGCGCAAGCCCGCCCAGCCTCGAACAACGCACCGCTCAAGCTTCGGAGTCCCGGTATTTCGGGCGTCGCTTGCCCGATCGGCCGGCAGCCGCTCCACGCCCGGCAGTTTTCTCCGGCCGCTGTTTATGGTCGGTGCGGACGGTGCGTCTGCAGCCGGTCTTCATCGAAGACGCTCGATGCCGGTAAAATGCCTGTTCGCAGACCCGCACGAATTCCGGCGGATGACCGAACGATTCCGATGACCGCCGCAATTCAGAGCCGGCGCTGAGCTTCGTTTGCCAGCGCGTTTTGCCAACCGCTTCCCGCATCCGCTGCGCAGCCGACGCGCCCTGCTGGCCTGGTGGTGGCGTTACCTGCGCCAGCGGCCGCCGCCGGTACGGCCGCCGGTCACGCCGCCAGAGCTTGCATGGATCGCCGCCAACCGTCACCGCGACGCGGTGACCTGGATCGGTCACGCCACCTGCCTGCTGCAACTCGGTGGACGCTACCTGCTGACCGATCCGCAGTTCTCGCGGCGCGCTTCGCCGCTGCCGTGGCTGGGGCCGCGGCGGACAGTGCCGCCGGCGCCGGCGCTGGCGCAACTGCCGCCGCTGGATTTTGTGCTGATCTCGCACGATCACTATGACCACCTCGACGTCGCCAGTGTGCGGCGTCTGGCCGCCGCGCAGCCGCAGGCGCATTTCGTCGTTCCCAGCGGCCTGCGGTGCTGGCTTCTGCGCCACCGTGTGCAGCGCGTGATCGAACTGGAATGGTGGCAGGCGGTGGACGTCGGCGGGTGCATGATTCATGCGGTACCCGTGCAGCACTTCTCCGGCCGCGGCCCGTTCGACCGCAATCGTCGGTTGTGGTGCGGCTACGTCATCGAGTGTGCCGGCCGGCGCACGTTTTTCGCCGGTGACACCGGCTACTCACCCGATTTTGCCGACATCGCCGGCCGCCTCGGATCGATGGATCTGGCGTTGCTGCCGATCGGCGCCTATGCGCCGCAGCCGGTGATGGGCGCCATGCACGTCGATCCCGAGGCGGCGGTGCAGATACACCTGGATCTGGGCGCACGGCAGTCGGTGGCGATGCACTGGGGGACGTTCCGGCTGAGTGAGGAGCCGTTGGACGAGCCTCCGCAGCGGCTGGCGCGCGCGCTGGCCGAGCGCGGAGTGCCGGCCGGGACGTTCCAGGTGCTCAGGCACGGCCAGACCCTGCGCCTGCCGGCGGCCGCCATGGCCGAGTTGCGCTAGTGTCCCGTCTCAGAAATTCGCATGCGAACTCGCCGGTCTTTTTCGCGCCTGGCGGCGTTGCGCCTCCTCGCCATATGGCCGATATGCCTCGTCGGCGCGCCTTGCCAGCCACGAAAAATCCTCGGCAATTTCATCAAGGAACTCCTGAGACAGGACACTAGGTCCGAACGCGTTGTTTTCGTGGCGGCGATCGCATTTCTTGCGTTCGTGGCCGGCGGCTGGACCGTCCTCGCCAAAGTGTTTCCGGGCACGGTGATACACGACGCTTATCGTGCCGCCGGAGCGGCATGGAAGAAAAACACCGGTTACGTCAATCCTTTTACGCAGACCGATCACTGGCGTCCGGCGCGCACGCTGTATCGCGGCGTCACCGTCGATCCTGCGGCGCAGGTGGATCCCGGGTACACGCTGTATACCACCGGCGACAGCGCCCGCGCGGTACTGGTATCGGCGATGGGTCGAATCGTCTGGCAATGGCAAATGCCGTACAGCAAGGTCTGGAACCGGCACGCGGCAGTCAAGAATCCGCGGCCGGACCGGTTGATTTTCTGGACCCGGGCGCGCGTTTTCCCCGACGGCGATCTGCTGGCGATCTACGAGGCTGCCGGCGATACGCCGTGGGGCTACGGCATGGTCAAGCTCAACCGCGATTCGCAGGTGCTGTGGGGTTATCGGCAGCACACGCATCACAACTTCGACATCGGACCCGACGGACGTATCTACGCCCTGACCAACAACTTTACGTCCAAGATCATCCCCAAGTTCGATTTTCTGGCACGAACGCGGCTTGACGATTCCCTGGTGATCCTGTCGGCCGACGGCAAGCAGATCGACCAGATTTCGTTGACGCGGGCCCTGGCCGACGGGCCGTACCGGCGGCTGTTGAGTGCGGTGCCGGTCTTCTCGATCGCCGACCCCTGCATACCAACTCGGTGCAGGTGATCACCGCCGCGCTGGCTGCGCTTTTTCCGTTCGCTCACCCCGGAGATGTGGTGTTGTCGTTCCGTGACATCGGCGCGATCGCGGTGCTGGATCCCAGGCAAAGGAAAATCGTCTGGGCGTTGCGCGGTCCTGGTACGGGCAGCACGACGCCAGGCTGCTGCCGGACGGCCATATCCTGATGTTCGACAACTTTGGCAACTTCGAAACCACCGGCCACGGCCGTTCACGGGCGCTGGAGATCGACCCGGTGACACAGCGCGTGGTGTGGAGCTGGAGCGGAGACCGGGCACATCCGCTGGACAGCGAAATACGCGGCGCCGTCGAGCGCGAGCCCGACGGCGATACGCTGATCACGGATTCCGACGGTGGTCACATCGTCGAGGTGACGCCGCAGGGCGAGGTGGCGTGGGAGTATTACAATCCGGTGCGCGTCGACGGCCCCGGCAACAGGCCGTTTGCTGCCGACAGCATTTCGAAGACCCGCGACCCGGTGCACGCGAACCACCCCCGGCAGTACATCCCGGTTGTGGGCTACGCGCAGCGCATCGGTTCCGGGACCCTGGATCCGGATTTCCGTGCGCAACTCAAGCAAAGATTGCTGGCGCAAAATCCCTGATGGAGAACATCACGATGAAACAACGGAGATACCGACCCGGCGTACTCTGGTTCCTGGCCTCGGCGCTGGTTCTGATCGCGCCGCCGGCCCTCGCCTATGTCGGCCCCGGTGCCGGGCTGAGCCTGCTCGGCACCCTGTGGGGGCTGCTGGCGGCGGTGGTTGCCGCCGTGGGTTACGTGCTGCTGTGGCCGTTCCGGAGCGTGCTGCGTCGCCGGCGCCGGGCGCGATCGCAAGCGGACGCCGGGCTGGCCGATCGGCGTGAGGCGCGGCCGCCGGCGCCAACCGGGCGGCAGCCGGAGACGGACTGAGGAATCTCCGCATAAGGAGTTGGCCCATGTTGGCGCTGCCGGCGTCGGCCCTGGCGGCCATCGACCGCTGGTGGGCGCCGGTGTTATCGCCGGGCGGGCGGCTGGTGCTGTGGGGCATGCTGGGTGCGATGGTGTCGGTGGGGTTGTACGAGTTGCTGCTGCCGCAGGCGCGCGTGGCGCGGGCCAAGGCTGACGTCGAGACCGCGCGGCGCCAACTCGCTGCCTACGACGGTGAGTTGGCCGGGGCCTTGCCGCTGATGAAACGCCAGATCGGCGCGGCGCTGCGGCAATTGCTGCTGGTCGCGCCACCGGCGGTGGTGGCGATGCTGCCGGTGATCTGGCTGGCGAGCTGGCTGGAGTTGCGTTACGGCCAGGGGAAACACTACCTGCACTTCGGGCCGGGCTGGCTGCGCGGCTGGGGGGCGGTGTTTTTCGCCGGCCTCCTGGTCGCGGCCCTGGCCTTGCAGGTCTTGAAGCGCCTGGTTCGGTGCTCGCGAAAACGATGACGCAACAAGCCTGCGACCCGATTGGCGCCGGCTTCGAGGTGGCCGGCTGGGTGCACGCGCTGTCCGGCTTTATCGAGCGCCACCGCCGGTTCTGGATCGCACTCGGCAATTTCGAGACCCGGTTGATTGCCGGCGCGCTGGAGGGTGTAGGCATCGAGCAGCCGGTCTATGTATGCGGGCTGGCGCGCTCCGGCACCACGGCGCTGCTGGAACTTCTGGCGCGGCATCCGGCGGTGGTCACCCACCGTTATCGAGATTTTCCGCCGCTGTTCACCCCCTACCTGTGGAACCGCTGGCTGGAGCGCGTGCCGCGCCGGCCCGAACAGGCGCGGGAGCGAACCCACGCCGATCGTATCGCCATCACCTCCGAGAGTCCTGAAGCCTTCGAAGAAGTGCTGTGGATGGCGTTCTTCCCGCACCTGCATGATCCGGGCGCCAGTGCGGTGTTTGATGGCGAAGTGATCAACGAGCGTTTCGAGGCTTTCTACCGCGACCATATCCGCAAGCTGTTGACCGTGCGGGGCGGCCGTCGCTACGTCGCCAAGGGCAACTATAACCTGACGCGGTTGACTTATCTGCAGCGACTGTTTCCGGACGCCCGCTTCGTGATCCCGGTGCGCGATCCGGTCTGGCATGTGGCTTCGCTGGTCAAGCAGCAACGGCTGTTCACCGCCGGTTGCCGGGCGCGGTCGTGGGCACGCAATCACCTTCGGCGCGTCGGGCACTTCGAGTTCGGTCCGGACCGGCGACCGATCAACGCCGGCGATACGGCGGCCACAGCCGAGATTCTCGCGTGTTGGGCGGACGGGCGCGAGGTGGAAGGTTGGGCGCGCTATTGGGCGAACCTGTACGGGCACGTGCTGAACCGGCTGGATGCCGACGCGCGCCTGCGCCAGGCCACGCTGATCATCCGCTACGAGGACCTGTGCCGCCGGCCCCGCGAGCGCTGTGCCGAATTGCTCGATCACTGCCGGCTGCTGTCGGTCGTGGAAGTAGAGGACGAAGCCGCGCGTCGGTTATCACTGCCGGCTTACTACGCGCCGCAGTTCGATGCCACCGAACGCGCCGTGATCGGGCGCGAGACGGGCGCGGTCGCCAAGCGATTCGGCTGCGGCGGCTAAGGCAACCGCGGAACGGCGGCGACTACTCACGTTCGAGTCGCCGATTGCGGGCAAGGTGATGATCCAAGCGCGTCATCGCGATCACGGCCGGGGCGAAAAGTCGGCTCAGTTCAGGCGTTCGGAGGCGCTGGTGGCGATCTGGCCGGCGCCTGTTGAAACACCCGCTGCATTACGAAATCAGCGGTAACCTGCTCGCCCGACAGCAGCATCGCCATCAGCTCGCCGCCGAGCACCTGCGGAGCGATCACCACGTCCGGCTGCACCAGCTTGATACGCTCCAGATGCCCGGCTTCGTTGACCGCCGCCACCGTCCGCGCGCGGCTCCCGGTTTCCTTGACTGCCAGCACCACGAAAGCGTTTTCCGAGTCGTCGTCCAGCATGGCCAATACCGCTTCGGCGCGTTCGGCTCCGGCCTGCTTGAGTACTTCCACGCTGCCGGGGTCGCCGACCACGACATCGACGCCGGACAGTTCACCCTCTTCGGGTGCTTCGCGCAGGATGCGTGTCACCGGCCGTCCGCGCTTGGACAGTTCACGCCAGGTATTGATTGCCAGCGCCGTATCGCCGGCGACGATGAAGTGACTCTGTCTTTTCATGACGGTACCTATATGGACGCCTCCCGTTTGCCAAGATCGGTTTTGGTGTGTTGGGCGAGAATAGGCTGCAGTTCTATATCCGGCCTGTTTGTGCAGGGAATGCCTGCTGGCCCTGATGGAATCCGCTGACCCGCGCCTCATTCTCCTGGAGGACTC
>JAGWMX010000134.1 GCA_028871525.1 Gammaproteobacteria bacterium
GCGACCGCGTCCGCGTCGTGTTCGGCGACGGCAAGGTGACCGAAATCGAACGCGTGGTCAAAGAGTAGCCGGCGCCGGCGAACGCTGGCGCGATACCGGCGCTGGCGGATAATAAGGGCAAGCCGAGCGATCGCTGTCGAGGTCGCCGCAAACTCCTGAGGATGCCCCGATGACCACCGACGATTCCGTTTATCTGCTTTCCTGCGCCCGCACGCCGATCGGCTCGATGCTGGGCGTGTTCTCGCCTGTAGCGGCCCCCCAGCTCGGCGCCGTGGCGATCCGCGCCGCCGTCGAACGCGCCGGCCTCGAAGCTGCCGATGTCGACGAGGTTTTGATGGGCAACGTGCTGATGGCCGGCCAGGGTCAGGCGCCGGCGCGCCAGGCGGCGCTCGGCGCCGGTCTGCCCCGGAGCGTGCCCTGCACCACCGTCAACAAGATGTGCGGTTCGGGTCTGAAGACGCTGATGCTGGCCGTCGACGCGATCCGCGCCGGCAGCGCCGAACGCGTGGTGGCGGGCGGCATGGAAAGCATGACCAACGCGCCCTACCTGATCCCGCGGGCGCGCGGCGGCTATCGCTACGGTCACGCCGAATTGCTCGACCACATGGCGCTGGACGGGCTCGAGGACGCCTATGAGAAACGCACGCCGATGGGCGTTTACGCCGAGCGCACCGCGACGAAATACGGTTTTTCGCGCGCCGAGCAGGACGCCTTCGCGGTCGAATCGCTGACGCGGACGCAGCGCGCCACTGCCGACGGCCGCTTCGACTGGGAGATCGTGCCGGTCGAGGTTGCCGGCAAAAGCGGGGCGCAGAGCGTGCGTCGCGACGAAACCCCGAGCCGCGCCAAAGCGGAGAAAATCCCCAACCTTAAACCCGCGTTCGCCAGGGACGGCACCGTCACCGCCGCCAGCTCGGCTTCGATCTCGGACGGCGCCGCAGCGGTGGTCGCCGTCTCCGCCGCCGCCGCTCGCCGGCTCGACGCCAAGCCGCTGGCGCGGGTGCTCGGCCATGCCACGCACGCCCGTTCTCCGGACGAATTCACGCTGGCGCCGATCCACGCCATCGGCCGGCTGCTGCAACGGCTCGACTGGCAGGCCGGCGACGTCGACTGCTGGGAGATCAACGAGGCTTTCGCGGTGGTGGCGATGGCGGCGATCCGCGAGCACCGGCTGGATCCGGCCAGGGTCAACATCCACGGCGGCGCCTGCGCGCTGGGCCATCCGATCGGCGCTTCCGGCGCGCGGCTGGTAGCCACGCTGCTCGGCGCGCTGCGCGCCAGCGGCGGCAAACGCGGCATCGCCAGCCTGTGCATCGGCGGCGGCGAGGCGGTAGCCCTGGCCATCGAGATGCTCTGATTCCGGCTCGACCAGCGGCAGGTCGTGCTGCCAATCGCAGACGACGTGATCGCGGTCGCTGGCGCGGACATGCTCGGCGACGATGCGCTGGTTGGCGACCATCACCACCCGCTCGGGATACAGCCGCACGCTGACGCGGTGACCGGTCAGCGCGCACGACACCGAATAGCGGTTGCTTGCGGCACTGACCAGACAGGTACTCGATACCTGCGCCGGCAATTCAGCGCCGGGCCGGGCCCGCCACGGCCGGATGAACGCGGTGACCTGGCTGTAACCGCCGGCGTAGCCCTGCTCCCGCCGCTGCGCCATCAGCTGCTGCGCCCATCAGCCACAGCGCCGTACGCCGCTCCTCGCGGGGCCACCGTGCATCGGCTTCCAGTGCCTGCACAAACCACTCGGCATGGGCGTCGAGCTTGCACTCACCCGCCCGGCCGCCAGTACGTCATCTCGCTGCGAGCCGGCTCTCGCAGCCAGGTCTTGACGGTGTTCCTCGACAGACTTGTTCGCCGTGCGGTCTCGCTGATCGACAGGCCGTCACGGACCCGCATTCTCCGGACTTTCGCATACATCGCCATGGTGTGCACCTCGTCTTCCTGCTGGGGTTAAAACCCCGCAGGCTAGTGAAGAACACCCTGGTCAATTCCAATCGGCAGCAACAGGCACGATGTTCAAGACCCAATGGCGCAAGACGCCGGAGCGGCTTTGTGCCTACCCAAACGAAACGGACTTTAGCGTCCGGCGAGGGCGTCTGCCACAGACAGCCGCATGCCCTTAATCGCCGGCGGCAGGCCGACGACAAACGCCAGCACAGCGGCGATCCCCAGCCCAGGCAAGACCGCCCACGCCGATAACCGCACGCCGGTCGTGACCGTTCGCAACACCGGGATAAAGCCCCAGGACAGCAACAGGCCGACCGCTGCCGCGGACATGCACAGCAGCGCCGCTTCAGCGAATAGCAGCGCCAGCACGCCGGCGTCGGAAAAACCGATCGTCTTCAACACTGCCAGCTCCGCCGTGCGCTCGCGAAACGACTGCATCAAGGTGTTGCCGGTCAGAAACAATAGCGTGAAGAACACGGCGCCGAGAATCGCTCGCACGATCAGGCCGACATTGACAATTTGCTGGATGAAAGACAGCGCGAAAGCCTTGGCCGGCTGGGTGCGGGTCTCATCCGCCGAGTTAGCGAACAGGGCGTCGATCTGTTTGGCGATCGCCGACGCATCGCGAGGTTTATCGATCCTCTCCATAAAGAGGCCGATCCGGCCTTCATCGAATACGCGTGCCGCGTCCAGGTAGTCATAGCGGAACAGCAGCGTTGACTGGTAGTCTTTGCGCTGCGCCGGATCCGCCACTGCGAAGGTCCCGACGATCACCAGCGGCCAGTCGCCCGAGCCGTCGTTCCGAATCCAGTAAGACGACTGGACATGGATGACCTGGCCAATTTTCCAACCATACTTGCGCATCAACTGCGCGTCGACCAGGGCACCGGTGCGGGTGGTTTCGAAAGCTCGCAGTGGTCCCGGCGCAATGATGAATTCCCCAGCGTTGACGCTGAGGAACGACCGGATGTCGACCGGCTGCGGATTTACATAGTTCCTGGGATCCTGGTAGTAGGCGGGAAAACTGGTCAGCCACGTCACCGCGACGACGCCGGGCACCGCCGCGATCTGCCGGGCTTGTGAGATCGGCAGCGTCTGCGCGAAGGAGTACCGGCTGGTCGTGATCAGCTTGTCGGCACCGAAAAACCCCGCCGGGTGCGCCAGCGCGTTACCGATCATCTGCATCACACCGTACAGCAGAAAGGCGACGATCATCGAGCACAGCGTAAACAGCGTGCGTGCGCGACGCCGCCACAGCGCGGCCCAGATCAGCGGCAGAAACTTCGTCACAACACATCCGACGGTTGCTCAAGCCGATATTAACGGGTTGGATACCGCAGGACTGGGTTGCGTCCATGCGCCTGCCGCGGTCCAGGCACGCGAGTCGGAGCATCTCGGAGGTCCGTCGCCTAACGCCGTCGCGGGTTGCGTACCTCACCGGGCCGCGCCGCCCTCAGAAGACTCGGGCGACCTCCTGTGGCGAATAAATTCGAGTGCGGCGCGCGATGTCCCAGATGCAGCCGGCCAGCTCGCGGGCGACGGCAACCACCACGACATTGGGATGCTTGCCCTGCGTGAGCTTGCGGCACGACCGCAGCTGTGCGTCCCACGCGCGATCAATGATCGCACTTGGGCAATCCTTCGTGCCGGATCTGGATGATGCGGCTGACCTTGGGGGTGTAGCGGTAGCTCCAGGCGGCTTCGATCAAGAGCCGCTTAGCATAGCCGTTACCGGACTTGGTGCTGCCGCCGTGAAAGATCCAGGGTCCGGAGCCGCGCTCGCTGGGCACGATGCCGAACCAAGCCATCAGCGGCTGGGGATGGTCGAAGTGCGACAGGTCGCCGGCTTCGGCGATCAACCCGATGGCGACGGTGAACTGCACGCCGCGCAGGGCCTGCAAGGACTGGATGACCGGATGAAACCGCCATGCCGGCGCCGCCTCGCGCAGCAATTGCTCGAGACGGCCGCACTGCATAAAGCGATCCTCGAGCGCCTGGTGGTGTTCCTGAAACGCCAGCTGCGACCAGGCCTGCAGGAAAGGTGAACTCCGACAGCCAACGGCGGTAGGCGTCGTTCCACGTCGCCTTGCCTGCGTAGCGCATGCCTTGCACGAGCAGGAAGGACCGTTGCGAACGCACCGGCAACACCATGAACCGTGATTCCGTCATTTGATCAGCGATTCCTTACTCATAAGTCAGTAGATTAGGGAACAAAATGGCATCGACTGCGGTCCAAGCTGGCATGAAGATCGATGGCCGGAAGTTGACCCGCGAGACACTGGAAGCGATGCGCTTCATGGCGCTGGATCGGATGGCGGAAGGCGAGTCGCCGG